>JBAUNL010000642.1:0-34758 GCA_049579205.1 Rhodomicrobium sp. | reverse complement strand
ATAATTGCCGGGAAAGGCATAAGAACTGCAATCAGAGATTGCGAATCGGCTATTTCAATGTGTACGTTGCTCCACTCTCTACAATAGATGAGCAGAGCAGCAGTGCTGGCCGGGGTTCCTCGATCTTTAAAATGCCGCCCGGCGGCTCGCAACTTGATTGCAGCCTTGATTATTTCCTTCGCCGCCGCTTTCCCGAATCCCTTCTGCGCAGAACAACAGTCTTTTTGCGGGCACAAAGCTTTCGCTCGTCCTCAAGACCTTGAGGACAGCCCTCATAATCCGAATCACGCTGCAGAAGCCACTTTCGGCGTAGACCGTGCGAACGGTTTTCCAAGTCAGACTTCAGGAAGTGAATGGCCGGAAAGGCTCCGTGCGCTTTTCGAAGAGGCAGGCCTGGGGCATCCGGCCGCTCTCTCTTATCTGAAAAAGATAGCCGCAACCGGCAAGGCGCTTGGCTCCGCCCACTCTCCCATCGTGTCAACTGCGGAACATCTGGGATGGTTCTGCTGCGAGAGGCTCTATCGGGAGACCGGCAGCCTGATGAACCGGTTGGTGAATGCCGCCGGAGAAGCGTTCGCTTCGCCGGCCGCGTTTGCATGGGCGCTAAGCAATTTGGCGATAATCTATAAAGCGCAAGGGCGAAGCGAGACTGCAATTAGTCTATTAGAACGGGCCCTCGCGATAGCCGGCCGGGTACTACCGTCAAGGCGCGATCGCGAACCGGCTTGCCCTTTATTGTATGGATGCAGGCCACGCAGCGGATGCGGAAGCCCATTTTAATCGTGCGATTGCGGCATTCGAAAAGTCTGGGGACTCTGCTTCCAAAGCGGCCGCCTTTTACAATCTGGCCAACCTCTATGCTGGGCAGCGCCGTTACGCAGAGGCGGCGGATACGGGGCTGCGATTGCTATCGCTTTTGACCGATGCCGAAAAGCTGGATCAGAGCCGGGTCTTTGACGCGCTGAACACCCTTGGCGGCATTTATAACGCACTTGGCCGCTATAAGGATGCCGAAAAGACCCTGCTGCGGGCTTTCGTTATTGCCCAAGAGAATTTCAAACCTACGGATCAAAGGCTCTCATACGTAAGCGCCAATCTGGCGGTCATCTATAAGGCCGAGGGACGTGCTTCTGAGGCTGTTGTTATGTTCGGCTTGGCGTTGAAAGCGGCTGAGATCGCGCTAGGTCCAGACGACGTTTGGGTGGGCAGGATCGCGAATCGTTTCGCTGTCACTTATTTTGAACAGGGACGGTTTGCCGAAGCGGAGCTGCTTTTCAAGCGTGCAATCACGATTGGCAACAACAGCCCGGATGCCGTCTTTTTGGCAGCGGCTCTTTTCAACCTTTCGGCGCTTTACTCTAGGCAATGGCGCTATGCGGAAGCCGAAGAGCTTCTAATGCGCTCGCTAACCATCCGGCGCCGCGAGTATGGTCCAAACCATCCTGCGGTCGAGGAGGTGCAAAACGCCATCGTAGCTGTGCAAGGCGCCCAGAGGGAGGGCGGGCGAAGCACTCACATCACGCGAAAAGCCTTCCCTCCCTCAGAAATTGGCGAGCGATAATCGAAGCGTCCGCGCACACGCAAAGGTGCAAAGACTTCGTCATTATGTGGGCACCGGAGACGATATGAATCGGTCCTCCGCACAGCCGGATTGCCCATAAACTGAGGTCATCGCGAATGGCCGGCAAAGCGTTGCGGAGAAGGTTTGGACCGACGGCCTTTGGCTGAGTGGCTCGTGCCGAAGGAGCGATTGAGGATCGAGAGCAGCTTTCTTAAGCCATGCAGTTTCTGCATAAGTGTGCAGCGAAACCAAGCCTTGTGGTTATCCAAGGTCCAACTAAACTTTAGTATGAGGAAGCGCAAAGGGTATTACTTCACTTTTGCAGAAGGATTGCCCCTCATGGCTAAGACGGTTGGCGTGTCGAGCAGCGCCGCTTTACCAACTATCGAAAAGCAAGTTCGGGCTGCGCCATCGATAGGCGATATCGCACGGCGGGCGGTAGCGCTTTTTCAGCGATGGCAGGACCATCACATCGATACCTTTATCCACGAACGCGGCGGCGTTATGACTGACGGTATGGAACGTGAGATAGCCAGAAAATTTAACCTAGGTGGATAAACCCAGGAATTGAAAACCGCGCATCAGAAGGCTTGTTGCGTTAGCCTGACAAACTTCGCCCCTTGCTGGCACGCGCTCGCATTTCAATGTCTTGCCTGACGATAGACCAGGAAGCCCATCACAACTAGATTGGCGATGTTAAAGGCTAGGCCGGCAGCGAAGGCCGGGGCGTATGACAACTGGTTATCGTAGATAAAGCCCGCGAACCATGCGCCGAATGCCATTCCACACAAGTTCACGAAGAACCAGATTGGGACCCGCCAGCTTGCTTCGCCGCTCGGGAAAAGATTACGCAAGGCCACCACATAAGCCGGAATGATACCGCTATAGCCAAGTCCAAATAGCGCAGATAGCGCAAACAGTCCGGCTTCATCCTGCGTCCAAACGAAGCCGGCGATTGCGGCGGCCTGAAAAGCGGAGCCGCTCAAGACTGCCCAAAGGCCTCCCACCCGATCAGACAGCCATCCCCAGAATTGCCGGCTGATGAACGCGCTCCCAAGGAGCAAAGAAAGCATGAGAGCGCCTTGGGAAGTACCGATGCCGGCATCGCTACACAACGCCACGAGATGACTTAATGGCATTGCCATCGGTATGCAGCACAAAAAGCCGGCGAGGCACAGCAGCGAGAAGATCACGGGCGGAGACAACCCTGCGATCGCATCCTGTCCGTGACCAGGGCCGTCCGGAACGATAGAACCGGCTTTCTCCGGCGCGGGAGCCAAGGCGTTCATCGCAACCGGAATGATGGCGGCGGCGGTGAGAAGACCTAGCCATAGCATTGTCTGCCGCCACCCGGCATGTTCAATGCCAATCGTGATAACCGCCGGCCATACTGCTCCAGCGAGGTACTGGCCGCTGCTCACAAACGCCAAAGCCGATCCTCTTCGGCGATCAAACCAACGGCTGATATAGACCATCATCGGAATATTGATGGCACCGCTCCCCAAAACTCCGATAAGCAGGAGATGGACGGCAACAAGCTGTGTGCCGTTAATGACTACCGACGACAGTACCAGGCCAATTCCAATCGCCGCGGCGCCGATCGACGCAGTTCTATTGAAGCCAATTCGATCCGCCACCCGGCCAAAGCCGATCGCACCCAGGCCCGATCCAAGCCAAACAAGAGAAGACGCGAGTGCAACTACTGATCTGGGTGTGTCAAGATCGGCCGCGATTTGCTTGAGCGCAATGACTGTAATAAGGGGAGCGCCGTATGAAAACGTCAGAATAAGAAGAACGCCAGTCGCGATAGACCACGAGCGCCCGTTCTCTATGCTTAGTTTATTGCTCTGCGGTAAAACATCGGAACTCTCTTGGATGGGGGCAGACTGAAACAGCGCCTCGCCCTTCTGTGGCGGCAGTAGCTTGCTACTCATTTCTTCCGAACCTAGTCCTAGCGAGTTCGTTAAGGAGTTCAAGATCTACGATTATCGCCCGCGACGATCCACTTTTAGAGTGTTGACGGCCAAAAAGATATCCGATCGCCGCCACGATAATAAGCTGCACGGCGCTCGCAAACTCGGGTGAAACGTGTTCCTGCGAGCCTACGGGGATTGGCAACGTACCGCCAAGCATGTTCCAAGCAAGTCCCGCTACCGCCGCCAGCAAGATAATTGCAGCCCATTTCCAATGCTTAAAGATCCCTGGCGTGAGGTCAAGTGGTGCGGAGCGCGGACGCTGGTAGCGCCGATCCGGTTGGGCTTGAGACCCTGAAACATCCTCGAGTTTCAGTTGCGCCGCTGTGGCCCCAGAACCAGCCGGCCCAGCGTGTTGGCTTCCAATTTCCTCGGCAAACCGCTTAAAAAAGGCGCTCGACATCTGCTTGGCAGTGGCATCGATCAATCGTCCTCCCAGCTGAGAGAGTTTGCCACCAACCTGAGCGGACACGGTGTAATGAAGAATTGTATGGGCTCCATCCTCTTCCAGCCGCACAGCCGCGGTGCCCTTCGCGAAGCCGGCGACGCCACCCTGACCCTCACCGGTGATACGGTAGCTGTTTGGTGGATCGACATCTGATAAGGTAACAGCGCCCTGAAACCTTGCGGTGACGGGGCCAACCTTCAGCAGCGTTATCGCAGTCATTTCATTATCGGAGGATTTGATCAGTTCCTGACATCCAGGAATACAAGCCTCCAAAACACGGGGATCGTTAAGCGCCTTCCACACGACTTCGCGGTTTGCCGGGATTCGCTGTTCGCCTGTCATCTCCATCTTGTGTTCTCCCTTCAAACTGCTCAACCCAGCTATTCGATCTCAAGGTAGTCTTCGACCGCGACCGCCACCTTCTCGGCAAGGCCTGACGCAAGTCTGACCCTTGTTGTATCGGGCTGGACCCATAGTCACGGACTCCGTTGCCTTCGGGCCACAGAGAGCTGTCGCTAGCTATCGAAGCTGACCACGAGCCGCACGACGCTTCCGCTGTTGAGCTGATCGAATCCGTGGTTGATTTCGCTGATCGGAATAATCCCACTCATGAGCTTGTTTACCGGCAACCGTCCCGCTTTATAGAGAGCAGTGTAGCGCGGCACATCACGGACAGGCACACAGGTCCCGATATAGCTGCCCTTCACCGTTCGTTCTTCGGCGACGAGATTAACGATATTCACCGCCAAGGCAGCGTCCGGCGGTGGTAGGCCAGCTGTTACGGTGGTTCCGCCCCGCTTCGTCATCTTATAGGCATTTTCGAGCGCTTTGGAGGAGCCTGCGAATTCGAAAGCAAAGTCAGCTCCGCCGCCGGTTGCTGCGCGGACCTGCTCAATTGCATTGCTGTCGCGAGCGTTGATTATGGTGGTCGCGCCGATCTCCTTGGCAAGTGCGAGCTTGCCTTCGGAAAGATCAACTGCAACAATTTGCGCGGCTCCCGTTGCGAGCGCCCCCAATACAGCCGCTAGGCCTACACCGCCAAGTCCGATGACGGCGACGCTCTGCCCTGCCTGCACCTTGGCCGTATTAACAACGGCTCCGACGCCAGTAAGCACCGCGCAACCGAACAGGGCCGCCTCGGAGAATGGAATATCTTTGTCTATCTTTACCAGCGAACGGCGTGAGACCACTGCATAATCGGCGAAGGCCGAGCAGCCGAGATGGTGGTGTATATTGCCCTTGCCAGTGCGCAGCCTGATGGCCCCGCTTAGGAGCGATCCCTTTCCGTTTGCGGCGGCTCCAGGTTCGCAAAGTGCTGGCCGTCCCTCTGAGCAGGGCAGGCAGTGGCCGCAGCTTGGCATGAACACCATCACGGTGTGATCGCCGGGCATGAGATCGTCAACCCCTGGGCCAGTCTTGACTACGCTGCCTGCGGCCTCGTGACCGATTGCCATCGGCATTGGACGGGGGCGGTCACCGTTAATCACAGAAAGATCCGAGTGGCACAGACCGGCGGCCTCAATCTTGATCAAGACCTCTCCGGGGCCGGGCGGATCGAGGTCAACCTCCTCGATCTGCAATGGCTGGCTTTTCGCATATGGCAACTTTGCGCCCATGGCTCGCAATACCGCGGCTCTTATCTTCATCGCTGGGGTTTCCTTCCTCGCTTATCCAGTGCTTCCGGCATCGGTGAAGTCATCTGGCAGCTTGACATTTCTTAGCATAGTCTAATAATGAAAGTCACTACGCAAGGAGGTGCAAATGGCGAAAGGGCAGCTCAACGAAATGGCTGCTCAGGTCTCGCTAAAGGCGTTCAGCGCGCTCGATATGATAGGACGCCTCGCCAGCGGCATGAAGACTGCAGCCCGGGCCAGCTTTCACGGATGCTAGGATGAAGCCCGCAGCGTTCCGGTATGTGCGCGCCAGGAGCGTCGAGCACGCCGTCCAGGCCCTCAGCGAGGCAGACGCCGGCGGCAAAATCATAGCTGGTGGCCAAAGCCTGATGCCCATGATGAATTTCCGGCTCGTAAAGCCTTCGGTCGTCGTCGACATCAATCGCATTCCAGGCTTGGATTCAGTGGAGAGGAGGGGCGATAGAGTTCTGATTGGCGCTCTCGTCCGGCATCGAATGACCGCGTCGGATCCTCTGATCGCTCAGCATGCTCCAGTGCTTCGCGAAGCAATGAAGCATGTGGCGCATTTGACGGTGCGCAATCGCGGTACATTTTGCGGAAGCATTTGCCATGCCGATCCCGCAGCCGAGTGCCCGATGATCGCGAGGCTATTGAATGCCGTCATCCATATCGCCTCGCCCAGGGGAGAACGCCGGATGCCCTCGCGTGACTTCTTTACAGGCTCGCTTATGACCGCGCTTGAGCAGGACGAACTTGTGACAGGAGTAGAGATCGATATATTGCCTGCAGGCACCGGGTGGGGCTTCGAAGAATTTGCGCGCCGCCATGGAGACTATGCGCTCGCTGCTGCGGCGGTGACAATGCGGTGGGCAGATGGACAGGCGCTCGATGTGCGGATCAGCCTGACGGGAGTGGCAGATACCCCCGTGCGCATGCCCGAAGCCGAAGCCGCACTCGAGGGTTCCATGATGAGCAGCGCCAAACTCGATGAGGCGGTAGAAGCGTTGCGTGCCGCCATCACACCGAATTCTGATAATAGCGCTTCTTCCGACTTCCGCCGCCACCTCGCTGGCGCCCTCGCGCGGCGTGCTCTGAACAGCGCTTGGACCCGGGCAGCGGAGGGACGAGCCAGGTGAGCAAGTGCGTTGAAATAACGATCATCGTCAACGGCGTCGCCCACACCCGCCGTGCCGAACCCCGCATGCTTCTAAGCGACTTCCTCCGCAATGAACTCGGCCTGACCGGCACTCATGTTGGTTGCGAGCATGGTGTTTGCGGCGCCTGCACCATCTTACTCGATGGACGTTCGGCAAGATCCTGTTTGATCCTTGCCGTACAAGCAGATGGTGCCGAAATCGAAACCATCGAAGGTCAGGGCAGCCCTGAAAAGCTTGGCCGGATCCAGCGGGCTTTTCGTGACCATCACGGTCTCCAGTGCGGCTTTTGCACACCGGGTTTCATTATGACGATTACTGACATTCTGAGGCATCATACCCTCAAGAATGACGATGAGATCCGTGAAGCCCTGTCGGGCAATATATGCCGTTGCACAGGCTACGAGAACATCGTCAGTGCTGTCCACGAACTCATCAACGAGAGGGGACCGCTCAAGTGAAAATGCACATGCTGTCTGGCGGCCGGCTTAGAATGCGCCGCTCGATCTACGATCCGGGCGCATCCCGCGAAGAAACGTTTGAGTTGCCGGTTTCCTGTGCCCTGATCCGCCACGATCAAGGCAATGTTCTCTTCGACACTGGCTGCAATCCAGTGGCCGCCACGGATGCCGAGGCGCGCTGGGGAGGCATCGCCAAGCTTATGACGCCCATCTTTCAACCAGAAGAGACTGTGATCAACCAATTGGGGAAGGTAAAACTTTCCGCAGCCGACATCGACGCTGTTATATGTTCCCACCTTCATCCCGATCATTGCGGCTGCAACGAATATTTCAAGCGCGCCACCATTTTCTGCCACGCTGCCGAACTGTCGGCGGCGAAAGCAGAAGGCGCCTGCAAACAGGGTTATCTTCCGCAGGAATGGGACCAACCACAGGGCTTTACTACTTTTGACAGACAAACAGATCTGTTCGGCGATGGCCGCATCGTGCTGATACCGATGCCGGGCCACACGCCAGGTTCCACTGCGGCGCTGGTAGGGCTGGATGAAGACGGTACCTTCCTTTTGGCCGCTGATGCCGCACCCGTGGAAATCAATCTTACGACGGGAACCGCGCCTAAAAACAGCTGGAATGCTGAACTGGCGGCGGCAGCTCTTGCTGAGATTGCGAGAATGCGTGCGCAAGGTACGAAGATAATCTTTGGCCATGATGATACGCAGTGGCGGACACTTCGCACCGGGGCAGCATATTACGAATGAGCACCGCTGATCCCTCTCTTCAACTTCGGCCTAAATTCGTCGGTGAATCCATCAAGCGCACCGAAGACCCGCGTCTTTTGGCAGGCGCTGGCCGCTATGTGGATGACATCACCCCGCCTGGCACGCTCCATGTAGCCCTTCGGCGCAGTGATCAGCCTCACGCCCGCATTCGCGGCATCGATTTGGGTAATGCCATTTCATTGCCTGGAGTTGTCGCGATTTATGATGCGACTGACCTCGAAGATCAAATCCAGCCCGCGATCCCAACTTCGAGGATGAAGGGATATTACGCGACGCCTATTTGGCCGCTCGCGCGGGGAAAGGTGCGGTATGTTGGTGAGCCCATCGTCGCAGTTGTTGCTGAAAGCCGCTATGTGGCCGAAGATGCGTTAGAATTCATTACTGTCGACTATGAGCCTCTTCCTTTTGCCATTCGCCCAACAGGCGCTGCCGCCGATGACGCACCGCTGCTTCATGAAGAGGCTGGTTCAAATGTTATTGTAACCCGTGAATTTTCTCGCGGTAACGTAGATAAGGTTTTTGAGGAAGCGCCCGTCACCGTTCGCGGTACTTTCCGGATGACGCGCAAGACTTCGGTCGCAATCGAGCCTCGCTCCTATGTGGCGGAATGGGACCGCCGGCGTCTGGCCGTAACGCTGCATTCTTCAACGAACATTCCGGGCGTTATCCGCGATGTGCTTTCGGGCTGCCTTGGCCTCCCAGGCAACCGGCTTCGTGTCGTAGCGCCAGACGTCGGCGGAAGCTTCGGCGGCAAGGGCTCGCTCTACCATGAAGAGATACTGGTCTGCGCCCTGGCGCGAATGCTGGAGCGGCCCGTCAAGTTTGTCTGTGACCGCTTGGAGGATCTATCGGCTACCAGTCAAGCGTTCGACGAACTGATCGATGCTGAACTCGCGATCGATGACGCAGGAAAGCTGCTGGGCCTCCGCGCGGACGTAATCGGCGATATTGGCGCCTATTCAATTTACCCCTGGACCGCTGCACTGGAGCCAGTGCAGGTGGTTAGTTTTCTGCCGGGCCCCTATCGCCTGGAGAACTACCGGGGGCGCGTGCGCGGGGTGCTTACTCCCAAGCCGCCGACGGGCCCCTATCGCGGCGTCGGACGTCCTTCGTCGACATTTGCAATGGAACGGCTCATGGACATGGCCGCCCGCAAGATCGGCATGGACCCAGTAGAGATCCGGCGCCGCAACTTGGTAACCGCGGAGGAGTTTCCTTACCGCACGGCGTCCGGCATCATTTGGGATAAGTGCGCTTTTCATGAGTGCCTCGAGGCCGTCTGCCATCAGGCCAATTATCCGGAGTTGGTGGAAGCTCGCGCAAACGCGCGGAAGGAAGGCCGGTGGGTTGGTATCGGGCTTTCCTGCTACGCGGAGCTTACAGGCATCGGCTCCCGCATCTCTGTAGCGCCCGGCATGCCAATTAACACCGGCACGGAAACCTCAATCATCCGCATCGACGCAACCGGGGCCATCACCGCTGCCTTTGGTATCGCCTCACATGGACAAGGGCTAGAGACCACCTTAGCGCAAGTCATCGCCGACGAGCTTGGCTGCGACTTGGCGGACGTTGAGGTGCAGCATGGCGACAGCGCCTTAGTGCCGGCGAGCAGCGGCACTTATGCCAGCCGTTCGGCTGTCCTGGCTGGCGGAGCCGCAATCCGCGCCTCCAGGTCAGTGAAAACTAAAGTTCTTAAGGCGGCCGCGCTTCTCATGGATGTCCCAGTCGAAGATCTCGAAGCCTCTGCGGGGATTATCCGGTCGCGTGCCTCGAACGCGTCGTTAACTTTCAAGGAAGTCGCGAACGCGGTGTATTCGCAGATGGGCCGGATCCCGCATGAGGAGCGCGAGGATCTCGCGGCATCGGAATCGTACGACCCCTATTTCGGCACTGCTTCTTCCGCAGCGCATTTGGCCATGATCGAAATCGATCCTGAAACATATGGCGTCACTGTGATGCGTTATGTGGTGGCAGAGGATTGCGGGCGGATCATAAATCCGATGATCGTCGATGGCCAGGTTCGTGGGGGCGTCGCGCAAGGCATCGGCGCCGCCCTGCTTGAGGAAGTTGTCTATGACAGCGAAGGCCAGTTTGTGACTGCTAGTCTTGCCGACTATCTCGTCCCGCTCGCGAGCGACATCCCTAAAATCGAGATTGTTCACGTCCAATCCGATCTGCCGGCCACGCTCGGCGGGTTCCGCGGCATGGGCGAAGGCGGCACGATCGGTGCTCCCGCTGCGATTGCCAACGCCGTCTCCGACGCCATCGCACATCTTGGCATCGAAGCCAGCACCCTCCCCATTACTCCCGGCCGTATTTTCCAAATGGTTGAGGAAGCGCGGCTCAAGCACTCCGTGAAAGGATAGACGAATGAACCTCTCCCTTGCCGGCAAAGTAGCTCTCATTACTGGAGGCGCGCGCGACGTTGGCCGCGAGATCGCTCTAACGCTTACCGGACAGGGTGCGGCCGTTGCCATCAACTACCAATCGAGCGCAGAGGCCGCGGAGAAGGCCGTCGCCAAAATCATCTCTCATGGTCAAAAGGCGAGGGCTTGGAAGGCGAATATCGCGGACTTCGCCGAAACGAAGGCCATGGTCGATGAGGTGGTCTCGGCATTTGGCAGTATCGATATCGTCGTCAATAATGCTGGCCTTGCCCAGCGCGCACGCTTTCTTGAGACAACAACCGAACAGTGGCAACAGCATATCGGTATCGGACTGCTCGGCGCGGTTAACACTTCCAAGGCAGCGCTGCCCTATATGGTCGAGGCCGGCAAGGGTGGACGTATTATTTCCATTGGAGGCGATTCCTCCCGCATCGGCGAGGCTAACCTGTCGATGGCGGCGGCTTCACGGGCAGGAACTATTGCTCTCATCAAGTCGCTGGCGCGCGAGTTCGGCCGCTATGACATCACCTGCAATGCCGTGACGCTAGGCATGATCGAGTCGGCACATTCCGATCCGGCTTGGCTCGCTGAGAACCTTCCGAAGATGGTCAAGAACTATCCGCTGAAACGCATCGGGAAACCCGGAGACGTGGCACCGATGATCGCCTTTCTTGCATCGGGCGACGCCGACTGGATTACCGGGCAGACGATTAGCATCAACGGCGGCTTTGCGATGCTTTAGCAAGGGCAGGGGAGGATTAATTGATACGAACAGATCTTATTGCGCCAATCGGAGAATTGCTCAGTTGCCAGGTACAACGGCGCCCAGGTAAGCTCGCATTCCGGGATAAGGTTCGATCAGTCACTTATCAGGCCCTCGCTACACGCACGGCGATGATTGCCGGCTATCTCCAGCAAGCTGGTGTCGAGCCCGGTCAGCGAGTAGCAATCCACCTTCCGAATTCGGTGGACTGGGTGGAAATGTGTGTGGCGATTGTCCGGGCTGGAGCCGTCGCAGTGCCCATCAGCTTCGCGTCGACTGCGGACGAGATCGCGTATCGCCTCTCCGACGCGCAATGCGTTGTAGTCTTCACTTATCCTGAGCGAGTCGAGGAACTGCACGCGTTGTGCACAGCCCATGCGATCGATCCGAAGGTGATCGCCGTCCAAAGGGGCGAAGGGAAGCCATTCGCGTCCAGCGCGGCCATGCCCTTGCCAGCGCCACGAGATCCGGTGGATATAGCGCAGCCGGCTTTCATCGTTTACACCTCCGGCACAACCGGCAAGGCCAAGGGCGTCGTTTTAACGCTTGAGGGAATGCTTTGGGTGACTGCGGCTTGCTGGGTCCCCATCGCTGGCCTTAGTGAAAATGACTACGTCCTTGATGCTCTTCCGCTCTTTCATAGCTACGCGCTCAATCTTGCCGTCGTCAGCATAATCGCCACGGGCGCCTCCGAATATATCATGGAACAGTTCTCAACTTCGGAAATGGCGAAGCAACTCAGGCAGCAGCCAGTCACAGTCCTGCCGGGTGTCCCGACGTTCTTCCACTACATGCTCGAGCGCTCGAGAGAGGAAAAACGGCGCACCTTGAATAAGTTGCGGATCTGCTTGTCCGCTGGGGCAATTCTGCCGGGAACACTCAATCGGGATTTCGAGAATTGGTTTGGCATCAAGCTTCTGGACGGCTACGGCATCACCGAAACCTCTACGATGGTTACCCTCAATTCTCCGGAAGGCAGCCGTTTCATGGGTTCCTGCGGCGTACCTCTTCCCGGGCTGGGCGTCCGCATAGTCGATTTGGAGGGAAAGGATCTCGATCCTGGGCAAGATGGCGAATTAATCGTTCGCGGCCCAAACGTCATGCTTGGCTATCACGGGAAACCTGACGAAACCGCAAGCGCACTCAGAAATGGCTGGTATCACACTGGAGACCTTGCCCGCCGCGATCGCTTCGGTTTCATTACCATCACGGGCCGCTTGAAGGAGATCATCATCCGCGGCGGACAGAACATCTCGCCAGCCGAGGTAGAAGAGACACTATCCCTTCACACATCCATACTTGACTGCGCGGTGGTTGGCTTGCCGCATGAGTTTCTCGGGGAGGTGCCGGTTGCGTTTATTATTCCCCGGCCCGGACGGAACGCCGATACTGCCGAGATCCTGGAGCACTGCCGCCTGCATCTGTCCGATTATAAGGTCCCGCATGCCATTCATGTCGTGGCAGAAATTCCACGCACGGGGTCGGGAAAAGTGCAGCGCTTTAAGTTGAAGGAGTTAGTTCAAGCGCCGCGCTTCTAGACATTTCATTGAGGTGCCCCGCAGCTAATGAGGCTAGCGGTTGCCCCGTTCCTAAAAGAGCGAAGCATCTCCTTGGGTCACTCTTTCTTGACAAATGGGCAGGCGCTCTGACCAAGAGGTCTGAATGCTTCGTCAGCAGGGATCACCGCCCTGAGCTTGTAATAGTCCCACGGATATTTCGATTCGGAAGGCTTTTTGACCTCATAGACATACATGTCATGAACCATGCGTCCGTCCTCCCGGATCCGCCCATTCTTGGCAAAGAAATCGTTTACAGGCATTTCCTTCATTTTCTTCATCACGGCTCCGGCTTCATCCGTTCCAGCCGCTTCAATCGCCTTGAGATAATGAAGTGTCGAGGAGTAGTCGCCTGCATCTCCCATATGCGGCATGCGTTTCATACGCGCCTCGAAGCGACGGGACCAGGCGCGTGTTTCATCATCATGGTCCCAATAGAAGGCGTTCGTAAAGACAAGTCCCTGAGCGGCCTCGAGGCCGAGACCATGGACGTCGGTGACCCAAACTAGGAGACCGGCGAGCGTCTGACTGCCTCCTGCCGTGAGGCCGAACTCTCTCGCGGACTTCACGATATTAAGGAAGCTTGTCCCTGAGCCGGCTACGGCAACAACATTGGCGCCGCTTCCTTGAGCCTGAAACAGAAAGGAGGAATGATCCAAAGCCGCAATAGGATACTTGACGCTGCCGATCACCTGGGCATTGAGCTTCTTCAAAGTGGCGATTGTGTCGCTCTCAAGGGCCTGTCCGAACGCGTAGTCGGCCGTCAGGAAGAACCATTTGTTGCCCCCGCTTTTAACGAGCGAGTTTGCCGTCCCATAGGCGAGCGCATAGGTATCGTAGGCGTAGTGGATGCTGTTTGGGGTGCAACCCTCATTGGTCAGCCGCGAGGAACCGGAACCGTTCACGATTGCGATCCGGTTTTTGTCTTTCGCGACCTGAGCAACGGTAAGCGCCACGGACGAATTAATCAGGTTGGCGACCATGCTGACATTGCCGACATCGAACCATTCGCGCGCGACAGATGCGGCAATATCGGGTTTGTTCTGATGATCAGCAACTACGACCTCTATGGGCTTGCCCAAAACCTTTCCGCCGAAATCTTCAACTGCCATTTTCACGGCGGTAACGGCGCCTTCGCCGGATTCGTGCGAAAACTGACCTGACATATCAGTCAGAACGCCGATCCGGATCGGACCCGCCTGTTGGGCGCTAAGCTCTGCTGTACAATGCAGGCCCATGCAGATTGATAGCAATGTCAGTCCTGATCGGCGCCCCATTCGCATCCTCCACTTTTATTTATTGCGCCGGGTGCATTAAACGCCCCAACCGGTGTCAGACGTTATCGAAGGCCGCCCGACAAGCTTTCACTAATAGACTATTTGCCCCGGTAGCTGTCAAGGCCGGTATTTGCAACTAGTGGAGCTTTGATTCTGGCATTTGCTCTCGATCGTGCCGCAAGCGGATGCACATGCCGGAATCGGATCGCTGGCTCATGTCCCGTCTACGATGGGACGGTTGGGCTTCGCCGGGCGGCCATGGGATGGGAAGTTATAACTCAGCTTGTAGCTCATGTCTGCGGCCTTGAGCGGCTCTTTGCATCGATCGCAAATCACAGCCGGCTCGAAGTCAGACTTGCAGTTCGAATGCGTCAGGATCAGAGGCGGCTTGCCGCCCGAAAGCCACCTATCGCCCCAAGCCAGCATAGCAAGCAGCGGTCCATAGAGATCCTTACCCCTCATAGTAAAACGGTACTCAAAGCGATCGGGTGAAGCCTGATATTTGAGCCGCTCGAAAATGCCGTCTGAAACCAGCCGGCTGAGCCGGTCGGAAAGAATGTTGGGCGCTATCCCCAGTTTGTTTTGCAAAATATCAAAGCGCCGGACGCCAAAGAAACCCTCCCGTATGACCATAAAACTCCAACGGTCCCCAATGACCTTCAAGGCGCGAGCTACGGAGCTTGGGCGCCCCCTGTCCAATATATTCCGGTCAGATGGCCGCCTCTCCTTTATGGTTTCACCGATCCGTGTCCTGCCAGCTCCAGGCCCATCGCGATAAGTGACGGTTCTCACGTTGACTTCAGTTTTGCAGTGATTGCATGCGACAATAGGATGGCACACACAGCCGCAATTATTATGAATCAGGCCGAGGGGAGGCGGGTTGGAGCCTTTCAACCATTTATCCCCGAAGCTCATGAGAGAGAGCATGACCGGGTAAAGGTCTATCCCCATTTCGGTAAGCCTGTATTCGAATCTGAGCGAGCTGCCGGAACATTTAACTCGCAGAAGCAAGCCCTGTGCTGTTAGCTTTCGAAGGCGCTGGGTTAAGGTTTGGCGAGGGAGACCGAGTGCAGATTGAAATGTGTCAAAGCGTTTTGCGCCGAAATAGCTTTCGCGCAATATAAGAAATGCCCAGCTATCACTAAGAATAGAGACTGTTCTCCCAACAGAACAGTTCCGTTCGTAGAAAGTATTCCCTCCATCGACGATTGGCGTTACGCTCTCCGAGACTGGTAATAGCCCGTGCGGTGTCACTTCTTCAGTCCTTGCGCTTTCGTTACGGGCATAGCATCGGGCATATATTGGCCTGCATTATATGAGTGATCTGAACCTGCACTGCAACGCGATTATGTAAGCGCCGTCGCTTTGAGCCCATGACACTGCCGGTCTTATTTATGAAGTTGACCTTGGTAGTTTGACTTCGTATATAAGGGCATGACTAGGGAAACGCCTGCTGACGATCCTCATGCTGCCCGGGCCTCGGCTTTGGCGGCCGATCTTCGCGCTCTACTTAGCAAACTAAAGCGCCGCCTTCGTGAGCAAGCCGGTGCGGGCGACCTCACCTCGACTCAGGTTTCCGTGCTGGGCCGCTTAGACCGGGATGGTCCTGCGACAGTGACTGCCCTTGCAAAGGCCGAAGGGATGCGACCGCAATCCATGGGCGCCAATGTCTCGGCGCTTGAAGCTGCAGGGCTTGTCAGCGGCACGCCAGACCCAAATGACGGCCGGCAGACTATTTTGTCTCTCACCCCCGCCTGCATCGATTGGATCAAAGAGGGCCGCGCTGCACGGCAGGACTGGCTGTACCGTGCCATCCAGGCAAAGCTCGGGCCGGAGGAGCAAGAGGAATTGGCGCGTGCCCTCGATCTGCTCAATCGCCTTGCCGAGATGTGATCAAAGCGTCTCTTCTCCGCAGCCGAAGGAAAAATTATGACCGTCACCACTCTCGATCCGAAGACCGCCCTGATCATTATCGATCTGCAAAAGGGGATCGTGGCACTTCCTACCGCTCACCCGGCCGGCGAGGTGGTGCGTCATGCCAGTGCCCTTGCCAGCGCCTTTCGCCGCCACGGTCTGCCGGTTGTCCTCGTGAACGTGGCCGGGGGCGCACCTGGCCGCGTCGAACAAGCCGGCAATCTTGCAGTGTTTCCTCCTGATTGGACGGAACTCTTGCCGGAGTTAAACCGGCAGCCGGAAGACCACGTAGTGACGAAGCGGACATGGGGCGCGTTTACCAACACGGATCTTGATAAGTACCTCACAACGCACGGCGTCACGCAGGCCGTTATCGCAGGCATTGCCACCAGCGCGGGCGTTGAGTCGACTGCGCGCCACGGGCATGAGCTTGGGTATAACGTCACGCTTGCCATCGACGCCATGACCGACAGGAGCGCCGAGGCTCACGCCAACAGCATCACTGGCATCTTTCCGAGGTTAGGCGAATGCGGGACGGCCCAAGAGATCATCAATCTCCTCGAACACAGGAGCGACCGATGATCGAATGGACCCACTATGCCGCCTACTTCTTCGGCGGCGCTTTTCTCACCAACGCGGTTCCGCATTTTGTCAGCGGCGTGATGGGAAGGCCCTTTCAAAGTCCGTTCGCTAAACCGCCGGGCAAAGGGCTCTCCTCCTCGACCATCAATGTGCTTTGGGGATTCTTCAATCTGGCCGTTGGTTATGTCCTTATTTGCCGTGTCGGAAACTTCGATCTGCGGTCTACGGCTGATGCCGTTGCTTTAGGCGCGGGCGTTTTCCTAATGGGCATCATGCTTGCACGGATGTTCGGACGGTTTCACGGCGGCAATTCTCCGGGCAACGCGTGAGCGAACACTCCGCTCCCCTATCCAAATTTCCCCGTCCGGTCCGATGGGGACTCTTAGTCGCTTTGTCCGCGATGCTTGCAGCATTGCTGACATGGGCACAGCTGTCGGCAGCCCTGATGCTTGGTCCGATGATCGCTGGCATTCTAATGGAAAATGGCGGCGCTCGGCTTCGCGTGCCGAAACTTCCCTTCAACGCCGCTCAAGCCGTGCTTGGCTGTATGATCGCCCGTATCCTGACGCTCGATATTATCCATTCCTTCGAAAGACAATGGATGCTGTTTTTGGGTATCGGGCTGTTGGTGATCGTTGCCAGTTGTTCACTCGGGTGGATCATTAGCAAGCTGCGTATCTTGCCGGAGACAACCGCTATTTGGGGGCTCTTGCCCGGCGCCGCATCGGCGATGATGATCATGGCCGATGCCTATGGTGCGGATGCCGGCTCGTCGCTATCATGCAATATCTGCGTATCGTTATGGTTGCGTTCGTGGCGTCCATGATCGCCCGCTTTTGGGTTCACGCATCGGGCGAGGCAGCCATTGCGCCCGCCGCCTGGTTTGGGCCCATCGATGGGTTGCCGTTTGCCGAAACACTCGCTCTCGTCTTGGCCGGCATCGCGCTTGGCCCGATCTCACGCATCCCTGCGGGCATCATCATGGTGCCGATGTTTTTAGGCATCGTGCTGCGAGCAAACGGCCTTGTTGAAATCATGCTTCCCAGATGGCTCTTGGCAGCAAGCTTTCTCTTGATCGGATGGACGATCGGTTTTCGCTTTACGCGCGCTATTCTCGTCTACGCGCTTCACCTTTTGCCCAAAATCGTTCTTTCGATCCTTGCGATGATGCTGTTTTGCGGCGGCCTTGCCTTTGGTCTTGTAAAACTTTTCGGGATCGACCCGTTGACGGCCTATCTCGCCACCAGCCCGGGCGGGATCGACGCGGCTCTCATCATCGGAGCCTCGGCGAAAGTCGATCTGGGTTTCGTGATGGCGCTGCAAGTCTCTCGCTTTATGTCCGTTCTTATCTTCGGCCCGGTTTTATCCCGGTTTGCCGCTGAGCGGATATCGTCCTCGCCACCGGCATAGACTCACTGAACGCAGCCGATGTACGCCTTCCAGTTCATTTGGCAAGTGCCGCCGGGCGATAAGCGGAGGAAACGTTTGCTGTTGGCTCTTCTTTCACGATTTCGATGAAGGCGGAGTGTGTCCGCTCCGCCTCTTAAGATCAGACGTCTGTTTGTTCAGCAATTTCGAGTTCGTCCTCAACCTCGATACCGAGGTAGCGGACCGAGCTGCAGAGCCTAGTAATTTTAAACGTTCGCGGAAACGATATGAATGTTTCGTACCAATGTTGGCGCGCATAATTCCTGAATCAACTTTACTACTGGCCCGGTTCCCACTCGGGGCTATATCCGCCCAAAGCGGGGTGATACATCTCATCGCCGGAGTGTTGGGTGAACTCTACATTGAGACGGTCCTCCCGCAGGCCTAGGGTTTCAATGCAATGCGCGCAAAGCGCTTTTGCGACCTCCATACGCAGTTCCGGCGGCCTACCCTTCCTGATATCCAGCATCATAAGGGACACCGGCACCGGTTCAGCGCCAACCTCTGCGATTCTCCAAACCCCGCCTTCGCCGAGTTCGCGAATGGCCACAGTGATCCGCCTTGCATCGACAGACATCATCTTCGAGTAGGTTTCGCTCATCTTGGCTGCAAGTAGCTTCTTGTCCGCAACGGAGTAATGGCCGTTCACGTCGAGTTGGAGATATGGCATGCCGGGCTCCGATGTTTGTTTGGTTCAGGTGACGTAGACGCCTTGGCTTGGGCGACGCTAGCTACCGCTGAGGCCCCTTCTTGTCCCACATGAAAATGGTTGACGCGATCGAAGTGCGGCATAGCGGTCTTCATCAAATCAGATGGAGGGACCTGCATGCAAGCCAGGGTCCGCATTAGGAATGTGGTCAATCTCTGCCACGGCCGACGGCGGTCATGCGCTCACGATCCTCAGACGGCAGTGAGGTCATCCACTCTTCTTCTTTTCCAGACGGCGGAAGGATATGACCGAACTCGGCCATCTGGCCTGGCACGAGATCAGCGATATAGGCTGCGTTTCCGGCGAGATATGCCCTGCGCGCGCCAAGAATCGGTTCCCCGAACGGTAGATTGATCGCTTCTCGAATAATATAAGTCTCCAGTGAATCTCCTTTGGAACGAAACTTGCTTAGCCATTTGCGGCAGCGGGTTTTGCCGGTGTGTATATGCAAGGACTATCGAGGCCCGAGCCGCCGCTTTCTGCAAAGCTATTGTCGCATGTCTACGCAACAATAGGGCGGGATGAATTATGGCCAGCGGCAATGGAGGCCTTGTGCGAGGAGTTTCGTGCAGCCGGCGTAGTATTACGGAACTACGATTTTCTTGCGCAGACCTATCATGATCTCCATCAATGTCCGCATCTGCTCTCAATAGATAAGTCTTCCCTCAAATTAACGTCATTCGGCGCAGCAAGCTGGCGCGAAGCTAATCGCAGCTTCCAAGAGGGAGCAGTCGTCCTTGGCAGCAAATTAGAGCGCGCGGGAAGCGGCGAGAACACAAAGGGGGAATTTTCCGGGCCAAGAGCCTGGGCGAAAGCATCAAGGCACGGCTTAATGAGCGTTCTGACTTTGCCGCTGTGTTGCAGAGTGTGCCGTTTGCCTGCTTTCTTGTGGATGCGCAGAGCTACGTATATTTCGTCAATAAGGTGGGTTCGGCGATGCTAGTCGGAAGCGAGTTGAAAATCATCTCGGATCGGCTCTGTGCCCGCAGCTCAAAAAATTCTCGCTTGATTTGGCGCGCGGTTTCAGGAGCGGTGGCAAACGGCGAGATTCCCGAGGCGCCACTTGCGTTGCCGCTTGATACTGAGGATGAGCCGCTCATTCTGAACTTATTTCCGGTCCGGGAAAACACGAGCCAGGTTAGCTGCCAACATGAAGCCAAGGTAGCGATCTTCGCTAAAGATCCGGCGGGCGCTTCGTTCTCTTCGCTTGGCTGCCTGTCCGAAATATACCACTTAACGCCGGCGGAGAGCCGCCTCGTGGGCCTGCTCGCAAAACAAGCCGGTGTGTTCGAGGCCGCGGGCAAAATCGGCATAAGCAGGAACACGGCACGCACGCATATGCGCCACCTCTACGCCAAGCTCAATGTTCACAGCCAGGCGGATCTCGTGCGGCTGCTTAGCCGGTTTGGGATGCTGTGACTTCAGCTTAGCACATTGTTCTAGCTAGTAATTTTCTTTGCTCTCACCTCTAGGGGTGATGCGCGCACCTAGGCCACTAATCTAATTTGGTTGGTGAGCTTGTTGCGCGAAGCGCGGAATGCCGGTCTCGGCCGAATATCCGCCACGCAGCGATTAACCGCATCTTCCAAGGAAGATAGTCACATGACAGAAACAGCCTTCCACGTGGATTTCGATAAATGGCCCGAAGAGCAAGATCTGAAGACGCATAATCGCTGGCACCCGAACATCCCGATGGTCGCTTCATTCAAGCCCGGATCGGAGTTTCGCGTCGAGTGCTATGACTGGACGGGCGGTCAGATCAATAACGACGACAGCGCCAACGATATCCGCGACGTCGACCTGACCAAGGTTCATTATTTGAGTGGCCCCTTTGCAGTCGAAGGCGCCGAGCCTGGTGACCTGCTCGTCGTCGATTTGCTCGACATTGGCAGTCTACCGCAGTCGGAATGGGGTTTTACAGGCATCTTTGCCCGCGAAAACGGCGGCGGTTTCCTTACCGAGCATTTTCCCGAGGCGAAGAAAGCCTGCTGGGATTTCCATGGTATCTACACAACCTCCCGGCACGTACCCGGAGTCCGCTGGCCCGGCATTATACATCCTGGATTGATCGGCTGTCTTCCCGATAGAAAACTCCTCGAAACCGCTAACAAGAGGGAGGCGGAGCTTCTGGCAACGAATCCTGACCGCGTGCCGCCGTTGCTGGCCCCTCCCTACGCCGAGACCGCGTTGATGGGCCAAATGAAGGGAGAAGAAGCAAGGAGGGCGGCTGCGGAGGCTTGGAGAACCGTTCCGCCGCGCGAGCATGGCGGCAACTGCGACATCAAGAATCTATCACGCGGTTCCCGGGTTTACTTCCCCGTCTACGTAAAGGGTGCCGGACTCTCCATGGGCGACATCCACTGGTCCCAGGGTGATGGTGAAATCACATTCTGCGGCGCCATCGAGATGGCAGGTTTCTTGGACATCGGCGTCGATATCATTAAGGATGGCGTTACCAAATACGGCATCACCAACCCCATTTTCAAACCGAGTCCCGTTGAGCCGCACTTCTCCGAATATCTCGTCTTTGAAGGCATTTCCGTCGACGAAAATACCGGCCAGCAATACTATCTCGACGCGCACGTTGCCTATCGCCGCGCATGCCTCAATGCCATCGAATATCTGAAGAAGTTCGGCTTTTCAGGCGAGCAGGCCTACATCATCCTCGGGACCGCGCCCGTTGAAGGCAGAATAAGCGGGATCGTGGATATCCCGAATGCGTGCTGCACGCTCGCGATACCCACCGAGATATTCGACTTCGATATCAGGCCAACAGCTTCCGGTCCCGCACCCATGAGCCATAAGGCAAAGGTCGCGCAGACGAGCTAAGTGGAAGCCTCTGTAAAAGGCCGAACCGTTCCCTCCGGGGTTATGGGGTGATGCTATGTTACTCGGATTCTCTCTTCTCTATGTGGGAGCGGTGTTATTCCTCAATGGTTTATGGCTGCTTGGTCAGATTTCTGACCGGGAAATCGCCGTCATCAATATCTTTGTAGGCGGCATAACCCTTTGCATCGCACTTTACCTCGCATTTGGCCCAAGCGCGGATGCAGCCTCAATAAAAGGGGCAGCGTTTCTATTAATGTTCACCTTCACGTACCTGTGGGTAGCCATCAACAGGTTCAGTGGCGCAGACGGGCGGGGCCTTGGATGGTTCAGTTTATTCGTCGCGATTACTGCCTGCCCTATAGCAGCTGATACGCTCAGTACCGCCAATAGTCTTTGGGATTACTGGTTTGGGCTATGTTGGGTGGGATGGGCTGTCCTTTGGTTTATGTATTTTCTTTTGCTGGCGCAGAAGCTGAAGATCGCGAAAATCACCGGTTTGGTGACAGCGCTTGAAGGTATCGCAACGGGCTGGTTGTCGGGCTACCTCCTTCTCAACGGCATAATCGGTCATGCGTCCCATACAGTCAGAGCAGCAACTGCGGCTGCAGGGGGCGGATAAACGTTCCAGCCCGATTTGCAAATCTGAGGTCCTCTCCAAAAATGACTGAGATCATCAATGCCACTCTACCCATATGAATGTGAGACCTGCGGCCCATTTCAGGCTTGGGCCCGCATGGATGAGCGCCTGAAACGAGGCGAGTGCCCATGCTGTGGCATTGGTAGCCCGCGCGCCGTCTCCGCGCCTTTCATCACACGAATGAACGCGGCAGCGAAAAAAGCACATGCTCGAAATGAGAAGTCGGCCTATGAGCCAATGGTTATGAGCCGCAAAGAGCTGGAGAAGTCCGGTCCGAGACGGCACGCTCATTCACATCCAAATCACGGCTGCTCCGGAGCGCGGCACCCACGGGCTTCGCGCCTGGAAAAGGACTATCGCGTCCACACTGCGCCGGACCGTCCTTGGCTTATCGGGCATTAGGCATCGCGAATTTCGTAAGCCTAGCCATGCCTTGTTTTCCAAAAACTCGCAAATAGCTATGAAGCTGATGAATGACTATTTAATTGTTTTCCTCGGTGCCGGAATTGGCGGCATGGCACGTCACGGCGTCAACTTTGCCGTGATGAAGACCGGCACGTCTTTCCCATGGCACACTTTCATCGTGAACGTCATCGGCAGCCTCCTCATGGGTCTACTTGTTAGCTGGCTCACATATAAAGGCGTACTTTCGCAAACTTGGCGCCTCTTCGCCGCCACCGGATTTCTTGGCGGCTTTACAACTTTCTCCTCCTTCTCCTCAGATTCGGCGCTGCTTTGGGAGCGGGGTGCAGCCCTAGAGGCCGCACTTTACATTCTCAGCTCTGTCGGGGTGTCATTGGCGGCTCTCTTCCTAGGGTTGGCCTTCTTCAAGTCTATGTAAGAACCTAAGTGCAACTTATCTCCGCCCCCGTTCACGCTGACGTGCTTCGCTTAAATGCCCTCGATTTTAAGTTAGGGTCCGTTTGCCGAAAAGGAGACGGGCATGAAGCGGGGCGGGTTTTCAGAGGAGCAGATTATTGGGATTTTGAAGGAGCACCAGGCCGGGCTGTCCGCAGCGGAGATCAGCCGGAAGTACGGCATCTCGCAAGCTACCCTTTATAACTGGCGCTCGAAGACGAAAACAGGAAGCTAAAGAAGCTCTTGGCGGAATCGATGCTAGACGTCGCCACCTTGGGAACGCGGGCGCCGATGGTTCGTCCCGCAAGGGATCAACCGGAGCTGGTCCTTGGACTTCGTTTCCGATGCACTTGCCGATAGCCGCCGGTTCCGCATGAGCGCAAACACGATGGGGAGAATGCCGGACACGGCAAACGATCTCACATCCGGCTCAAAAAGAGGCCGCTCCGGAGAAAGGGCAAGAGCGGCCAAAGTCAGCGTGCTGATTAAGGTCAAACACGAGCTGCGCGGGTTCCGTTCCGTGACTCGGCTTTGGATGTGGTTTCATCAGTGGAGCAGATATCCAAAGCATGAGCCACGCCGCGTTGTTGGCGAGGACGAGCAGGCAACGTGCTCATCGGTCTATCACGAGCCGGCCGTCAACAGTAAGGTAAGAAATTAGTTTCAGGGCTTGCGAAATTTGTGGAGAGCGCCCGGGATAGAGAAGTGCGACGCCTGTTGACGGCAGTGGTTCAGCAGCGTCACCGCATCCGTATCCCCGGACGTAAGACTAACCAACCCACAGCCGCAGGCCGCGTCGTTGACCTCGCTGTGTCAGCATCGTATATAGGTCGCGCTATGCAGGAAATAACACGCAAACGCGACGCAGAAAACCGGCTCAAAAACACGCTCGCAAGCCCGGGCAAATGCGGCCGTTCACCCTTGAACAGATCGCCACTCTCGAAGCTCTGTTGCGCCAGGATGGGAGCGGCACCGCCCTCCGGGATCTTGCGCTGCTCCGCGTCGGCATAGACTCAATGCTTTGGTCCTCCGGCGTACTGTCACTCACAGTGATGCAAAACGGTGATGTGGTCAGCCAGTTCGCGGTGAAGCAGAAGGTTGTGCAGTGCGAACTGAGTGACAAGACATGCGCCGCGCTTGCCGAGTGGCTTGCTGCGAATCCGGGCATCACCGCCAGCGAGCGGGTCTTCGCAATCACGACGCGCCAGCATCAGCGCATAGTCAAAGGCTGGTGCGCGCTCTTGAAACTCGACGGCGCGCTCTACTCAACGCATTCGATCCGAAGAACCAAGCCAGCGCATCTCTGCGCGAAGTCCAAGAACCTGGCAGCCTGCAAAGAGCTGCTAGGACATGCTAATGTTGCTGCGACAGGTGTGTACCTTGGCGTGACCGGTGAAGATGCTCGGGCACTTGCAAGGCAGTTTCCGATTTGATGCGCTTTTCGGAGTAAAATGATATGGGACTTCAAACATCCGTTGGAGGTAATCATGGCCAAGGGCCAAAAGAGATCTAGCCGCGAACCGAAGAAACCGAAGGCCGAGAAGCCGAAAGCGGCCGCAGCGTCCGCTTCGATTGTGAAGGAAAAGCCCAGCGGCGGCTCGGGCGCAAAGAAGTAGCCGGAAATCAAGCAGAGAGAGCGCACCCAATGGCACAAGGCACAGTGAAGTTTTTCAATGCGAATAAGGGCTTCGGCTTCATCTCGCCAGATGATGGAGGCGCTGACGTCTTTGTCCATGTCAGCGCGCTAGAACGTGCCGGGATCTCGTATCTCCGCGAAGGACAAAAGGTCAGCTTCGATCTCGAACCGGACCGCAAAAGCGGCAAGATGCGGGCAACGAACTTGCGCGAGGAATAAGCGCCAGGCCGGCAACATGGGAACGCTTGCCCGGATCCGAAACTTCCGCAATATCGTTGAGGCCGATCTCCGGACTCATCATCAAGGTGCAAGACGAACTCGATCCGCAGGTCCGAATCGGGACGCCGGAAGGCGACTTCCACATTGCTATCACGCTCCTGGCGACGGATACGGGCGCCGCGCGGTCCTTCACGCTCTCGCGTTACTCATGGCTTGGAAGCAGGCGCTAGCCTTCACGTTTGCAAGCGAGCTTTACGAGCCGGATTGCGTCTTCTCGCGGGCGTGCGGGAGGTTCGGCCTGAGCGCCGCCTCGGCGATGGCCTCCGCATCGTTGTAATCGTTCTTCTGCCCCTTAATGAAAAGGCTTCACATATTTCGCTGGGATGATGCGGGGCTCGTGCCCAAGCGGTCAGAGTGTACGGCTCACAAAATGGGTCCTCAGGCACGCCTGAAAGCCAACGATGCAGCGCGGTATTTTCCTGAACGTCTCAACAAGCGCGAGCCGCTCGATCTTACGCCGGAAGGCAATCTTCCCCCTCGTATCGAAGCCAACGATGTGGAAGACATCCTTTCCGATGTCGACGCCGATGGAGGCGAGCGGTGCTGCGGATGGCCGCTGGTGTCTGCATGGGCTGCTGGATAGTCTTGGCAGACTAGCCGGCCGTGGAAGCAACCGGACCATCCCATTAGCGGAGGCGTAAACTCTTCTAGGCGAGCGCGCCTCGAAGGATCAACAAATTTCCAGCGGCCGCAGAGCGCGACCTGTGGCTGACTCAAAGGTGCTTCTGGCTAAGGGTGCTTGGCGGGTAGGCTCTGCCAAGTTTGCGCTTCAAGACTGCTTTGCGCTGTGCCACTCTCGTTGAAACAAAAAAGGGGGAAGTGCATCGATGAAGGTTTCACGTAGAGAGTGGCTGAAGCTCGCAGCATCGGCTGCGGCAGTGACGGTGGTGAACAGCGCAAGCAGCTCCGCCGCCACCAATGACAAATACGATCTTCTGATCAAGGGCGGCGAAGTTATTGATCCTAGCCAGTCGCTTCGCGGCAGGAGGGACGTAGGCGTACGCTGGGGCAAGATCGAGGCCGTGGAAGCGGATATCCCAGCCGCCAAGGCGATGAGGGTTATCGATGCCACCGGAAGGCTTGTGACGCCGGGCCTGGTCGATCTTCATGCGCACGTTTATCCTTATGGTTCGGCGATCGGGCTTCCGGCCGACGAGACGGCGCCCTTCGACTGCGTGACCACCGCAGTTTCCGCCGGAGACGCAGGCGCCAACAATTTCGCAGCGCTCAGGCGCTACGTCGCTGCCCAGACCCGGACGCGGCTTTATGCGTTTATCCATATCGCCAACAATGGGCTTTCCGCTTTCCCAGTGGCGGAACTCTATAACATCGACAACGCGCAAGTAGACGCATGCGCCGCAGCGCTGGCCGAAAATCCTGATTTTGCGATCGGCGTCAAAGTGCGGATGTCAGAAAACATTATTTTCAAGCATGGGATCGAACCCCTGAAGCGGGCGATTGAAGCTTGCGAGCGTTCGGGCGTAAAGGGTTCGAAGCTCATGGTCCATATAGGCGGCGTCGCCACTGGGCAGCTCATGAGCGACATCCTCACTATGCTCAGGCCGGGCGACATTCTCACCCATGCCTATAGCGGTTTTCCGAACATGGCCGGGCAGCAGACTAACATTCTGCAGGACGGCAAGATATTGCCGGCGGCGGTCGAGGCCAAAAAGCGCGGCGTCATCTTTGACGTTGGCCATGGCGGTGGCAGTTTTGACTTTACCGTCGCTGAAGCCGCGATCCCTGCTGGCTGCGGCCCGGATACCATTTCATCGGACCTGCACGCCGTCTCAGGGAATACGCCGGGAATGCCTTTCCTGCCCTGGGTCATGAGCAAATTCATATTCCTTGGCTATTCCTTGGAGGACGTTATCGCGAAGGCGACTGTGAAGCCGGCTCAGATCATCGACCGCGTGCCGAAATTGGGAACCCTTCAAGTGGGCGCACCCGGGGATGTCGCCATCATGGAATTGGTCGAAGGCCCGGTCACTTTCGTAGACACTCGCGGTAATAAGCGGGAGGGGAAGGCTTATCTCAGGCCCGTTCAGGCAATTGCCGGTGGCATCCCCTTTGGGAAGCCATATCGGCAGCCCTTCTCCGTTTACTAAGCGACAAAGAGGGACTGCCAACCCCTTGGCTGTTGCTATCGCAGTACAGCCAACAAACGAGAAAACCCATTTGCCAACGCTGGCCCTGGTTTCAGGTCCGCTTGGCTTTCGATGCCTCCCACTCCGTAAGCATAGATGGTCATCAAGACAACGAAGATAGGAATGACGATGATATGGAGGATCGCAAGCGCGCGCTTCAAATGCAGCCCTTTCGCCACCAGCCTGTTCACCCGCAGGATCGAAATTCCGATCATTAGGCTGAAGACCATGTAGTTGAACAGGAATATGCGATCCGACAACGTGGCGGTATCGGAGTCGACCTTGGGCGTCGTGATGTACAATGCCACCGCAGAGAGGAGCGCCGTAACCTGAATGGTCACGATCGCCTCGAAATTGGCGATCGGAATGAAGATCGCGAGGTAGGCCACGATCATGATGAAGATAAGCGGCACCACGACCCTCAAATAGAAATCCGTAGCATTCCGCTTCAACACCCAGACAAAGCTTCCTTTGTAGAAGGGGATTACGCTTGGCTCTAAGGTTTTCGCGTCGACGACCGGAATGAAATCCTGATCGTAACTGACATAGTCGTCCAATATGTCCCAGCCGGCTGAATCGAACCCCTTGCCGCGCAACTCGCGTTTCAGCGGCTGGACGATGAAGGGAGCGTCTCCCTTCTTCGGTCTTAGCTCGATGGCAAATCGCTGCACATCAAACGGATAGCTTTTATAATTGGGATCGAGCGTGAACTTCCCCGATACTGCATATATTTTCATATCAGCCGGGTAGGTATCGCTTGCCCCGCCCTCATGCAGAGGTTGAATGGAAATCTGCCGGCTGCTGCTTTTCTGATCGAGAAAGGCATTTGCGAAGTCGATCATTTCAATGTTCGGATTGTTCTCATCGCTCATGGATAAGTAAAAGTCCGCACTGAAACTCTTCTCCGCGTCGTCGATTCTGGATATGCGGATCAAATCAATCGCCATGTAGACAGCCGGGATTTTCCGCAATCTCCCATTTTTTAGAGGTACATATTGACCCGCCGCTAGCTGCTGGCCGTCTATATTCTTGGGGCGGGTAATGATGAAAGGCGCTCTGACCGTGGTCCTGGACAAAGGCCGGAAGGACCAATCTTCAAGCGATCCTTTGAAGATGCCACGGCCCGAAGCATAAGAGCCAACGATCCCCTCCAAAATTGCTTTGCGAAGTGCCGGAACATTCTCTGGGTCCGCCGGTGGTTTGGCAGATCTCAGAATTTCAGCGGCCATAGCGATCATGTCCCGGTATTCCAGACCGAGGCTAATCGCTCTTAGATTTGAACGTGACAGCACATCCGGGGAAGTTTTCCCTGATCTCTCCTCGCACCGGTTTTCCACGCGATCGAAGGCATCCTGGTTGCGCTCCCCCCCATGAAAGACCCATTCCTGAGGACGCTCGCGGAAAAGGCGGTTGCGGATCCTATTGTTAAAGAGATCAGGCAGTTCATCTCTTGCGATCTGAGAAACGTCGCCTGGATAGGATGCTCCCCATAAGCCGAAAATGTCCTCTAAGCGCCCGGTTACAAATAGTGGGGCCGTAATCCCGGCTTGTTGCAACTCTTTCAAGAACGGAGGCACGCGCCAACCGCCGACACTCAAGAAAATAATGTCGGGGTTTTTCTGCTTCAGTTCCACGACTGCAGATGAGACGTCGCCCGGATTGAGTTTCGCATTCAGCCGCGTTCGGCTATCGCCAGACAGAGTCAGCATTCGCTCATGAACGAAAGCCGGGAAGCCTTCATTTTCGATTAGCCCTCGCCGCAAAGCCTCACTGCCGGCCTGCCCTTTCAAGCCAATATAGGCAGGCCGGGCAAATCCCCTTTCCCTGACGAATTCGCCAATCACGGGAAGGTTTTCTTCCTCTTGGGATCCCCTAGTCGAGAACACATTGGAATAGCCTGTGAACATGCTCGTTACAGAAATGCTGGATAACCATGGGATGCCGCTTTCGGTTATTCGCGGGCCGAGTTCATTGAAAATTTCTTTGGCTCGTTCCGAGTTTTGAAGCCCGATCCATGCAATGGCTTGCGGATCTGTAAGCGCCTCACGAACCATCTCAACTCCACGTCTGGGATCACCCCCATCATTGCGGATCTCGAGCGCAATCCTTCGGCCACCTACGCCCCCCGCCTTGTTGATGCGGTCCCGTTCGCTTCTAACGAGTTTTTCGATAGCCTGAATGTGATCGGAAAAGCAGAAGTCATTTCGCGGCCCAACGAAAACATAAATATTCAAAGGGGGCTTAGCGCCCATAAAGGCTTGGGCGGGGCTTGCAATTGATTCCGAATGCAGGAAAAACAAAAGGGCGGTGAAAACACCCGCGATCAGACCCATAAATTTCATTTTTCGCGCCGGTTCATGTTACTCAGTCCACCCCAGCTTAGCCGCCAACGTCGCCTTTCGCCCGGGCTTTTGCCTGGGCATAAGCAAAGCCCGCAGTTTAAGCTCGGCTATAAGCTACGCGAAACCTACGCTTGAGTCGATGCGTGCAGTGGAAGATGTTACCGGGCGAGCTGGCACAGCCGAAGGCAGCGGCTAAGGAGAAGTCAGCGAATTCTCAGCCGGTGGCCAGTTTTTCTGACGCCTAATGAATCATGGCTGGAGCTTTTTCACCAAATTGCGTAAGCACCCCGCTTTCACGCGATTGTACCTGCATCCCCGTCTAACTTCAGATGCAAAGCTTCGGGGAGCTCTGCGCCGTTTCCGATCATTTTCAATAAGCAACTCTTTCTGGGAGCGCGTCCAAGTTCGTGACGTCCCAATTTTCTTTGATCACTCTAACAAAGACTCTAGAAACCAGCGGCTTGGACTTAGTTCACGGACGACAGAACTAAGTAGGACTCGCTACTTTGCAATCGTGGCGACCGCGTTAACTCGCCCGGCCTTCTGCAGTGAAAACGAAGAGGGCCGAGCAAGGTAAGGTATTTACGGAGCCGCTTGCGCTGGCGCACCCGGAAAGTCGAGCACGGCCATGACGAAACCATTCGAGTCGTCCACGGCTTCCTGCCAGAGCGAGATGTAAGTTGGCAGAGCGGGCAGTATGCGGCCCACAACCTCGCCATGATCGAAATGCAGTTCCGCCTGATATTTGCGGCAAATGCGCTGCATCTTATGGTTTTCGGCCAGGCAGTTCATGTAGAGCCTGGATACGCCGCGATTGCGCGCCGCCCGGATGATGCGCCCGAGCAGATCGGTGCCGATGCCCCGGTTTTGAAACTCGTGCTCGACAGAAAACGCGCCTTCGGCGTCCGTGGACCATAACTCCCCAATCTGCCGCAGTTCCGCCGCCGCCCGCATCTCGCCTTTGACGAAGAAGCCATAGACGACGGATTGGGCCGAGGTTATGCGCAAGGCATAGTCCGAAACGAAGTCATCGCTTGTGGCCATGCCGAAGCGAAGCCGCCTGCTTTCGCGATCGAGCCTCAACAAGTGGTCGCGGAATTTATCCTTTTCCTGCGGCCACATCCTTCTGATTGTCCCTCCCCAGATATGAGATTCAGTCATAGGAACCTCCTACTGGTACGTTGACAGGCCGGGCTGTGCCCGGTCTTCTATGGCTCGTGTTATACTTGGCAAATGTGCCACGATGGTGAATTATCCATAGGTGTACCCCGCATGGGACCTATGATATGCCCGCATGACGCTTTAGGGCGAACTCTAACTCATTGTTAAGAATGATTTTAGCGTAAGACACGCCCATTTTTGCGGATCATGCTAGCGGCTGCCTGTTGAACCGAACCCGCCAGCGTTGCGGCCGGTAAGGCTCAGTTCCCAGGCCTGCTCGAGCGCAACCGATGTTACAGGCGCGATCACGAGCTGCGCAATACGGTCTCCCCGCCTTACCTCAAAAGGTTCGCCGCCAAGATTGACAAGGAGCACCTGGATCTCCCCGCGATAATCCGCGTCAATCGTCCCCGGTGCGTTCAAGACCGTAATGCCATGGCGCCGCGCAAGCCCCGACCGCGGGCGAACTTGGCCCTCGAACCCGGCTGGCAATTCGAGCGCAATTCCTGTAGGCACGAGCGCTCGCTCCAAAGCGCGGAGGGTTAAGGTTACGCCATCCTCTAATGCCGCGGAGAGGTCGAGCCCGGCTGCCTGGGCACTTCCATAAGAGGGCAGAGGCAGGCCTTCCCCATGCGGCAACAGTTTGAAGCGAACCGGAATCATCGGCTAGGATGCCGTGTTCTGGCTTGCTGCTCGGGCCGGCTGTTCTTTCGCAAGCCAGCTTGCCGCTTCATGCATCAGCCTGTCAGCAACGTCTTCTTTTGACATCTGCGGCCAGCCTTGCACGCTCGAACGCGTTATGACGTGCACGGTGTTCTTGTTTCCTCCAAAGACCCCATTCTCGGCCGATACATCGTTGGCGACGATCCAGTCGCAGCCCTTGCTTTCGAGCTTCTTGATCGCTTGAGCGATGACGTTTTCAGTCTCGGCCGCAAAACCGATCACAAGCTGCGGTCTGTTTTCCGCTTTCCTGGAGACGGTCTTGAGGATGTCCGGGTTCTCGATCAAGCGCAGTTCCGGCACCGAGCCGGTTTTCTTTATTTTTTTCGTTTGAACGGCGGCGGCGCGCCAGTCCGCCACCGCCGCACTGAAAACAGCGACATCAGCCGGAAGGGCTGCCTCTACTGCTTTCAGCATCGCTTGGGCGGTTTCGACACGAACGAGATGAACCTGAGAGGGATTAGGCAAAGAGCCGGGACCTGCAATAAGCGTCACCCGGGCCCCAAGCCGCGCGGCAGCCGAGGCGATTGCATAGCCTTGCTTGCCGCTGGAGCGATTGCCAATGAAGCGCACTGGATCGATGGGTTCGTAGGTTGGGCCAGCAGTCACCAGCACGTGGCGGCCATTGAGAAGGGAAGGGGTTCCACTTGCAAGCGGCGGTTCCGCTGCGGCAATGATATCGTCTACTTCGGCCATCCGGCCCATGCCCCACTCGCCGCAAGCCATGCCTCCTTCATTGGGGCCCACGAAATTAACCCCGTCAGCCGTAAGCTGGCTAATGTTCCGCCGCGTTGCTGCATTTTCCCACATCCGCCAGTTCATCGCCGGCGCCGCGAGCACGGGCTTGTCTCGCGCCATTAGGATGGTGCTCGCGAGATCGTTGCACAGCCCATTTGCCATTTTCGCGAGCAGGTCTGCCGTCGCAGGTGCTACGATAATCAGATCGGCTTCCCTCGAAAGCCTGATGTGGCCGATCTCGGTCTCATTCTTAAGATCGAACAATTCCGTGAACGCCGGTTCTTCCGAAAGGACGGCAGCGGAAAGCGGAGTGATGAATTCCTGTGCTGCCCGCGTCAGCACGCAACGCACCCTTGCCCCGCGCTCTTTGGCGCGCCGGATGAAATCAAGGGATTTGTAGGCCGCAATCCCGCCGCCGATGATGAGAAGGATCGATTTTCCGTGCATGAAGGCTTCCCTGCCTGTCAGCCATAATATAGTGCCGGCAGGATCGCGTCACTCAAATGCGCAGCCTTGGATGAACGGCAGAGTTTACTCTGCCGGCCGGTAAAATCCAGTAGCGGCATCGAAGACCAGCTCGATGGGCGGAACCCGCGAGCCTTTTCGAATTCTGTGCTCCGCCCGGCGCAGTGATTGATCGACGCGTTCATATTCGCGGCGAACCCAGCGGAAAGCGAGGTAGATGAAGACGGCGCCTGCGGCGATGACCAGAACGTGCGGCATGACTAACAACCCTGCTGCTGACACTGCGCTGCACTAAGAACCTGGCGCCCCTCCAGGTTACAGACCAAAACGCGCCCAGATAGCACGTTCCTCAATAGCGGAGATCAGTTCATCAGCCCAACCTTTCGCGAAGCTGACGCCATACTCCACGCCGGAGAACGACAAACCGACGCCGGCCCTCCGGCGGAAGAAGCCACGCTCAGGTGAAACGAGCTTAAGCCTTACATCTTCACCGTAAAGCGAACGCATCTTCGTTCTGATATCCATGATGCCATCAATCAGGCCAAGCTCAAGAGCCTGGCGGCCGGACCAAAACTCTCCTGTGAATAAACTATCGCCAGCGGTGGCGATCCTCGCCCCCCTGCTCTGCTTCACAAGGGCAATGAAGTCGCTGTGAACGATCTCCTGAATTTTTCTAAGCCTTGCTACCTCTTCGGGATTTTCTGGCTTGAAGGGGTCGAGCTGAAACTTGTTCTCGCCTGCGGTATAGACGCGCCGCTCCACGCCAATCTTGTGGATAAGGTCCACAAAGCCAAATCCCGACGAGAGCACCCCTATCGAACCGACAATAGAGGAGGCGTCGGCGTAAATTTCATCCGCTGCGCAAGCGATCATATATCCGCCCGACGCCGCGACATCCTCAGCAAAGGCGAAGACCTTCCTTGATTTCTCAGCGGCGAGGCCGCGGATGCGTTCGTAAATCAGCCTCGATTGCACAGCCGACCCGCCGGGTGAATTGAGCACGATCGCAACCGCGGGTGCATTTTTCACCGCAAATGCGCGTTCGATCGCACTTGCGCATGCGGATATGTTAAGCCCCTGCCGCAAAGGCGTAACCGCCCCAATCGCACCGGATAAGCGCAAGACAGGCACGACGGGTCCTTTGGACCGGAAAGGGATAGGAATTCTGTCCAAAAGATTGCTCAAACGGAAGCCCGGTTGTCGCTCGATATCGACTTGCTGTGAACTCACTGGAAATTAGCCTCGCCCGCTCGTTAGCTCTGCTGGAGATGTGTACGGGGCGATCGTTAACAAGGTTTCCGCTGCCGGGAAAATTCGGCAACTGTGTCCAGAAGGCTTTTTCCATCCCGCAAAATTTCGCCGGCCGCCGCCGTTGGCGTGCCATCCTTTTCATGAAGGACAAGTCCGGGCGCCAGCGTTAGCGGGGCGCGGCTGCCTTTTGTCCCGGTCACGATTATGCGGATCGCCGGGGCATCGGCTTTTGGGAAGAGTGGGAAAACGCTGACCCCGCCGAAGCGGCGCCCGAATACGCTGAGAAGCTCTGGCAAGGCTTCGGCGGTATGGATGACGGTCGCCGTACCGCCGGGCTTGGCGGTTCCCGCCAGGAAGCGGAGCCACGCATCGAGGTCGCCATGATCCATCGCTCTGGAGCGTGCGTTTCTGGGATCGCTTGAGGGACGTGCCCTGCCGTTGATGAAGAAGGGCGGATTTGCAATCACGTGGTTGTAGGCTTCTTGGTGTAATCCGGCTTCTTCCAAAGCACTCCAGGGTGAGGTCACATCCGCATTGATAATGCGGAAACTTTCAGTGAATCCATTGGCGGATGCGTTCTCTTCAGCGAGGGCAGCCAATCCGGAATCCGCTTCTACCCCCCACGCTGTAAGGCCCGGCACACGCGACATAAGACAGAGCAGCCCTGCACCCGCACCGCAGCCAGCTTCAAGAACGCTGTCCCCTTCCTGAGCGGGGCAGGCGGCGGCCAGAAAAACGGTATCGAGGCCGGAGCGAAAGCCTTTCTTCGGCTGCCGGATGTGAAGCCGGCCATCGAGGAATGCGTCGCAGGTTGTCTCGAAACGCTCTTGCATCCCGCGGCATAATATGCGGTTTCCGCGGCCGGGCCAATATGGTGATGCCGGGGCCTATAGCGCGCTTATGAGCCGGAACTGAAAAATTCCGAAAAATTCGCATTTCGCTTTTAGAAGTGGCTCCACAATTTCGGACGGTGCGGTAGGTGGAATTTCTGCCTGACGACGGGCACGCTGGTGCCCGCGAATCAGGAGTGACAATGAGCAGAAGACCACGGCGGAACCACTCACCGTCC
>JBAUNL010000641.1:0-3200 GCA_049579205.1 Rhodomicrobium sp. | reverse complement strand
GGCTTAGGGATAATGCACTGGGCTGGGACGCCAGTTGCCTCAATCTCGATTATCTTTCATCCCAGTTTGCATGCAGCACCCCTAACGGCGGCCATTGATGGGAATGCAGACCGCGGCACCGCCGCCTGATCGTCCCGGTGGAGGCCGTGGCCTTCGGCATTAGAAGCGACCTCGGAAACTCTCGAAGTACTGGGCGCCAACCATCGCCGAGCCACCGCTCGCTGGTAACAGTGGGGAAAGTTCTGAGGAGGAAGCCAAAGCTAAGCAGCCAAAAGCGGATCACAAAATGAAGAAAAAAATCAAGCACCGGGTCACCGGAGCACTTTGATGACTCGGTTGAAATCGACTTTCAGCCCGCATCTCCTGGGGTGAACTCGCCTTCGCCGAACCAGACCGCGACCGAAAGCGTCGCAAAGGCCATGGCTCGCAAGGCGCTGAGCGATCCTCTCGCGGCCAAAGGGCTATCAAGGCAGATCGTCCGCCTTGAACCAGTTCCAGCACTGCTTGGTATTGGCCAAGGCGATTTGTGATTCGCCACGATTCAAGAAGTTTAGACGGGAAGACTCTGCCGCATAATTTTGCTTCAGCTTTTCGAATATGGATGGTTGTGGCTCGATCAGCAGCCCCTGCCATTTCTCTGACTCCAGAATAAGGTGTCGTAGCGGGTCATCTGCGATGCCGTCGACGCACCGATCTGGACGAAACGTACACAGCTTCCCTTTCGAAAGGCATGCCTCAACCAAGCGGTTGGTGTATCATGCCAAACCTCCGGTAGCGTCCGATATACAGACCGGAGTAATGGTCTCGACCAAGGGAATACCCGAGCGACCGATAGCCCCGCATCTCTCATGGTTGTCATTCAAATAACCCTTCTGAACTTCGTGTCACTCCCTTCGGCGAACCGTTGAGGCACGGGGAAGCGCTTAGTATGGGGACCTGACCTGAGGCTGGCTGTTCAGCCTTTGAGACAAGATCACCAAGTTTCGGGACGCCTCAAGGGGCTAAGATCACGAGATTGGAAGCGATGCCGCTATCTGATGGCACTTATGACGGCAATGCGTTGAAGTTGCACTAGCCTGAATCCTAGATTGAAGGCGAGCGTCGATCTCGGAAGAATCTTCAGGCGGTTTTTCGCCGTCGAGGGATCGAGTGCAAGCCCCTTACGCCCGCGCCTGGAGCCTTAAGAAGGCGATAGAGGGATGCTCGACACACTTATCGCTGCGGCAGTCGTTCGAAAGCCGGCAAGCCATCAGGGACTTGATGGAATGGCTGCTTGTCGATGTAAGTACGGTCGGGATATTCCTGCATGTGGCCCTCGCCGGTAAGGAGGGGTCCGGCAGAACGCCAAAACGAAGCTCGGCATTTCCGCGGCGCAAGATATAGGCCGCTCGCTTCCCGCCGCTAAACAGCACAAGAGGACATAAAAAAGGGCTGCCGCGACTCGCAACAGCCCCGCAATTCCGGCATGCTGGCTTTGGTCCCTAACACTCTACGCGGCAGTCCCGGGCAGGCTGAGGTACACCTTGATCGGCCGCCTCTTATCGAGCTTGTCCGGGTGCAGCTCCGCGGGCAGATGAAAGCGAACTCGATGGGGCTCTGCGAGCCAGTTGAAATCCGGTCCGAATTCGTCATCTTCTTCGATGAGCCGAAGCTTGCGGTCTCTGTCCCAACCTACAAGACAATCGACACAATCGACATAGGTTGTTTTGTTCTCGCCAACGCTCATGCCCTACTCCTCTTTGTTGCTACTGCTACTGAACTCATCCTCCAGAGGTGCTATTCCGTGCGCCGACGCATTTCCGGGAGCTGAGGTGATCACCCAAACGGCCTCTTTTCCGATCACGCAAGCGATTGGCGGGCTCTTCGTATGCACGCGGTACTGACCACCCGAATATTCCACCGCCGTGGCAGCGGTTCTCCTGCGCACGTCGACGCCAATTTCAACAAACCTGACGCCGCGGCTCTCAGCTACGATCAATCGCCGGTTCGAGATGGCGACGCGGCGGGTGTAGCGCGAGAGATATGAAAAGCGAGGATTGTCATGCGCGCTCCAGGATACCGAAGGTCATCCCTGTGCCAGACTTGATGCAAACATCAGACGCGGTTATCGGGAATGCCGCCATAACCCTAACAGGGCGGGAGAGGTCCGGCCTGTTCTAAACCGCACACTTTTGAAGAAATACGCGCAGCTTGGGTTCAATCTTTCAGCACGACGTTCAACAAGGAACTGTGGACTTTCATGTCGCCGTTATATTCGATGAAGCCCAATTGCCGAAACTTGTTCATGAAAATGTTGACGCGCGATCGAGTCGTCCCGATCATTTCCGCGAGCGTCTCTTGACTGATTTTCGCGATCACAGGCTCAGGCTTTCCCTCCTTTCCAAAGTTTGCCATTAAGAGCAGCAATCTTGCCAGCCGCTTCTCGCTCGAATTGAAAAGCTGGTCGACCAAGTCTTCCTCAACCCGGGCATTCCGAGCCAATATATAAGCCAGGAACATTGCGGAAAAGTCAGGCTCGTCATGCAGCACGCGTACCATGGCGGCCCTGTCGAGCCGCATTATTACGCTTTCCGTCATGGCCACGACGGTCGCCAAGCGCCGAGGCTGGCCGGTCAAACAGCCCTCGCCAAAAAAATCGCCCTTCTCATGGATCGCGACGACCGCCTCCTTCCCTTGGTCCGATAAGACGGTGACCTTGAGCTTGCCAGACTGAATGTAAAAGACAGCATCCGCCGGCTCTCCTTGAGAGAACACGGTTTGGTTCTTTCTATAGTTCGATAGAGTTCTCTCCCCGTTTACGGTGGCGAGAAACGCCGTGACATCGAAGGGCTTCTTTCTCTTTGCTTTCACGACGACGCTTACTCCTCCCTGCGGCGATTATGCGTCGGCCGAAAGTCGGAGACAACTCCTGTTATCAACCGACGAGAATGCCGACCGCGCTCGAAGATTTTGCCGGCGACAAAAGCGGCCGCTTGTTCGCAGGCCCGTAATTGGCCGGTATGCAAGATGAGAAGTTAGAGGGTTGGAGGTAGGGAAAATCCTGCCATACTCATTTGTGAGCATGGTTGGACCGGAGGCGGAGCGATTAAGGGGCGTTACGCGAACAACGGAGTAGGCAATGTCGGAGACCCTTGTTACCCAGATCATTCGCGAGGCCATGAGCCTTGTTGCCGATCCCGGCAGCTGGGCCGAATTTGATC
>JBAUNL010000640.1:0-8735 GCA_049579205.1 Rhodomicrobium sp. | reverse complement strand
CGGGCTAGCACGCTCTTCCATTGGTGGCCAAAGCCAAACGAGGCGAACTAATCAACCGGATACGGTATCAGGCGTTGGCGGAGGGATATGCCAACCGCGTGCTGGACCGGGTCACGCGTCACGCTCCCGACTTGCGCGGCAAAATCCGCGCGATCGATATCCTGACGCCAGACACCTTGCGTAATCGCAACCCTAACGCCACAAGCGGCGATCCATACGGCGGGCCCGCCGAGCTGGATCAGAGTTTTCTTTGGCGGCCACTGCCCTCATCGGGTCGCCATGCCACCCAATCCGCGGGCTCTGGCACATCGGCGCCTCGACACACCCGGGAGCGGGTCTCGGCGGCGGTTCCGGACATCTTGTCGCGACCACACTGACTAGACGCTTGGGTTGGTGGGGTTGAGAACAACGGCTCTCTCAATGGGGCCGAACGTGCGATAGCTCACGCTTGCCAGTGCGGTCGATGTCCGAATCGGGTCATCAGCGTCGATTTGTCAGTGAATTCAATGCGTCCTCTTATCACTCAGCACCGGACACGCATGAGAGCGACCCACTCGATGCTCCAACCGCGTTGCGCCCGCTAAGTTCCCGGCCAGATTCGCGCCACCCGTTGCGCTATATGTTTTTGCCTGTTCCGGCGCCACTGTGTTTCAGCCGCGTCCATTCTTCGGCGACTGGACCAAAGGGCCATGCTACTTCTCGGAAGAAAGTGCCGCACGGGCTGTTGCGAGCTCCTGCTTCTTCGCGGCATCGACCTCGGGATAACTGAGTTCGAGGTTGGCCACCGCCTCCACAATAGCGGCGGCTACCACGAGACGGGTGAACCACTTGTTGTCGGCGGGCACCACATACCAGGGCGCATATGAGGCCGCAGTGGCCCGGATCGTTTCCTCGAACGCGCACGCGTAATCATCCCAGAAGCCACGCTCATGGACATCGGCAGCAGAGAACTTCCAGTTCTTCTCCGGCCTATCGAGGCGCTCCAGGAAGCGTTTTTTCTGCTCCTTAAGCGAAAGGTGCAAAAAGAATTTGAGGATGACCGTCCCCTGCCGGCTGAGATAGTCCTCGAAATGGGCGATATCGGCTAGCCGCTCATCCCAAATGTGCTTGCCCGCGAGGCCCGCTTTTCCAGGATTTCGGGGTGCACGCGCACGATGAGCACCTCCTCGTAGTATGAACGGTTGAAGATGCCAATACGCCCGCGCTCGGGCAGGCACTTGACGCAGCGCCACAGGAAGTCGTGATCGAGGTCCTCTGACGAAGGCTGCTTGAACGAGTACACTTGGCAACCCTTAGGATTGATGCCCGACATGACATGTTTGATCAGGCCGTCCTTGCCGGCCGCGTCCATCCCCTGAAACACCAGCAGCAGCGACCATCGATTTTGGGCGTAGAGCATCTCCTGCTCTTTCGCGAGCCATTGGATGCCTTGGCTAAGCAGTTCGGCAACTTCGCCTTTGTCCAGCTTGAGGCCGCACGTATCGGCCGAAGTCCTTCAGTTGAAAGCCCTTGCCGTCGGTGATGCGGAACGGGTGAACGTACTTTGGGATTTGGTCGAGGACTTCTTTTTTTAGCGCAGCACCACCTTCCTGGTGGACGGCAAGTTCAGGACAGCTACGTAAATGCTGGTGTCAGTCACCACGAGTGATGCCGTTGATCGGGCTCGTGCATTCAACCTCCGAAAATAACCTGGCGGAAACGCTTGAGTGAAAATGTGAAGTAGACGCTGCCGATCACCGCCATGGCGGCAAGCTCAGGCCAGACGATCGAGAAATCGGCTCCGCGAAAAAGCACGGACTGCGAGAAGTCGACGAAGTGCGGCGTCGGGAAGATGATCCGCATCAGATTCTGCATCCAGACAGGCTCGCTCTCCATTGGCGTGAGGGTACCAGAGAGCATCTGTATGACGAGAAGGGTGGGAGCCGCGAGGAGCGCAAACTGTCCCATGGTGCTGGTGATCGTACCCAGTAGGATGCCAAGTGTTGCAACGGTGACTGTGTAGAGCGTGGCTCCTAAGAGAAATAAGACGAAAGAGCCCGCAATGGGAACCATGAGCCACCACTGCACGACAAACAGAAGTGACAAGTCAGTAGCAATAAGAATGACAAGACCGTTAGCAATGATCTTCGACCACATGATCTCTGGTGGCACAACCGGCATCACGAGGAGATGCTCGACCGTGCCATGCTCGCGCTCGCGGATGAGAGCAGCGCCGGTCAGGATCACCGTCAACATTGTGATATTATTGACCACCTGCATAACTGACCCGAACCAGGACGAATCAAATTGCGGGTTGAACTTGGCGCGAATCACGAGATTGACCGGGGCCGGCAGCGGCATTTCAAGACCTGCCAGGTAATTGGCGATTTCCTGCATGAGAACGGTTTGGATATAGATGGCACCATTTCCGGCCGGCGCCATCGCGGTCGCGTCAACGTTCAGTTGCAGGGAAACCTTCCGTCCTGCGAGCAGATCTTCTTCAAAACGAGCCGGTACTTCGAGCACGAAAATCATCTTCCCAGCGTTCATGATGGGGTCGATCTCATTCGCATTGATGAGAACGGAGCGCTTGAACAGTGGCGGGCGGTTCAGGACGTCCAGAAACTGGCGGGAAAGGTTGGAATGGTCCTCGTCAACAACGCCAACCGTCAAATCTTGCGGGTTCGTCGAGGCGCCGGTGGCGACGGTATAGACAGCGATCGTGTAGGTATAGGCCACCAGAATCAGCAACAGGTAGTCGGCTCGAATACTTCTAAGCTCTTTGATCGTCAAATAGAAGACATTCTCAAGATGGGTGAGCAGCCCCTTTTTTAGGGCCTGCTTTTGCGGTGCCTTTGGGCTGGAGGGTTTCTCGAGCAATTCAGGCCTCTTGCTTCCGCAGGATCAGGATCGCCGCGACTCCGAACCCGATAAAAAAGGCAGCGAGCACGAGGAGATTGGGCCAAAGGTCCTGAAAGCCCAGCCCCTTCGTGAAGGTGCCGACGCTAACCAGCTCATACCAAGAGGATGGAAAGCCCAAGCCCGCCAACCGCGCGGCACCCGTTAGTGAGGACACGGGCACCAATACGCCTGAGAAGTTCGCGGCCGGAATGATGGAGATCACGACAGTAGCAAAAACGGCAGCGACTTGCGTTTTCGTGAAGGTCGAGACAAGTTGCCCAAAGCCTGTCGCCGCTCCCACATAAAGCAGGGTGCCGAGGACCAGCGTGGCCAAGGATCCCTTGACCGGCACATGGAACAGGAACACACAGATCAAAAGCAATAGCACGAAACTAATCATAGACACCGCAATGTAGGGCAGCTGCTTGCCGAACAGGAACTCGAACCTTGTGATCGGCGTCGAATAGAAATTGGCGATCGAGCCGGTCTCCTTTTCACGGACCACACCGATGGTCGCCAGGACCGCGGGGATCAATATCAGCACGAGCATGACGACGTTTGGCACTTCAGCAACGATGCTCTCAAACGACTGATTGTAGCGTAGGCGGGTCTCGAAATTGATATTGTTTGCAACGTTTCCAATTTGCGCTGCCTGCTGCGGATCAAGATATCTCTCCGCTGCCTCCGGCGGGGCGAGACCTGTGGCCGCAAGAGTCATGACATAGCGCCTCATTGTTTCGCCATGGAAAGGCATGCTACCGTCGATCCACACCCCAATCTCCGGCGTGCGGCCCGCCGCAAGCTCGCGGCCGTACTTTGGCGGGATCTCTACGGCTATCTCGATATTATTGCTGCGGAACCTGCGCTCCAGCTCCTCGCCGGAGCTGATTGGCGGGGGTATTTCCTTGAACCATCGCGGGGTCGATGTAAACGAGTCAACCACATCCCGGCTCTCGTTCGTTTGATCCTGGTCGAAAACGCCAAAACGCAAATGCTCAACATCAAGCGAGATGCCGTAGCCGCAAGCGATCATGACAATCAAAGGCGCAAGAGCGGCAAAGCTCATGCGAATAGGATCGCGAAGCAGCTCCATCGTCTCGCGCCGCGCATAAGCCCATAGGCGGCCCAAATCGAAGCGCCGCGTGCCGGCCTTCGGCGCCGCCGCTGAGGCCTCGGGTGCTTCTTGCGCGGGTGCGGGAGGCTTATCTTCGAGCTTTATCCCGGTCGCTTCTGCCAGATAGGAAATGAAGGCGTCTTCCAGAGTAGCACACCCCCGCTTGCACACTAGCTCGGCCGGGGGTCCGTCTGCCAATACTTTGCCGGCGTTCATCAAGGAGATGCGGTCACAGCGCTCCGCCTCATTCATGAAATGGGTCGAGATGAATATCGTGACGCCTTCGTCACGCGATAGATGGATTAGCGTGCGCCAAAACTCGTCCCGTTCAACCGGGTCCACCCCTGAGGTTGGCTCATCGAGAATGAGCATGGACGGATGATGCAAAACGGCCACGGCTAGTTGGAGCCGCTGTTTTACGCCAAGCGGCAAACTCTGCGGACGCTCATCGGCGACATCCTCCAAGTGATATTGCTCAAGCAGCTCCTTGATCCGGCCTTCTTTCTGGTTCGCGGGCAGATGATAGAGATGCGCGTGGAGCTCAAGATTTTGCCGGACCGTAAGTTCCTCATAAAGTGAGAACGCCTGCGTCATGTAGCCGACATTGAGGCGCGCCTGCATGTCGTCCGCCTCCATACGCTTGCCGAACAGCTTTGATGTCCCTTCTGTCGGGGGCAGAAGTCCAGTCAGCATTTTCATTGTGGTGGACTTGCCGCAGCCGTTCGAGCCTAGGAAGCCGAAGATCTCGCCGCGATAAATCCGGAAGCTCACATGGTCCACCGCTGTGAATTTGCCGAACCGTTGGGTAAGGCCGTCGGCCTCAATGACAGGCGGGCCGGAGTCGCCGGAGGTCCACGGCCGCACCACGACCGGCTTGTGTTCAGCGCGCTTCTCTTCCGGCAGCAGGTCAATGAAGGCCGCCTCAAGGGTTTTCTCCCCTGTCTTTTGCAAGATTTCCGATGTTTTTCCGGCCGCAATAACCTTGCCGCCAAACATGGCGCAGGTCCATGCAAACTGTTGGGCCTCGTCCATGTAGGCGGTCGCGACGATGACGCTCATGCCTGGACGCCGGGAACGCATGTTGCCGATCAGTTCCCAGAATTGCCTCCGGGAAAGCGGATCGACACCTGTGGTGGGCTCGTCAAGAATGAGGAGGTCAGGATCATGGATCAGGGCGCAGCACAGGCTGAGCTTTTGTTTCATGCCGCCGGAAAGCTTGCCAGCCGGACGGTCAATGAAGGGATCGAGGCTCGTTGCTTTGAGCAGCTCATCCATATGGCGCTGGCGTTGTACATGCGATAGGCCGAACAGCCTCCCGTGGAAGTCCATATTTTCAAAGACGCTGAGCGTGGGATAAAGATTTTTGCCAAGTCCTTGGGGCATGTACGCAATACGGCCAATTTGCGCGTTGCGGAATGCCTGGTTGGCCATATTGCCACCAAGAACAGTGACCTGGCCTTCTTGGATGATCCGAACCCCGGCAATGAGCCCGAGCAAGGTTGACTTGCCGGCGGCGTCCGGCCCAATCATTCCGATCATCTCGCCGGCCGGGATTTCCAGCGTGACGCTATCCAGCGCAAGCGTCTTCCCGTATCGATGGGAAACAGCTTCGATCTTTGCTACGAAATTATCCGCCATTGCGATGCTTCACTGCAAGGTTTTCCGGCGATGAGACCGCGAGCTCCGCTTTTGACGTTTGACGGTCAGAGTTTGCTGCTTGCTTCGATCTTCTCCAGCCTTATTGCTAGCTTGATCTGCGTAAGCGTCCGGTCGCGGGATTTGACCGCTTTGAACTTGCGGCCCTTCGGGAAGTTTCACCGCAAGGTTTTCCGGCCACGAAGCGGCGGGGTTTGTCCGGACGAAGCCCATGCCGCGAATTCCGGTCTTCACTGCGGCATGATATTTGCTCAGCACTTTGGGATCGACTTGAAGCTTGATTCGAAAAATCAGCTTCTCCCGCTCTTGGGCCGTTTCGACGGGTTTGGGCGTAAACTGCGCTTCAGTGGCGACAAAGCTCACATTCGCCGGGATGACCAGGTCCGGGTACGGATCGAGGATCATCCGAGCCTCGTCCCCTAATTGGAGGCGTCCGGCTTGCGCGGAGGGCAGGTATATCGTCATGTAGACGTCGTTCAGATCGAGGATCTGGAGGATTCGCGTTCCGGCGTTAACGACCTCCCCGGAGCGATGGATCCGGTATTGAACCCTCCCATCACGCGGCGACAGGAGCGTAAGATCCGCTATGATCGAGCTAGTCTGGTCCGCCTGGGCCTCAGTGGATATGACAAGGGACCTAGCCGCGTCACGCTGCTTTTCCGCGGCATCAAGAGCGGCCTGCGCCGCATCAGCTTTATCGACGCGCTGATCGAAGGCCTGTTTCGTAAGCCATCCCTGCTGTACAAGCGGCTTGCCGCGTTCCAGGTCATTCTGTGCGTAGACCTTATCGGCTCTGCGCTGCTCTACCGTTGCCTCGGCTGAGGCTAATGTACTTTTGGCGACCAGCACGTTCGCCTGCGCAGTCCGGAGTTGAGCTTCATATTCCGGGGACTTAATGATCGCGACGACCTGTCCGGCTTTGACCTCATCGCCCTCATCAACAAACACACTTTCCAGCCGTCCGGCATATTTGGGCGCCACGTCAATCTCTGTCGCCTCGATCCTCCCGTTGGTTTTTGCAATTCCCTCCGGCAGGTCGACGCCACGCAGCTTGTCAATCAGCGGTTTAAACTTCTGCTGGACGTCTTGCTGAAATTTTTGGACGTCTCCTTTAAACTTCTGAACGTCTTCTTCGAACTTGGATTGGGCATGAGCGGCCGAAACACCAAAGCTACCAATGGAACCTCGATCGGCAAAACTGCCAAGAGCGAGGATAGCAATCGGCAGGAGGGTGCCGCCGGTGGACAAACGGAAGTAGTGGCGATTCCGGTTTCGCCTTTGCTTCGGCATGGGAACACACTCTCCCTTATTACTGAATTGGTTGGACTCGGATAGGTGCATTGCATCGCTCGCATCAAGAAAAAACCCCGCTTGCTGCCGCGAGTGCTTGCGTATGCGTCGCAATCATGAGTTCCTCGTTCGTGGGAATGACCCACACAGAAACATTGCTGTCCTTTGAAGAGATGCGCGGCCCATTCTTTTTATTTGCTGCTTGGTCAAATTCGACTCCCAGCCAGCCGAGCTTCTCACAGACGGCGGATCTGACCCTGGCCGAATTCTCGCCAATCCCGGCAGTGAAGACGAGGGCATCGAGTCCTCCCAGAACAGAGGCATAGGCGCCGGCATACTTTACGATACTGTAAACGAAGTAATCGAAGGCTAGTTTGGCTTTCGGATCTTCGTTGTTTTCGATGTCACGCATGTCTCCGCTCGTTTCTGAGAGTCCAAGCAGTCCTGATTTTTGATAGAGGAGCTTTTCGAGCGAGGCGTCGTCATAGAGCTTGCTACGCAATAGATAGAAGAGAGCATCTGATGGGACGTCTCCACATCTAGTAGCCATGGGTAGGCCTGAAAGAGCGCCGAACCCCATGGTCGTTTCGATGCTCCTTCCGTCAAGCATCGCGCACATGCTTGCGCCGCCACCCAGATGTGCAGCAATAATTCGCCGTGCACCGGGCGCATATTTCGGGATCTGCCTGCTGATATAGTCGTATGAAAGCCCGTGGAAGCCCCAATGGTGCACGCCTGCGTTATGCAGTTCTTTTGGCACAGCGTAGATCTGGGCGATCTCAGGCATCGTCCGATGAAATGAGGTGTCGAAACAGGCTACCTGGTGCAAGTTTGGAAAGCCGCACGCAATGGCGCGCGCCGCGTCCACCTCGTAGGACTCATGCGAAGGCTCCATGACAGCAAGCGATGCAAGATAGTCGAGTACATCACTGTCTATCAGCACGGGACCGTGGAAACGCTCGCCGCCGAGCACCACACGATGTCCGACTGCTGTTACCTTCACCATCGGCAGATGCTCTTCACCCCAGTCAAATGCAAATGCGAGCGCTTTGCTGTGATCGATAGCGTGACCCTCGCCCCACTCATGCGCGTCCAGAGGCTTCTCCTCCTTATCCTTCACCACGAAGTGAGGGTCAGTCTGCATGCTGTCGATCATGCCCCGATAAAGCAGATTCACTTCTTTGCTCCCGGCAGCGTAAACGGCGAACTTCAGACTGGTTGAACCGGCATTGACGACGGCGATACCCGTTTCCACGACGGCTTACTCCGAAATCTCAGGCATAAGGATGGATGGATCCCGCGAAGCCGCATTCGCGTAGATAGCGGCAACCGCGGCTGCGAAGCGTCTGGCATCTGGGTTATCCGCGCGGCTTGTGAGAATGACAGGTACTCTTGCGCCAACCACGAGGCCCGCGGATTGAGCATTGGCCATAAAGACCAGGTCTTTATAGATCACATTGCCAGCTTCGATATTCGGCACGATAAGCACGTCGGCGCACCCTGCAACCGGGGAGGCGATGTTCTTTATCCTTGCTGCCTCGGCATCGACTGCCGCATCGAGATCAAGTGGACCATCAACGATACCGCCGGCAATCTGTTTGCGGTTGGCCATTTTGGCTAGAATGGCCCCATCTGTCGTTGCCGGCATTTTCGTATTGACGGTTTCAATAGCCGCCACGATTGCGACTTTTGGCATTTCAATTCCGAGCGCCCGTGCAAGGCCGATCGCGTTTTGGCAAATATCGCGCTTTTGATCCGTGTCTGGAGCGATATTGAGAGCCGCGTCGCTGACAAT
>JBAUNL010000639.1:0-2534 GCA_049579205.1 Rhodomicrobium sp. | reverse complement strand
TTCGAGATCGTCATGCGGTATCTCCGGAAAGATGGCAAGCCGTCATGGGTGCAAAAATACGTCTCGCTTCTCCGGGACGCCACGGGCAAGCCCACCCACATCCTCGGGCTTGTTACCGACATCACCGAACGGAAGCGGCAGGAGGATCAAATCCAGCTCCTCATGCGCGAAGTGAACCATCGCTCGAAGAACATGCTCGCGCTTGTGCAGGCGGTGGCGCGCCAGACGCTTGCCGCAAACCCGCAAGATTTCCTTGACCGCTTCGGAAGGCGCGTGGAAGCGGTGGCTGCAAGCCAGGACCTGCTGGTCAGGAATGCTTGGAAAGGGGTGGACCTCGAAGACCTGATCCGGTCCCAGCTTGCCCCTTTTGAAGATTTGATCGGTACGCGCATCGAACTGCATGGGGCGGCCCTTTTTGTCTCGGCGCCCGCCGCACAGGCCATTGGCATGGCCCTGCATGAACTCGCCACCAACGCGGGCAAATATGGTGCACTCTCCGGCCCCAAGGGCCGCGTTGAAATTGCCTGGGGCATTGAGCGCGAAGATCCTGACGGCCAAGTCTTCATTATGAACTGGCGCGAGCAAAGCGCCCAGCCCATCGTGCCGCCTGCCAAGCAGGGTTTCGGCTCCTCAGTCATTGGCAGCATGGCCGAAATGAGCCTTGGCGCCAAAGTCGAGCTGGGCTTTCCACCCACCGGGTTAACTTGGCAGCTCAAGTGCCCGGCCGATGAAGTTCTGGACGGCGGCATCCGCCTTGTCCGGGTTGAAGAGAGCGGGAGGCCCACCGGCAGTGCCGCACTCTCTGGACAGCGCCCGCGCATTCTCATTGTGGAGGACGAGGCGCTGGTCGCGACCGAGATCGCCCATGTCCTCACCGGGGCTAGTTTCGATATCGTGGGTCCGGCGCGCGGCGTGGCTATGGCTCTTGATCTTTTGAAGCGACTTGGCTGCGAAGCCGCTGTGCTCGACATCAACCTCGGCCATGAAACCTCAGAAGCCATTGCCGCCGAGCTGAGAGCGACTGAGACACCGTTTGTAACTCTGTCAGGCTCTTCCCGCGAGGAGCACCACTCCGCCTTCGCCGGCGCGCCTGCGCTGACAAAACCCTTGCGGCCGGGACTTCTTATCGCGGAGTTGAGAAGATGCATCGAGCAGAAAGCCGGCTGAGGGCGTCTTTCAGATCATCGGTTCTTTTGCCTATCGCCACGTGCTAAGGAGCAGCTGGGGCTGGCTGTTGCTCAGCGGCATCGCCGATCTCGTCATGGCGGGCATCCTCATTTATGCGTGGCCGTTGAGTGCGGCATGGGCACTAGGGCTATTGGCAGGGGTGAACCTGATCACCTCCGGGTGGGCCATCATCATGGCAGCCACGGCTGGCCGCGAATTCGTTAAGTCAGAGCCAATCGCAAGCGCCAGGGCGTAGAAGAAATCAGGCGAGGACTGCGCCACGCATCGGCCCTGCGACGTTTCTTATATCCCTTCACAGGATGACGAGCCGGGCGTCACAGCTTGAACAGGCACCGGTCGCCGCTTTCCTGGGCATAATTTTAGCTAAAGGACTTCCACTTCAATCCGATATAGATCGCGAAGGTAACAGCGATGGACGTGCCAACAACAATTGCAAAAGACTGCGCGAAGGAATTGAGGGGAAAAAGTCCCATCACAACGAGAGCGACGCGCCCGACTATCACAACCGCCAAGCACAGCAAAGCGAGCGCTGCCGCCCACTTTCGCGCGGTCAAAATGAGCAGCCCGCCAACTGCATAGAGAGCGCCAATACCGGCAGCCCCGTACGTCGCGAGCGCGCCATTGGTCGTTGTTATGAGCCCGAGAAAATTATGGGTGAAGCCTGTCGCAACTTCCGCCAAACCAAAAAGGATCATCAGTACCGAGACGAGCGTAATTCCCCATGGATGACCGTGATTCATAGGCACGTCAATCGACGAAACATCTTGTCCCCGCACACCCCAACCAGCCGGTAAATCCCCGACAGCCACAAAGTCCCCGTCCCCACAATCATTCCTCCAGTGTACCGCAGCAACGCCCGCTTTCTTGCACCGGCGGACAGGGCACATCACCGAAGGAGCAGAAGACGCAGCAGTCCCCTTTCTCCGGCTTCATCACCAACCCGCAGCGTTTGCACTCATAAAAATATTGGCACGCGTCCGTGGGCATGATCTCGGCAGCCCGCTTACCGCAGGTCGGACACGTAATCGTCGATCGGACTTCAACCATAGCCTTCACCTAAGACGCTGCCGGTACCCTTGTCATTGCATTGTTTGACTTGGCGTCCGCCGCGAAGAGTGCGATCCTAACTTTCTTGGAGGACACCGCCATGGCAGAAAGTGTGTACAAAGTAGTCGAGCTCATCGGCACCAGCACCGATTCTTGGGAGAAGGCAGCAGCTGCGGCGATCGAGCGCGCAGCTCACAGCTTGCGGGATTTGCGTATCGCTGAAGTCGCTGAACTAGACGTCGTGATCGACAACGGCAAAGTCTCAGCCTATCGCGCCAAGCTGAAGGTCTCTTTCAAAT
>JBAUNL010000638.1:0-9179 GCA_049579205.1 Rhodomicrobium sp. | reverse complement strand
AAAGCCGGGATCTCCGGCTTATTTCGAGCGACGTCAAGGCAATGCCCGCCGCCACAATGTCCTGGGCGCAGGATGTCTTCGGCAATGCCGTGGCGACCGCTAGTTTTCAGAGCATGGCGGACACTCTGGTGATCGACAGTGTGGCAGAACTCCAGCTCAACGCCGCGCCTTGGCCTGTCTTCGATATCGCCGCCTCTGCCCTCGTCTACCCCTTCCAATATTCCAGTGACGAGGCCACCGATCTTGGCGCATTGGCGATCCAGCAATATCCCGACCCTTCTGGGCGCTTGAGGCAATGGGCCCGAGCTTTCGTTCGCGGTAGCTCAACAGACACGCTTGCGCTGCTGAAGGATCTATGCGCCGGCGTCTCAAATTGGATCAGCTATCAAAGCCGGGAAGAGGAAGGCACACAGACGCCACTGCAGACGCTTGACCGCGGCTGGGGATCGTGCCGGGATTTCGCGCTTCTGTTTGTCGAGTCGGCACGCAGCCTCGGTTTTGGGACGAGGATCGTATCCGGTTATCTCTACAATCCCGGTCAGGACATTGCGGGATCAACGCATGCCTGGGCGGAAGTCTATGTACCAGGGGCAGGCTGGATCACCTTTGATCCAGCGAACCGCAGTGTCGGCAGCTTCAATCTGATCCCCGTCGCCGTTGCGCGCGACATCCGGCAGGCAATGCCCGTGGCCGGCAGTTTCGCGGGAGGAACCAGCTCATTCATGGGCATGGCGGTGGAAGTTACCGTCAAAGCATGACGAATCGTGGTCACCTCATCGGCAACCACTTCCTGGGCGCTTCCGCGCCGGTGGAAGGAGCCGTCCAAAGCATCATTAGCGGTCCTGCTGACAGACGTTCGACATGACCAGATATCGGCAAGATGAGCCGCCACATCCTCATTCCATTCGACGCGAATGCCAGGGACACCTGGATTCGCAAATAACCCGCGTTGATCTCGAACGGCTGAGCCAAAATCGGATTGGCCCAATCGTACCATTGAAGGCAAACCCGGAAAAACAAGGAGGAATGCCAATGCCCACCTATACCGTTACCACGATGCAAGGGCGCCTGAGTGCGCAACAGAAGGAGGCGATTGCGAAAGAGATCACACGCATCCATAGCGAAGTGACTGGCGCCCCATCGTTCTTCGCTCAGGTCCTCTTTTATGAGTTAGCGGGCGGCAACGCTTTCATAGGCGGTGCTCCTGTCACCTCAGATCAGATTTTCATCTGCGGCCAGATTAGGGATGGCCGCACTACTCAGCAAAAGACTGCGTTGATCGAAAAAATCCTCGAAGCGGCCGCCGCGGCAGCGCAAACGCAGAGATTTCATATTTGGGTCTATATCGCTGATCTGGTGCCAGGCCAGATGGCCGAATTCGGTCATATCCTTCCGCCGTCTGGAAAAGAAGAAGAGTGGATGGCCTCACTGCCGTCCGAGGATCGTGAGCGCATGACAGGCGTCGGCCGTGGCAGAGATTGAGCACATTCCTTAAGCGGACCATTGGGCGTCAAGATATGAAAAGTCCGCATCCCCCACTTCGGAAAGTGGGCTCCCAGTTGCCTCCGTCAATAATGCACATCTCTGGCCGGCCACGGCGCCAGTTCGTCGCTTGCTTCTAAAGAAATGCTGCGCGCAAATCGAATTATGCTTAAGATTCGTGAACGGGCGCACCGCCCTTGAGTGGGGTGTGGCGAATGGGCCGTGAAGGCTGGACTGTTACGCGAACGCATACGGCGGCGGGGACGAGTGTCAGGAGGGAACATGGCGCATCTACTGAAATATTTCATTGTATCGATGACGCTCTTGCTGGGGCTGAATGTTGCTCACGCACAACAAAAGCTTGTCGTAAGTATCTGGGGCGGCAATTTCCGCGATGGTGCCAAGGAAGCCATCGCCACCGAGTTTACTCGGCGGACGGGTATTCCGGTGGAATTCATCACCGGGGGCACCATGGACCGCCTCACCAAGGCCAAAGTGGCGGCAGGAAGGCCTGAGTCCGATATTACGTTTACGACGAGCCATGTCGCGTATCTCTACGTCGCGGACAAGCTGTTCGAGAAGCTCGACTTAAACAAGATCCCAAATCTGAAAGAAGCTCACCCGATCGCCTTGCGGAGCCCCTATCATATCGGCCTCTACTCTTACGTCTACCTGCCGGCGTTTCGAACCGATTTAATGCCGGCCGGTTTCGGCATTACGAGCTGGAAGGATCTTTGGGGCGATCAGGTCAAGGGCAAGCTCGGATTACCGGACTTCGACCCGAGCCACATCATTGTGGTTTCCGCGCTTCTGTCCGGCGGCGATGCGAAGAATTGGAAAGCTGGGATACCGCTTCTGGAAAAGTTGAAGCCAAGCATCAAGGCTTTCTATCAATCGGATGCAACATCACAGGAATTGATCAAGACCGGAGAGACGCCGGTCCAGGTGATCCTGTCGATCAACGCCTACCATCAGATGAAGCTGGGTATTCCGCTTAAAGTGGTTGTGCCGAAGGAGGGCGGTGTTATTGGCATCGATGCCGTGGGCATCAACGCGGGCACGAGAATGTCCGATGCTGCTCACGAGTTCATCAATGTCGCCCTCGATCCCAAGGTTCAGGAGACGCTGTGCGACATCTACAAATGCTCTCCGATGAGCGCGAAAGCGCAAGTCAGCCCGGAACTTGCTGCCTTGCCTGGCATCTTCACCACTGAAGCTCAGCTCCAGAAGCAGATCATCATTGACGATGAGGTTCGCGCCAAGCTGCTTCCGGAATGGAAAGTGTGGTTCACCGAAAATATGACCCGTTGAGCCGCAATTGAAGGTCCTTCACATCCACATTTTCCGGTCATAAGAAGCCGAATCCTAGGCAACCCCTCATGTCGCATCGCCAAATCGGATGGCTTTTCGCGGCGCCGTGTTTGCTTGCGGCCGCGGCTATCCTCGCATCGCTGCTCGGCGTGTTTCAATACAGCTTCATGCAATTCATTCCCGGCTCGCTTGATGTTGGCGGGTTCACTCTGGAGAATTTTGAAAGGATCGGCCGCCCGCTTTATTTTTTGGTCATCATGGACACCTTTTTGATCAGCCTTCTCACTGCGTTATTTTGCTTGGTTCTAAGTTATCCGGTTGCTTACGCGATTGTGCGCACCAGGCAGGAGTGGCTGCGAACGCTCCTGGTTATTCTTTCCATTACGCCGCTCTTTACTGGTGAGATCGTGCGTACCTATGCCTGGATGCTGGTGCTGGGCACGGAGGGATTTGTCAACTCGGCACTGCTGGCGCTCGGCCTAATCGCAACTCCACTTCAATTCATGTATACGAAGTTTGGCGTGATCATCGCCCTGGTGCACTTTTCAATGCCCGTGATGATCATCCTGCTCGCGACGGCGATCGGACATGTCAATCGCGACTACGAGAAAGCGGCTGCAAATCTTGGAGCGCCGCCTTTTACCGTTTTCTGGCGCGTGACGGTGCCTCTCACAATGCCGGGCATCATCGCCGGAACCGTTGTTATCTTTGCGTGGACCATGAGCGCGTTCGCCACACCTCAGCTCATTGGGGGTGGAAAGGTGCTGATGATCTCGAACCTTGTTTATCTGCAGGGCTTTTCATCGTTCAATTTTCCGCTGGCGGCTGTGCTGAGTTTGGTGGCGTTCGCGGCTGCGGTGGGAAGCCTCGCCGCCATCCGCCCACTCGTGACACGCCTTGAGCGGCGGGCAGCGCAACAAGCGTGAGCAGGGCATGATGCAAAAAATTCTCTTCTGGACGCTGGTCTCGATCATTTTAGTGTTTCTGACCTTGCCCGCGGTGGTGGTCCTGATGACATCAGTCAATCCGACTGAGATTCTGAAGTTTCCGCCGGAGGGATTCTCTCTTCGCTGGTACGAACGCGTATTCGCTTACGATGATTTCCGGAACGCATTCTATAACGGGATGATCGTCACGCTTTTTGCTTCTACCGCCGCCGCAATGGTAGGAGTCGCCGCCGCCTATCTGACCAACCGGTTCCATTTTCGCGGCCGTAATATTCTGGACTTTATTCTGGCGTCGCCGTTAATTATCCCTCGCTTCACGACAGGCTTCGGATTTCTGCTGCTGGGGTCGCAATTCGGATTAACTAACAGCTATATTATCGTTATTTTGGCCCACATCGTATTGGTGCTCCCCTTCGTGACGCGTAGCGTCTATGTCAGCCTTGCCAACATCGATCTTTCCCTTGAGCGTTCGGCGGCGAATCTGGGCGCCTCACCCTTGAATGTTTTCCTTCGCATCACCCTGCCGCTTCTCGCGCCAGGGATCATCGGCGGCTGGATTATCGCTGCAATTCTCTCCTTTACGGAGTTCACCGCCTCCCTCTACGTTACAAGCTACTCAACCCAGACGCTGCCGGTGGCGATGTATACATACGTTCGGGAATACACTGATCCTACGATTGCCGCGATTTCGTCCTTGCTTATTATTCTTACAACCCTGGGCATGTATCTGGTTGATAGGTTTCTAGGCTTGAAGCGGGTTCTCGCAATCGAGCCGCATTGAGGGGGCAATCACGGGGCCGGTGTCAAATCGTTCTGCTGCAACGGCACTCAAAGCTGAGCACGCCGTCGAAATAGTGAAAGTCTCAAAATTCTACGGCAGCGTCACTGCCGTCCAGCACTTCTCACTATCAATCCGGCGGGGCGAATTCATCACACTGCTCGGGCCCAGCGGCTGCGGCAAGACAACAGTCCTGAACATGATTGCCGGCTTCGACGCCCCGTCGTCAGGTCAGATCCACATCGACGGCCGCGATGTCACCAATGTGCCGCCGCACCACCGGGATACCGGCATGGTCTTTCAGAACTATGCTCTGTTCCCGCATATGAGCCTGTTCGACAACGTAGCGTTCGGCCTTCGCATGCGTAAGCTTGATAGGAAGGCAATCAGGGTGGGGGTAGAACGCGCGCTCGAAACGGTCAAGCTTTCCAGTATGGAAGCGCGCCGTGTCAAACAACTATCCGGCGGCCAGCAGCAGCGCGTTGCTCTTGCCCGCGCGATCGCCTTCGGCCCGCGCGTACTGCTCCTTGACGAACCGCTCTCGGCACTTGACAAGAACCTCCGGACGCAAATGCAATTCGAACTTGCTGATCTCCACGAAAAAACAGGCCTGACCACGATTTTCGTGACGCATGATCAGGGCGAGGCGCTTAGCATGTCGGACCGCATCGTCGTCATGAACCGGGGTGAAATTCAGCAGATTGCGGAGCCGCTTGAATTGTACTCCCGCCCAGCAAACAGCTTCGTCGCATCGTTCATTGGTGAAATAAACCGTCTTCCAACAGCCATCCTGAAGCGGCAAGGCGCGGCGCGGATCATTCAATTTCCAGGCTCGGTCTCGCTCATAATTGCCAATCCAGCAGTTCTCCCCGTTCATGACAATGAAACGGTCCGGATTTTTGTGCGCCCCGAACACATCACGCTGGCAGATGCAGCAAGCCAGGCCGAAAACGCAGTGCCCGCAAGAGTGGTCTCGCATATCTATCAGGGTGCACATACCCTCACCCGGGTAAGCTGCGACAGTCTTGGTCAACTCGATATGCGCGTACCTGGGGGCACGATCATAGAGGAGAAACCCGCGGGCTCGTCCGTTCAGATTGCGATTTCGCTCAACCAAGCCATCGTGTTAAGAGAGAGCGAAAGTCACGAATGAAGCCGGCGCCCTTCAAATATCTTAGAGCGGAGACGCCGCAACATGCGGTCGCGCTTCTCAAGGAATATGAAGGCGCTGCACGGCTGTTGGCAGGAGGCCAGAGCTTGATCCCGATGATGAACCTGCGGCTGTCGCGGCCGGAGGTTCTCGTTGACATCGGACGCCTTCCGTTGAACGGAATAGCTGTCAACTCTGGGTCCATCAACATTGGGACACTGGCGTGCCATCGACAGGTGATGACCAGCAAAGAGGTGGCCGCGGCATGCGCCATCATCCCCCAAGCCATGCGCCACATCGGTCATCCCACTATCCGCAATCAAGGAACCGCCGGCGGCAGCCTCGCCAATGCCGACCCCACAGCCGAAATTTGTGCGCTGGCGATGCTGCTGGACGCCAAGATCGATGTGCTGTCGGTGAATGGCTCCAGAACTATCGCTGCGAAAGGCTTCTTTGCCGGTGCATTCACCACAGCTCTTGTTTCTGATGAGATGATTACCGCGATCCATCTTTATCCTCCTCCTGTTCGCCATGGCTCCTCCTTTCTTGAAGTGTCGGAGCGCAAAGGCGATTTCGCGATAGCTGCCGCGGGTGCAACGGCCGTTATCAAGAACGGCGTCGTTGAGGAGGTACGTATTGTGGTAAGCGGAGCGAGATCCACTCCATTGCGGGCACAAGCTGCCGAGCGGCTTTTGATCGGCAAGCCTGCAGACAGTAAGCTCATCGAAAAGGCAGCTGACGCTGCCCTCGAAGGGGAAGAGTGCTACTCTGACATTCGCGCTTCCGCCGGCTATCGCAGGGATGTTCTGAGATGCCTCGTAAGCCGCGTATTGGCAGAGGCGTGCAAAAAGGCCGGCGGCTAACTCCATGTCAGCGATTACACTTACGGTGAATGGCCGGACGAAAACGTTAGACGTCGAGGACCGGCGGCTGCTCGCCGATGTCTTGCGGCACGATTTTGGTTGCTTCGGCGTTCATTTCGGTTGCTCGCACGGCGGCTGCGGCTGCTGTACTGTGCATGTCGATGGTATGGCACGTCTTTCATGCCTGGCATTTGCGGTGCAATGCGACGGAGCGCAGATCACCACCATCGAGGGGATCGGTGGTACGGAGGCACTTCACCCTCTGCAGCAAGCCTTTATCGATGAGCACGGGCTACAATGCGGCTTCTGCACGCCCGGCTTTATCATGGCATTGCTGCCCTTCGTCGAAAGCGCGCGCAACCCTAATGAAGAGGATATTCGCGAGGCGATGTCCGGGAACATCTGCCGCTGCACCGGTTATCAGGGCATCGCCGACGCGGTCCGTTCAGCTATTAACAGGCGTGGAGAGCCGGCATGAGCGCGATGCCGGAGCGCCCCAAATTTATTGGCGCATCTGTCAAACGGCTGGAGGATCCCCGGCTCATCACCGGGTCTGGACGCTATATCGACGATCTCATCTTCCCGGATACGCTTCACGTCTGCTTTGTACGATCGCAGATAGCGCATGCGAAGATCAATGGAATAGACCAAAGCGCGTTGCGGGAGACTTACCCTGATGCGCTTGTTTTCACCGCTGAAGACATCGGAGACTCTGGGATTAGAGCGACCGCGGATTTTCCCCAGGCCCAGCACTCAGTTCAGCCTCTCTTGGCGCGCGTCAAAGTGCGCTTCGTGGGTGAGGCCGTTGCTGCCGTGCTAACGGAAGACCCTTATCGTTCGGAAGATGCCGCGGAGTTGGTATTTGTTGATTACGATCCGTTGCCCGTCTTGAACGGGCCAGCGGCTGCGCTTGCGGCCGATGCGCCACTGATGTTCGATAACTGGAAACGCAATGTGTTCATCGAGCAAACGCGGACGGGAGGAAATCCAGCCAAGGCGCGAGAGCAAGCGGCGCATGTCATCCGCGGTACTTTCCGCAACCAGCGCCAAGCAGGGATGCCGATGGAATGCCGGGGAGTGATCGCGCAGCTTTCCCCGGCCGGCGATTTTTTGACAGTATGGTCTTCGACCCAGATTCCCCATCTGCTGCGGACCTATATCTCGGAGGAGCTTGGCTGGCCGGAGAACCGGCTGCGGGTTATTGCGCCTGAGGTTGGCGGCGGTTTCGGCGTGAAGGGGCATGTGTTCAGCGAGGAGGTGCTAATTGCACAGCTTGCCATACTCACGAAACGGACCGTTAAATGGATCGAGGACCGGCGCGAACATTTGCTCGCGAGCATCCACGCCCGCGATCATGAACACACACTGGAAGCTTACGTTACCTCAGACGGCCGTTTGCTGGGGCTGAAGGCCGACATCACCGTCGACGCAGGTGCTTATTCCGTGTGGCCATTCACGGCTGGCAGCGACCCCGGCATGGTGGCGAAGGTTTTGCCCGGGCCTTATCGCATCGAAGGCTACGAGGCGACCTTCCGGGCCGTTGCGACGAATAAATGCCCAATTGGAACCTATCGGGGCGTGGGGCGGCCAGCGGCGGTTTTTTCCCTCGAAGTCATGATGGACGAGATTGCGAAGGAGCTGGCGATCGATCCTTTCGAGCTGAGACTCCGTAACGTTGTGCGGGAATTTCCGTTCAAGAACGTGCTGGGGTTTACCTATGATGAGGGATCGTATGCGCAGTGCCTAGAGAAGACGCGTGACTTGCTTGCGCCCGATCTTGCGCAAAATGGCAAAACCAGAAACGGCAAGAAAGTGGGAGTAGGCTTTTCTATTTACGTCGAACAGACGGCACACGGGACCGCCGATTTTACGAGCCGCCGGTCGCCGATCGAAACGGGCTACGAATCTGCGCGCGTGCAAATGCAGCCAGACGGAAAGGCCGTTGTCGAGACGGGCCTGCAATCGCATGGTCAAGGCCATGAGACCACATTTGCCCAGCTGGCTGCCGATCAGCTGGGAGTCCGCCCCGAAGATGTTCTGGTCCGCCACGGCGACACGATGTCGAGTCCCTATACAGTCGGCACCTGGGGAAGCCGTGGCGCTACTCTTGGTGGCGGTGCGGTTCACAAAGCAGCAGGTATCATTCGGGAGAAACTGCTGGCGATTGCGGCGCAGCACCTTCAGGCTCCGGCCGGCATTCTCGAATTGGCAGACGGAAGCGCGCGGGTTATCGATAATCCTGACCGGGCAATTCCCCTGCGTGAAATCGCCCGCTGGGCGCATCGCAATGTTGAGCAACTCCCGGACGGGATGGAGCCCGGCCTGACCGCCACTGCCTTTGTCGATGGCCCGCCGGACGGTGCCTATTCAAATGCCGTTCATGCGGCTGTCGTGGAGATCGACACGGCGACGGGAGAGATGGCGATCAAACGCTTCGTTGTTGTCGAAGATTGCGGGACGGTCATCAACCCAATGGTGGTGGATGGACAGGTTCGGGGCGGGGTGGTCCAAGGCATCGGCTCGGCGATTTGCGAGCACTTCATCTATTCGGATGATTGCCAGCCACTGACATCGAATCTAGCCGATTACCTGATGCCATCGGCGCCGGAGATTCCAAGCATTGAGGTCCATCATTTCGTAACACCGTC
>JBAUNL010000637.1:0-14957 GCA_049579205.1 Rhodomicrobium sp. | reverse complement strand
GGGTGGGCTTGCCGTAGGTGACGTCCACGTTCATAGCTTTCTGAAGGCGCCTCCTGGCGGCAAAGGGGACGATTATACGGATGTGGAGACCGGCTGGACAGCAGGGGCTGGGGTTGAAACATTGATTTCCCCAAATTGGTCGCTCAAAGCCGAGTATCTGTACGTTCAGTTGGCCGATGCAAATGGACTAAGCAATGTAAATACGCCGACCAACACAAAATTCGATGAGAATGTGATTCGCATCGGCGTGAATTACACATTGAAATAGGTGGGACCACGCCGCCAGTAGCGCCCGTTCGCCCCAAGAGCTCTTAGGGGGCGCCGTCCTTAGCCTGATTTTTGAGCTCCGTAACGTGGCCGCAGTAGAATAATAAGAGCTGCCACAAGCGGTGGCACCGCGAAACACCACATGTGAGCTACGACGTAAAGCAAGGCTGCGGCTCCGCAGCCGATGGCGAACGCGCCGATGTTAGCGCAGATGGAAACAAATCGGAAACGGACAGCGTCGTCCCCCGCGCCGCGTATCAAGTCTATTAGATCAATCATGACCTGCGTCGTATTGCCCGTCATTATGGTTGTCGGCGGCACTGACCCAAGATGCAACCTCTGAGTTGCATTCTGCACGGCCATCGCTGAGACCAGGACCATACCGGTGAGCATAGCAGGCCACTCATCGCCGTTCGTGAACGGGCCAAGACGCACCGCAAGCGCTGCACCCGTGATCAGCAGAATGAGCTTTGTGCCAAGAAGGACGTTGAGGTGCGCGCTACCTCGGCTGTTCAGGACATAACCGGAGAGCCGGACCACAGCGACGACAGCACAGAACACCGGAAGCGCAATAAGCTTAGCGATGACACCTGAGGTACCGAATGCAAGGGCGGCGCCTAGGGTCACGAAATTGCCGGTGACATGGGCGGTGAAGAGGCCCTGGAGTGCAAGGAAGCCCGCAGTGTCGACATATCCAGCATTAGCGCTCAAAAGAATAGGAAGCCATGGTTTCATGGTGACGGCCTCGGCGAGCGGGTTGACGATGGACCGCAAGCGCGGCCTTCGCGAATGATAATCCAAATGAGTCCTTTACCTCTCGCATCCGTTAACTTTTGTGAAGAATTGTGAACGTGGCGAGGCTGGATTCGACGGCACTATTCACCAGTTGGCCCAGGAGGCACAAGAAGAACAGACGGAGGAATTGCCGGGGTAAGCTATTGCGAGCATTGAAGGAGTTGCAATGCCGAACCTAAGCCAAATCTCAACGGCCACACCGTCGGTCGATTTTTCTCCCGCCAGTATCACTAAGCGGCAGTCTACAGCTTGGCGGGGGTTGCAAGTCGAAACTTTCGAGATCACGCACCGCGAGCCATTCGAGTACAAGTTTCATGGAGATCATCATCTGTTGATCGTCGCCGAGCAAGCGTCGCGGGACGACGGCGAGACCTGCGTAGAGGGATTACCGAAATCAACGCTTCGTGAATTTTCCGGAAAGATGAGTTTTGTGCCGGCGGGACACCGCTTTCGCGGCTGGCAAAAACCGCGATTGCTCCTGCGCACGGTCCTTCTTTACATCGACCCGAAAAGCCCCATTCTGCCCTCAGAAGTGCGCTTCAATGAGACAGAGTTGAAGCCGCGCTTATTCTTTCCTGACCGGGATCTTTGGGAGACGGCGCAAAAGCTCAAGCGCGAGGCCGAGGCGCCATCGGCACCGCATTATGCCGAAGCGCTTGGGACGGTGCTCGCGCATGAGTTGATGAGGATGAACAGCGGTCTTGTGCGGGGGGATGGCGTGTCGAGGGGCGGGCTTGCGGCCTGGCAGAAAAGACGTGCTGCCGCCTATCTCGAGGAGCATCTAGCAGAGGAGGTCCCGCTGCCAGAGCTTGCGGCAATCGCGGGATTGAGCCCCTTTCACTTCTCGCGCGCCTTCAAAGAGTCTTTCGGGGTTCCGCCCCATCGCTATCATATGATCCGGCGAATCGAGCGAGCGAAAGAGTTGCTTGCACATCGCGGAATCTCGGTGACGGAGGCGGGCTTACAATTGGGATTTAGCGAAACAAGCTCCTTCTCCACCGCTTTTAGGAAGATCGCGCAGCTGTCGCCATCGCAGTACCAACGGTCCCTGACCTAGATTCAAACTTGAACCGCTACGCATGAAAAGGCCGGTGGCACATACTGGCCCTTTTGCGCAGAGGCAAGAAAGCCAGCGCAATCCTGAGCAAGCAAGTACAGCTCCCCTGGCATAAATTGCTGGCGGCATGACAAGCGGCGCTGCCACGCGACAGTAGGCTAAGCTCCCCGGCAGGGGGTGACCGAATCGCATCTTGGTGGAAAGCCAAATAGGTAAGTCTAAGCTCCCCCTATCGAAGGGGTTGGAAGAGGTCTTATGGGAAACATTCTTGGTATTTCGGCACTTGCTCTTCTCTTAAGTGCCGCGGCGGCTGAGGCGCAAGTTCTTCGAAAAGGAGCGGTGCTCAGCTACGGAATCACGGCTCCGGCGCCGGGTTGGAATTATCTGAATGGCTCCGGAATTTATTCTAGCGGCGGCACCTACGGGAACGGTATAGGCAGCTTAGGCCAGCCTACCGGACCCAAGGCCCCCGAAGCGAACGGCGGCTAACTTTTGGACTTGTCCGGCCTGCGTCTGGCAAGAGGCCTGGTCAATTCCTTTGGAGCCGCCGGCAGCGGTCAAACTCTGAATCCATCTTCCAAGTCCCCCTCACCCCAACCCACGCTTGGTGTTATTTAATAGCTTGCGGGTTTATTGGCGAACCTGCGCCACCGGGCAAGTGCAGCGGGGGAGCGGTGAAGAAAAACTCGTACACCTTGTCCCTCGCGCAATCCTCGGCCAATTCCTTGACATAGAAGATCTCCCCCATGGAGATTCCGATCGCGGGGATGACAACCCAATGCCAGGGCTGGTTCGCTTCCTTCGTCTCGTTGGGGCGAACCTCACAGCCCCAGGTATCGGAGCAAATGGCAGCGATATCCTTCTCGCGAATCCAATAGCAGGTTTCGAAGGCAAGGCCGGGAGCGTCGCCGCCCGCATATCCAGCCCAGTTCTGCTGCTTCAGGCATTTCTCCTGCTGGCCCGTCCGCACGATCACGAAATCGCCCTTGCGCACTTCAACATTCTGGGCAGCCGCGCAGCCATCGAGATCCCCATTGCTGATAGCGTAGCCATCGGGCAGGAAATCGATTCCTTTCCAGCGAGCCACATCCAAGAGCACGCCGCGGCCGGCCATCTTATCGCGAACATGTTCGATGCCGAGTTTCTTGGCTCCGCGCGCGTCCACGAGCCGGGCATCGAAGCCATTATACATCTTTTCGTCGAGGAAGATGTGGCACAGGGCATCCCATTGCGTCGAAGCCTGGCAGGGCATGTTTATCGCGTCGTCCGCATAACGGATATAAGGTGACGGCTGATCCTGATTGCCTGCCGCGGCGTCGGTGCCTGTCGCAAGCATGGTGTGGATCGGATTCCAGCGTCCACCGAACAGCCCGGATTGGATCGGCTCCTTGAGGGAGAGGCCGAGCGCGAAGACTTTTCCTTTGCGGATCAGCTTCGCCGCATTGACTACATCCTCGGGCGTGATGTTGTTCAGAGTTCCGATCTGGTCATCTTTGCCCCAACGCCCCCAATTTGACAGCTTTTCCGCAGCTTCGTAAATCGCCGCGCGGTTCACGGGCATAGGCATCTGGTCCTCCCTCGTCTCTGCTTCGGTATTTATCGACTGAAAAGTAGTCCCGGCTTTGTGTCAATTCACCGCAAGGCGAACTTGCCAGACCGCCCCCATCCAGCTATTTTATCGACCGATAAACAAAATAACGAAGGACACGTTCAGTTGGCCCAGTCTTGGTTTACCCCATGAGCGAAAGCATTCTTAAGTTCGAGCCCAAGGATCGTGCGGGCATCACCGCTCTGGAAGACTATGAAGCGATGCTGGGGCGTGCGCGTGCGCTCGTTCCCATCCTACGGGAGCGCGCGGCCGCTACCGAAAGTTTGGGCCGCCTGCCACCAGACACCGAGCGTGATCTCCACGAAGCTGGCCTTTTTCGCATCCTCCAGCCCAGAAGGATCGGCGGATCGGAATTCGATTACGTCGCCCTCGTCGATTTTTCCGCGGCCCTTGCGCATGGCGATGCCTCGGTCGCATGGAACCTCGCCAATCTCGGCAGCCATCATTGGATGCTCGGCATGTTTCCCCCGAAAGCGCAGGACTTGCTTTGGGGCGAGGACCCGGATGTTCTCATAGCCTCATCTTTCGTCTTTCCGGCGGGTCAGGCACGGCGCACCGAGGGTGGATACCATCTGAGCGGACGCTGGCCGTTCTCCTCCGGCGTGGAGCCGAGCCGCTGGAACATCCTTGCGGCCGTCGTCACACCCGAAGACGAAACCGAAGCGGCCGAAATGCGAATGTTCCTGATTCCGTCATCAGACTATCGGATCATCGCCACTTGGGACGCGATGGGGCTCTCCGGCACTGGCTCCCAGGATGTGGAAATAGACGGCGTTTTTGTACCCGCGCATATGACGCTGGGAGCGCACGAGATTGCTGGCGGTCCGACGCCCGGCAGCGCAGCCAACCCGGCGCCGCTTTACCGTCTTCCCGTTTTCGCGCTCTTTCCGTTTGTGCTTTCCGGGGCGGCGCTTGGCAATGCGGAAGCCTGCCTCGACGAATATGTGAAATCCATGCGCTCGCGTCTGGCCGTGTACAATAAGACAAAAATTGGGGACTTACAGTCGACGCAGATCAAGATTGCGGCCGCCGCCGCCCGTATCGACACCGCCCGTAGCATCATGCGCTCGGCATGCATCGAAGCGATGGAGGATGCACGCCGCGGAAGCATTCCCGGCATGGAGAAGCGGGTCCGTTACCGGAGGGACGGCGCGTTCGCAGTCAATCTCTGCACGGAGGCGGTCTCGCTCCTATTCAATGCCAGCGGAGCAAGCGGCTTGCTTCGTTCTGCGCCTATCGAGAAGCGTTTCCGGGATGCGCATGCCATTAATGCGCATATCGCCTTCAGTTTCGACGCGGCCGGTTCGAACTATGGACGCGTTGTGCTTGGCCTGCCTTCAGAGAACCCAACACTATGAGCCTTCCCGCCAAAGATGGCAGCCCGCCCGAGGCGGAAACTTCAGCAAGTAAGGCGGAGGCAGCCTTCGACGCAAAGGACTTCCGCAAGGCACTCAGCTGCTTCTGCACTGGGGTCACCGTCATCACCGCGGCCTCCGAGGATGGCCGCCGCGCCGGCCTCACCGTAAACTCCTTTTCATCGGTTTCGCTCAATCCTCCCCTTGTTCTTTGGAACCTTTTTCTGCACTCCCCCAGCATGCCGGTCTTCCAAGCGGCATCGCATTTTTGCGTCAATGTTCTAAGCGCAGATCAGGAGAGCCTTGCCCATCATTTCGCGCGGCCTTCGGAGGACAAATTCGCGACCGTCCGCTGGGAGCCCGGACTTGGAGGCGCACCCAAAATTGTGGATGCCATCGCCCAGTTCGAATGCCGCAATTCCCAACGCTATTACGGCGGCGACCACGTCATCTTTCTCGGTGCCGTCGAGAATTACACCCATGGCAGCGGACATCCTTTGGTATTTGTCCGGGGAACTTTCAGGCCATTTCAGAGCCATCCTTGATGACAGCCGGAAATGCCGCGGGGGAGGCCGTGAAGCATCGCCAAAGGCGGTTATCTCCCGCTGCAAGGCGCTCTGAGATTATCCTTAAGGCCGTAGACTTTTTCGCTGAGCACGGTTTTGAAGGAGGCACGCGCGAGCTTGCCCGTGAGCTTGATATCACTCAGCCTCTCCTCTACCGCTATTTTGCAAGCAAGGACGAGTTGATACGAGAAGTCTACCGGCACGTTTACCTCGATCGCTGGGATCCAAAATGGGATCAAATGCTATGCGACCGTAGCAAGCCAATTCGCGATCGCTTGCAGAGGTTTTACGCCAGCTACACGGACACCGTTTTTTCGCGGGCGTGGATGCGAATTTATCTTTTTTCCGGCCTGAAGGGCGTGGACATCAACAAGTGGTATGTAAGTGTCGTCGAGGACCGCATCCTTGCCCGGATAATTTCCGAATACAGGCATGAGGCTGGCCTTCCGCCGCGGGCGCGTCCCTCGCCGCGCGAACTGGAACTCGCGTGGCTGCTGCACGGCGGGATATTTTACTATGGCGTCCGCAAATACATCTATGGGCTGACTGTCCTCGAGGACAAGGACCACGCCATAGCTAACGCCCTTGATGTTTTCCTGGCCGGCATCGCCGCTGTCTACCGAAGCCGGGCAAGAGCGAACGCTGTGGGCAAGGTCTGAGGCAATCGCGAATGGCAGCCGCTTCCTTGCTTTCACACTTGATGGCAAGCATTTGATTATTTCTTCTGCAGTAGCCGGCGCCCATTCGCCTTCGACCCAATCTCAGGCGTTCTTGCTACCGTTGTTCAAGCATCGCTGCTCGGAGAGCCATTATAGCCATAAAACCGCTCAGACGATCCCACTAACGAACATTCACCCAGACGCTCTTTTCCTGCGTCAGCTCCCGCATAACCGAAAAGCCCATTTCGCGCCCATAGCCGCTGTTCTTGTAGCCACCATAAGGCGCCATGGAACTTACGGCTCCCCAGGAATTGATCCAGATATTGCCAGCTTCGAAAGCTTGGGCTGCCCGCATGGCGCGGCCGACGTCGCGCGTGATGACAGAAGCTGCGAGCCCGTACGCGCAGTCATTGGCGAGGGCGAGCGCTTCGTCCTCCTCCTTGAAGGTGAGCACGGAAAGGACCGGACCGAAAATTTCCTCGCGCGCTATCTTCATCGAGTTTTGAACCCCATCGAAAATGTGGGGGCCGACGAAAGACCCTTTGCTCAACTCCTTGGGCGGTTCGAAACTGTAAACGAGCTTCGCGTCGTTCTTGCCGCTTTCGATAAAGCTCAACACGCGGTCCTTTTGTTTTGACGAGATCAGTGGACCCATCGTCGTACTTGGGTCCATCTGGTCACCAAGCCGTACCTTCTTCGCGTTCTCGATGACTTTTTCGAGCACCTTATCGTGCACTTTTTCGTGGAGGAAGAGCCGAGAACCTGCTGTGCAAACCTGGCCCTGATTGCTGAAAATCGCAGTCGAGGCGATCTGGGCTGCCTGGTCTATGGGCGCGTCCTCATAAACGATGACTGCACTTTTTCCGCCTAGCTCCAGCGCCACTGGCTTCAGCGTATTAGCTGCCTCCGCTGCAATGCGTTTTCCGGTCTTAGCGCTTCCGGTGAACATCACTTTCGCGACCATGTGGTGTGAGACGAGCGCAGCTCCGGCGACCGCTCCGTATCCGGGAACGATGTTCACGACGCCCGCCGGAATGCCTGCTTCGGCAATTAGCTTGCCAAGATACATCACGGACAAGCACGCCTGCTCTGCAGGCTTCAAGACTACGGTGTTCCCAGCTGCGATAGCCGGAACGATCTTCCAGATTGCTTGAAGCAGTGGGTAGTTCCAGGGAATGATGCCGGAGACGACGCCCAGAGGCTCACGAAGCGTCATGTTTACGAAAGGCCCCGGTACAGGAATGGTATCGCCCTGGATCTTGGTTGCCATGCCCGCGAAATATTCAAGCGCGTCGATCGCGGTGACGGCGTCAATGGCTTTCGAGTCGCGGATGGGCTTCCCGGCGCTGAGGGACTCAAGCTCGGCCAGCTTTCCCGCATTGGCCTCTACAAGCTGCGCTAGCTTCATCAAGAGTTTGGCACGCGATGCGCCCGTTCGCTTTCGCCAGGCCGGATAAGCCGCAAGAGCGGAGCGAACGGCGGCTTCGATATCTTCCTCGTCGCACTCGGCGAGATTGGCAATCGTCTCTCCATTGCCGGGATTTAAGGCTGGGAAAGTCTTGCCGCTTAAGGCAGGGCGGAACTCACCATTGATGAGAGCGCCCCAGGTCTCGGCCCCGGCCTTCGAATTGTCTTTGAGCGCAGCTTCACTCATTGCATTGTCCTCCCGCTTCCATTGCATTAGTGCCGGAGCACGCCGGTTCTATCGACCTCATGCCGAAGAACCTTAAGCTCTTCCCTGGTCGGAGGCGGAACCTTTTCCACCTTGTCCGCGCTCTTCACTTCAAAACCCGTATTCTCTTTCACATCATCAAGTGTCACGCCGGGGAAGAGCCATGCAAGCCGGGCTTCCAAGGTCTCCGGATCGAAATCGAAGATACATTTTGGCGTTACGATCCACTTCGGTCCGCCGCCGTAGAACTCATTCTCCCGGCAGACTTTCTTGCCCGGATGGGAAATGAAGTCGACCTGCTCGACAAGGCGGCGCTTGTCGTGAGCAGTGAGAAACACGTAGGTGTCGCGGACCCCGACAGCGATGTCGTTGATGCCAATAGTGCCCGGCCCGCGGAACGTCATTTTTCCCGGCTTTCCGAGGCCGATCATGTTGGTGTTGCCCCATTTGTCGGCCTGGATGCCACCGACGAAGAACTTATCAGCAAACCAGAAGTGGTTCACATCGCGAAACTCGCTTCCGTCCTCGTAGTAGGCGCGGCCGCCCGGCGCGCCATAGAACAGAAAGGTGTCGGGATGATCGTGGACGGATTCCGCATAGCGAATGAGCTCGTAACCCGTAGAGGTCTTCGGCAGCTCCTCCACATCGATATCGGTTACGTTGCAAAGCGTAACACTGCCGCCCAATTGCAATTTCAGGTTCGGGGCATGCGTCTTCTGAGCGAGCATGGTCGCCGCGAAGAAAATCTCGGTATGCGCCCCTGATGTGATCTTGTCGGTGTCCTCGATCTCGCGTGCGAAGACCACAGCCATAAGCTCTTTCCAGGAATAGTCAGCCATGTTCAAAACCTCGAATGTGAAACCATTGGAAGGGCGCAGTCACCAGCTAACGATCGGGTGCGTGTAGAGCCCCAGAAGTTTTCGTATTCCTACACTATCGAGGTAGGCGTAGTGATCTTCGGGCTGGAATACGTGCCGCTGCAGATAATCCTCCCAGGTTTTCAAATCGCCTTTCCGGTTTGCTTCGCTGCAGTGCACGTAATCCTGGATGAATTCCACATCCTCCTTGTAGTAGCCATGAGCAGCGTAAGGGTGTCCGCCATAGGGGGCTTCGACGACGCAGTCCGCATAGGCAATGGTGGTCATGAAAGGGTTCTTGCGGATGACTGAATTGGGGACGATACGCTCGGCCTGCGTCATCACACGGTTTGCGGCGCGGGCAAGCCACCGGTCGCCAAAACGGGCGCCAAGATGCTGGCCATTCCCATAAGGGTCCGACCAGCCCACATGGATGATTGCCCAGTCAGGCCGAAGAGGCGGGGCAGCTATGACCTTCTTCGTCCCCCCTATCGGATCTGTAAACTCGACGAGATCTGGATTGAGTTTGGGAATGCTCGTCCCGACGCCGCCGCGCCAGGCGAAGAACTCCTGTCCCGAAGCCGCGGCGAAGAGGCAGGCATAGAGGATGTACTCGCTGCACTCCCAAACCTCGATACGGCCGGCCTCAGCATATTTCCGGTAGTTATGTCCGATCGGGCAGTACATCTCCTGACCGACATAGGGTGCGATCAGCTTCTTCACGCAGCCGGCCCCGATCAGAAGATCGATCTCAAGTCCCGCGGTCGCTGACGCAATGACGGTGAGATCGTTGGTCCCGTTTCTAATAATCTCGCGGATAAGGGCCATGGGATGGTTGTCCGCGCCGAAGCCGCCGATGGCGACCGTCTGACCGCTCTTGATCTTCGCGGCCGCGTCCTTGATGGAAGAGACGACTTCTTTTCGCTTATTGCTCACGCTCACCCCTCACGCCTTGCTTCACAATCACTCACTGCTTCAGAATCGTAACGGCATAGGCTGCCGAATCCTGGCCCAGAAGAAGCCCGCCCTGATTTTGCGCCATGGTCACCTTTGGCGGCTGTTCCATCTGGCGCTCGCCCGCTTCTCCGCGCATCTGCCAGACAAGCTCGGCGATCTGGAGAAGGCCCGTCGCGCCGACAGGGTGCCCGCGCGAGCAGAGACCTCCACTGGGATTGACGGGCTGACTGCCCCTTAAAGTCGTGATGCCTTCGTCGATAAGTCTCGGACCTTCGCCCGGCCCGCATAGACCCAGGCGCTCGTAAAGCATCAGTTCCGCTGGGGCCATCGCGTCGTGAAGCTCGACTGCACCGAGATCCTTTGGCCCTACCCCAGCCTGTTCGTAAGCCTGGTTGGCGGCAATAGTAGCGGAGTCCGGCGCGGTATCTCCCGGTAGCCTGTATGCCCCCGACCGAAGCACGCAGCTCGCGATGCGAATGGGCTTGCGGCTGCTGTAGCGACCGGAGTCACTGGCAGCGCAAAGAATGGCTGCGGCAGCTCCATCCGAGATCGACGAACACATGTAAAGGGTTAGGGGGTCAACCACTACGCGGGAGTTCACAACCTCATCGACGCTAAGACGCCGGCGGTGCTGGGCAAGAGGGTTCAAAGAACCGTTGAACGAATTCTTGACTGCTGGCTTAGCGAGATCGACCATCGACCAGCCATAGTCCGACATTTTTTTCTTGATGTTGATCTTCGGATGGATGGCATAGACCGTCGTGAACTGCATACCCATCTCGGATAGGTCGAGTTCCGAAACGGAAGCAAGCGCGCTGATGCTGCGGGCTGTGTCACCCACGAACATCTTTTCCGCGCCAACTGCGATGGCAACATCAACGGCACCGGATGCGACTTCGAGCCAGGCTCCTCTAAGAGCAGTGGCGCCGCTTGCGCAAGCATTCTCCACATTGACAACGGGTATGCCGGTTATGCCGGAATGCTGAAGTATGACCTGGCCGCGGACGCCTTCTTGGCCTGTGAGAAGGCCGCCTATAGAATTGCCAACATATGCCGTTTCGATTTGTCTGGGCTTAATTCCCGCATCCTCGATCGCATTCCAGATCGCGGTATGAGCGATTTCCTTCAGTGACTTCCCACTGAATTGCCCGCTTGGGTGCGCGCCAACACCGATGATGGCAACCTCACGCATCGGCGCGATCTTTCCCTGCCGGTACATATTTGTACGCCAATACATCGCGATTTTCAGGGGTTTCGGCGAGAGCTTCTATAATCAGCCGTAGCTCCATGCCGTCGCGTAAAAGCCCCTCCCTGATGGGGCACTCACTGCCAATGAGCGTGAAAATTCGCGGCCCTTCCGGCAAATCGGCAAAAGCCTGATAGTAGGGGGCCTGAAATCCTTTGGGGGCCACGCGAGCAATCGTATGACTGAACAGGCGCGCGGTCCGTCCAATTCCCGCTTCAGCCATTACCCCGTTACGCAAGCAGGAGGGGCACACCGGCATCTTCGGGAAGACAACGGTGCCGCATTCGGCACACTTGCTGCCGCGAAGGCACGGGCCTCCGTCGCCGCCTTCGGGGTAGAATGAGTCAGATAGCGCCACGCACTTAACTCCCAGCCAATGCGCTACACACCCAGATGTCTTTTCATCGCTCGAAAGCCGGCATTGAAGACGCGCCCCATGAACTGGACGCCTTCTTCCTCTTTGCCTTTTTCGGTTTCGAATTCGGAGGTCCATTCGGCGAACGTACCGTAGGTATCTGTGATCGGCCGGAGGCGCATGGACGTGCGGATGTCTTTAACTGGCAGCGGTCCCTCTAGTACCGAGTACGTGATCAGGAAGTTCCCCGGAGAAAATTCTTCCAGCCGTTCGCGCAATCTTGCCTTGGTACCAGCCATGGACAGACTGCGGACAGCACCCGTTTCAGTGGCACTTTTTCCCGGCTCGATTACGCTCTCCGTCATCCCCGGCATCCAAGCGGGAAGGCCGTTGAAGTCGCTGATGCAACGCCAAACGCGTTCAATCGGCGCGTTAATCACCGTACTGACAAAGACCTTTGACATTTCCGCCCTTATTCGAACTTCCGTCCATTATGTGGCCTGTTCTCAAGGATTCCCTGGCAGGCACTTGCTCAATGGTATAACGGTGTTCTAGTGTGGTCAAGCGGCGAAAGTTTAGGTATCGTTAGATGAGCCGCGAGAGAGAACCCGAGATGAATGAACCCTCATGGAAAGAACGTATGGCCGTTGCGCTTGCCCGCGACATCATCGACGGCGAACGGATCATCTCCGGGGCGCATACGGAAATCTCCTTCGCCGCAGCGATGCTCGCCCAGAAGATGCATGCACCGAACATAAAGTTGCAGCTCGGCGGCACCTGCTTCCTCGTGAACGTGACTGACATTCCTGTAAAGCTGCCGAAAACGTCTACGGATTACCGCATGCTGCGTTGGGCGGAGGCAGCGTTCGACCACATGGAGACCTTCATGTATTTCGGCGCACCTGGTGGGCGCGCTTACTACGGCGGAACCCGGCCGCAGACGAACAAATATTTTGTGGGCGACAAATTTTTCGCTGGGGGTATTCAGATCGATGGCTGGGGAAACGCCAATCTGATTGGGACCAAGGGCAAGGAGAGCGGCAGAATTGCTTTTCGCGGTCCAGGCTCAATCGGCATTCCCGACATCGTGACGGTGGCAACCCCCTACATCTTTGTGACCAGGCACGACCGCCGGACTCTTGTGGAGAAAGTGGATTTTATCTCCATGCACGGTCCCAATGGCTGGCGTGAGTACAAATATCCGGGCCACGGCCCGAAATGGATTTTGACCCCGCGCGCGATCTTCACTTTCAATGACGAGGGCCGGGCCCAGCTTTCCGGACTGTTCAGGGGCACCAGCCAGCACTGGGTCAGGGAGAACACCGGGTTCTCCTTCGAGAATGCCGCGGACATCTCTGAAATCCCCGAGCCTACCGAGGAGGAGCTGGGGGTGCTACGCCAGGAGATCGACCCCGAGGGGGTTCTTCACCACTGATTCCCGTTTTCCTACTCAAAGGCATGAAAGCATGAAACTCGAACCGATCACGCGAGCGAACAGGCCCAAGAGGCGGGAAGTCTTGATGGCAGAGGCCGAGGCCGCCTCTCTGATCAAGGATGGCAACGTCATCATCGTCGGGGGCTTCGGCACGGTTAATCACTCCATGCCCATTATTCGGGCGCTGATCCGGCGTGGGGCGAAAGACCTGACCGTTATCGGCGCCGCAACGGCCGGTCTCGAAATCGACCTTCTCATCGGCGCCGGATGCGTCAAGAAGGTTATAGCTCCCTATATCGGGGCTGAGCTTTATGCGCCTATCGGGCATTGTTATCGCCATGCAGCAGAGCATGGGCTGATTGAGGTCTACGAGACGACCGAATATCTTCTCTATTCGCAGTTGGAGGCGGCCGCCCGGGGCTTAGGCTTTTTGCCCTGGCGCGGCGGAGTGGGGACTTCCCTTCCCATCCTGAACAAAGCCTATGTGCCGTTCAACGATCCTATCAACGGCGAGCCCTACCTAGCTGCTCCCGCTCTCAATGCGGATTGGGCGATCATCCACGTCGGTCAGGCCGATATCTACGGTAACGGCCAGCATGGCGGGGCACGCTTTGGCGATAGGCTTCTGGCGCGGGCGGCCGAGCTTGTGATGCTGACTGCAGAGAAAATAGTGCCGAATGAAGAAATCCGCAAAAATCCGCTCGCTACCTCAATCCCCTATGCGGATGTAGTGGTCGAGGCGCCGTTCGGGTCGCACCCTTTTGCCAGCCATGGCTTCTACAGCGAAGACGAGGACGCCTTGAAGGACTATGTCACCGCGTCCATCGGCTACCGGAATGGAGACGAGGCAGCATGGGCGGCTTTCGTAAGCGAGTGGGTAACGGGACCGCTGAATCATGGCGAATACCTGAAAAAGTTTAGCCGCGACCGGCTAGCGGCTTTGAAAAACAGCATTTTGATCTAGGGCACCCTTGCAAAACGTCAGATGTTGAACCAACAAACTAGGAAGGCGTTACCTCGCCGAATACTCCTGCCGCTCAAGAAGATTCCTCCCCGGAGCCCGCCACATGGACCAGAAGGTCGCTGCTACGATCAAGGACCCTGCCATCCTAGCGCAGCGGCGTGCCGAGATCATTGACATAGCCACCCGCCTCTTCCTCGAAAAGGGCTTTCACAAGACTTCGATCCGGGATATCGCGCGGGCCTGCCCATTCAACCTCGCAAGCCTTTACATGTATGTCGCGTCGAAGGAGGACATTCTGTTCCTTGTCGCCCAGCATGTGATGGATGTGAAGGCGAAGGCGATGGCGGAAGTAAAGATTGATGAGGATGATCCAGTCAGCTCATTCGGGACAGCATTCAAGGCCTATTGCCGCATCGTACATGAGCACCGCGCGCACATCCGGCTCCTTTATCGCGAGCTTGATGTGCTTGCCCCGTACCGCCGCGAAATTGTAATGGAGTCGCTCTCGACGGTGACTGTCGTCTTCGAGAAAATCATAACGATCGGCATTTCGAGCGGCGTCTTCAACAGCTCGGTCAATCCCCGGCTGGTTGCGCTTGATGCGCTCTTTCTTTGTCACCTCTGGTCTTTGCACGCCCGCGCCTTGCGTTCCATTGTCCAGGATGTGGACCGCTTTGCGGAGATGCAATGCGGCATTCTCCTGCAAGGTCTTCTGGTTCCCGAACCTGCGCGCCAGAGCCGGGCGCTCGCCCGGCGGAAGCAGTCACGTGGAGCAGCTCTGGCCGGAAATTGAGCGGCCCCATTCGCTTTTCCGTAAGTCTTTCGTCAGCTTCGCCTAAGGGGCCTTGCCCAGCCAACCTCTATGTGCTTAACTAGAACACCGTTATACCAGCGACGGAAGATTGCGGGAAACGGTGGGGCAGTGCGGCCACAATTCGCTGTCCCATGCTTACAAATGGGTGAGGAAATGTCTTGGGGATCGCATGGCGGAGCACGCAAACAAACGTGATGTCCCGCGGCATCACAGCGACCGCACATGGTCGATCTACGGTAAGACGATCCCCCAGCTCTTCCTGGAGCGAGTTCAACAGCGGCCGGATCAAATTGCTTTTCGCTACAAGGATCTTGGTCTCTACCAGGAAGTGAGTTGGAAGCGTTATTTC
>JBAUNL010000636.1:0-1993 GCA_049579205.1 Rhodomicrobium sp. | reverse complement strand
TCATCCGGCCATTTCGACCAGCTCAGTATCAACGAAGAGTGGAAGTATGGCGAGAGCCCGGTAAGCTGCCCCCGGCTAAGATCGGGCGCCTACGCGCGCGATCGAGCGAGCAGCGGTAAGCTGCGCTATGCGCGGAGGAGTGCACTGCGGCTGCTCTCGAAGCCGCGATGATGGGTGGCGGGGTTTGTCGGGCTTGATGCTCCATCGTAGCCGGCAGCTTCTTATTCGCCAGCGCACTATGCTGTCGAACTCGATCCGCGGGCATTTGGCCGAACTCGGCATCATCTCTGCCAAAGGCCGAAATGGGACCCTGATGGCGGCCTCCGCCGCCGCTTTCATTTCAAAAGTCTTATGTGCTTGACCTTAGGTGAACTTATGGACGCGCTCGAAATGCCGGAACTGCCACAGCGCGGGCAAAATGGAAAGCGAGGAAGATGGCCCAGTTTCTGGTATACAAAATAATTTGATACAAACCTGGTATACAAACGGAACGGAATAGGAACCGACTTAAGTATGCTAACCCGAAACGGGTCCCGGTGCAGGTTTTGCCCATATCGCCGAAAATGAACTCACCAAGATATAACGCCCCTATTGCATTGAGGCCCTGCCGGCCCGAACCCTCAGATCGCCGGGCTTTGCTATCCATGGCCAAGCACAGCGTGGCGTTTCATGCTATCCTAAACGAACAAAAAGAAGCCTTTCAGGAGGAAAACATGTTTCGGCCTATCATCGCGGCCCTCGCCGCGCTTTTGGCGTTTGCAATCTCAACTACGATGACCCAAGCACAGAATGCCGGATATGGCACCCCAGCCGAGGCCAGGGCCATGCTGGAAAAAGTCGTCGCCGGCATGAAAGCGGATAAGGCAAAGACACTCGCTCAAATTGACAAAGGCGAGGGCGGCTTTAAGGATCGCGATCTCTATCCCTATTGCATCGGTCCGGACGGCAAATATGCGGCGCATCCAAACGCCTCACGGATCGGACTTGTGCTGAAGGATGTGAAGGACAAGTCCGGCAAGGCCTATGGCGAGGAGATCGCCAAGGTTGCGGCAGAAGGCAAGATCGCCGAAGTGAATTATGTATTCCCACGCCCTGGCGGCGATGGAACGCCGGTGCCAAAGGTTGGCCTTGTCACGAAGGTTGGAGACTACATCTGCGTCGTTGGCTATTACAAATAATCGCCCCGCCCGGCGATTACCTTAGCCGCTGCGCCGGAACCTCTCCCCTGGCCCGAAATGGCTTTCAGCCCGGCTGAATCTGACGTCTGGCAGAACGGAAGATCCCTGGGAGATTGCCGAGGAAACCCGCATCAAGCTGAAAAAACTGTACCCGGCGATTTAGATGATTCAGACCACTAGATGCCCCCTGAATGTTCCCGCCCTCGGTTGTCCCAGCACAGCTGCGAAGAGATAATGCCGTGGCCGCGTGTTTCTTCACTGCTCGGAATTAGCAATGGGCTGCGTTCTGTACGCTTGATCTCACGCTCCATGCTCCCCGTTTCCGGAGGGTTGCTTCCGTGGCCGGCCGAATTGATGGCCAATACACTCGGGTGATTACTTGTAATAGCCAACGACGCAGATGTGGCCGGCGACCCTTGTGTACAAACCTACTTTGGGTCTCAGCATCCCATCGGTTGGCCTGACGAATACATAGTGGACCTCGCCGATCTCCCCTTCGCTCGCAAGCATACTAACTTCGTAGCCGTAACCCTTTCCCAATTTATCCCGGACATCCTTATAGACGAGACCGATGCGGGAGCGATCAGGATGAGCCACATATTTCCCGTTCGGACCGATGCAATAGGGATAGAGATCCCGGTCCTTGAAGCCGCCCTCTCCCTTTGTGATTTGCGCCAAAGTCTTCGCCGTGTCCGTCCTCATGCCGATCACGACTCTCTCCAGCATGGCTCTGGCCTCGACGGGGGTTCCGAAGCTTGCCCGCTGGGTGCGGGCCGCTTTAGTTTGGGCAGAACGCGTCCATTTCACATTCAGTG
>JBAUNL010000635.1:0-8917 GCA_049579205.1 Rhodomicrobium sp. | reverse complement strand
GCCTCCGACTGCCCCTTTGATCCGGAGCAAGGCACAATGTATCCGCGCGTCACGATGCAGATCCTCGATTCCGTCGATCTTCCGAAAGAAGATCGCGACATGATCTACTATGGAAACCTCGAAGCCGTTACTGGGAGGCGGGCTTGTCAGATAGAGTGTGAGTGGGGAGGCGCCGAAGGGTTGCGATCTTACCCTCTGTTCTTGAAAAAGATCGGTGCGGAATCCAAACCAATGCGAATTCCGTCAAGGTGATCAACGAGTTGCTGAGCTGCCTACATCTCGATAGATTGACGAGGGCTGCTTGGGGTCAACAGCACCGGTTTCTTGAGCGAAATCAACGAGTCCACTTATCCCATGATAGCCGAAGCAATTGCGGCGATCGCGAGAACCGCCGTTCCGGGCCACCCAAGATTCTCAGGATCGCGAAACGAACGGGACCCGCAGACAGCAAAAGGTGCCTGGCACCGAATTGCCGGGGTTCGTTTATCGTTCGGTGGCGTGGATCTCTGTTGCGGCCTTGCTTGTTGTCTGGGTGGCCTTCGGCAGAAATGCTCATATCGGTTACTGCTGGTCATTGTCACGCTGGTGCTGGGGGCTGCTTTAGGGTTGCCGGCCGTCCTGGCGCATATGGGTAAGAGCCGCACGCAATCGGACAACCTTGAGGATTTTATTTCTTCAAACGTAGATACGGCCACGGAAAGGCTTACAGGCGCACAGGCATGGATTCAGATACTTATTCTCCCGCTATCGTTAGCCCTGGCCGCGATATTGATCGGGGCCGTGTACCTAGCCGTCACCTAAGCCCTAAGCGCCGCCATAGCAGCGGAACTCATATGAGATAGCGGCAGCATCAGGGGCTGCCGCGGGCGGCTAGTGAAGCACCTGGAGAAGTGTCCGGCCTGCCCTCTTGGTCACTTCCTTGCAATCGATGGTCCCATCCTTGTCTGGGTCGGCGGCATTAAAGCGCCCCTCAACGATCGCGAGATATTCTGTCCTATCGAGAGGACCGTCATGATCCGGATCGTTCGAGCGAACCTTTCTAGCGGCTAAACGTCCCTTAAGCTCTTTCCCGCCGAGGGTGTTATCCTTGCCTGTATCAAGCCTCTCGAAGAGGGCAGACGCCGCCACTTCGGCTTCAGCAAGATCGAGCGTGCCATCGTGATCGCTATCAAGCGATGCAAGGACCGGACATGTCTTTGCCTGCGCATTCACGGAAGCGCCAGCAAAGCCGCCAGCGGCAAGTAAGATCAACACTCCGAATGTAAAAAGATGATGTATCTGCCGCTGCATCTTGTTGTTCCTTTATACTGGAGAGGCTGAGAATCTGTGCCCAGCTTCGAATGCGTAGCGATCAATAAGGGTTCCTCTGCAATCCTCGCGGGGAGAGAATCATGCTTCGCGATCTTGGCCCCTTTGAGGGGCCCCGGAAAACCTCTACCGATTGTAATTCACCATGCGCAAGACGCCAGATGTGGCCGGTCAAGGTTGACAATGCGGGCAGCAATAAGCCATGCGGCCGCCAACCTTAAAGATCTTAAGAGGCGACCGGCAGCGCGGGCGATGCCCACCCTTCTTGCGTTCAGGCAAGAGCGAGCCTTTGGGCATTCGCTCAGCGAACTCTTCCGATCCCGCGCCGCACTTAATTGCCGTTTCCAGGACTTTGCGGGTTTCTAAAAAAAGATGTTTGAACTGCGCGGGCGAGAGCTTGGCGATGCTTGTTGTTGGAGCAATGCGTGCCTGGAACAGGATTTCGTCTGAATAGATATTTCTGATGCCAGCAATGATCTGCTGATCCATGAGCACCGGCTTGACGTCGGCTTGATGCCCTCAACCGCTGCCTGGAAAGCGGGAAAATCGAAAGCAGGGTCAAGTGCGTCCGGTCCTAGCTCATCGGCGATGAAGTTCGCCGCATCCCCGGCAATTCCGACGCGCCCGAGCACGCGCCTGTTCGTATAAGCAAAAGGTCAACCAGCCGCGAGCATCGAGCTTTGCCATCAAGTGCTTACCGTGACGGCGGGCCTCAACGAGCCTGTGACCCGTAAGATGTGCGGCGAACGCCGCAGCGGGGAGCTCTCCCAGGATGCGCGCGTCCTTCACGGCGACGCTCTTGATAATCCGATGGAGACCATTCTCCTCGAGCACATGCTTGAAATGTTCAACATCCGGCAACTCGGGCACAATGACCTCCATACGGTCGATCAGGCGGGCCCGCTTGCGGTGCGCAGCGCGATAGCGGCCATCCCGTCTCAAGGACCCCGCGCCCTCTACAGCACGCGAGGAGGCGGGATCGCGGACGCTCGGGGCCTTGCCTGTCCATCGCAAATAGTCTGAGAACCTGCGTCAGGGGTTGACATATCTCAATGCAGAACTTGCAAGGAAACAAGCAAGCTTCGGGACCTCTCGATTTTACCGGTCAAATTCAACTCGGATGATAAGGTTATTTCTGGCGGGAGATGTTATGACCGGACGCGGGATCGATCAGATCCTTCCGCATCCATGCGAACCGAATATTTACGAAGGCAATTTGTGGTCCGCGCTTTAGGTCCACGCCGGGCGGCTTATGGCTGAGCTCAACCATTTATGGCAATCGCTTAGTGGCCCCGATTGCCAACTCGATGCTAAGTACCAACTACGGTACAACTAGCCCGGAGTGAAGGCGTGAGTGTTGATCCCAAGAGTATCAAAGCAGGCAAGTGCTTTATACCCCCCGCAAACCAAGTTCGCAGGGTGATCGAGGTCACTGCGGGCGGCCGTGTAAGATACCAACCTCGCGGCGGTGCATACAGGGGAGAAAAGTCGTGGGCTCCGCGGCAAGAAACCAGCCGCGATAACTTCGCTGCGGAGGTTGACCGCGAAGTGACCTGTGATTGGGACCTGGATTTGCTTTCCACACTAAGGTTGCAGCCGCTTTAAGCCGGATGCCGCAATTTCCGGAATAGGAAGGCTTCACGGCTTGGTCCACAGCCGGTTAGCCTTTTTCTTGAGAACTGCCACTTCCTTCATCTGCTTGGCCAACCCGCGGTGGGGCGCAGCCATTGAGAGAAAGGACATTCGAGCCTTCGGCTCCTTCGAGCGCTTCGCCTTCAGTTCTGCTTGTCGCGCGCGCTCAATAAAGCGCCTTTTGCGATCATTCCGGTCCATACTGGATAAACAAGCCTAGGGAAGCCGGGTTCGCCGGGGTCGTGAAGTGCGGCAGCCGTTTTTGTAGGCAAAATCTAGATCTTGTTCTCGCCGCGATAAATATCAGGGAGGTTCTATTATGTATGTTGTTGTCCGGACCTACACAGGGGAAAGAGGATTAATAAGCGGCGGGATAGATGAGGCGAGATTTCGTCTACCAAGGGTCGCTTCGGCGGCCCCGACCCCGATAGCACACCGGCGTGGAACAGAAGCTCGGCTTGGGACTGCCAGAAGAAATCGGTTGAGCGGTTGACGATGAAGCTCACTGCCTGCCGGTTAAGCAGCAGTTGCTGACCTTCCCAGCGAAGCTCTGCTGAAGAGTCGAGGTTGGGCGGGCTATTTCATTACAATTAAGGAGGGCGCTGCGCCGCCCGCTCTGGTATAAGGGGCTACCAAATTCCAAGTGGCGCGGGCGCCGCAGAGTTGCAAATTTGGAACCCACTCTCAAAGACAAGCATGCAACAGGCTCTATTGAGCAGACGCCCGAGGGCGCAAAGGCGCTAGCTATCCGCGAGCCCCATTTACCGGCGACGGTCCCGGTAAAAAAGCGCAGGCGGTGGATGCGGCTTTTCGTCATCATCAGCCTCATCATCGCTGGCGGCACTGGAGGTTACTACTGGCGGTCCCATCGCGTACCGCCATTGCCCGCGGGCATCGCGTCTGGAAACGGGCGCCTGGAAGCCGACGAGATCGACATCCAAACGAAATTCGCAGGGCGCATCCTTAGGCTTTTTGTGGATGAGGGTGACCTCGTGCAAGGCGGCCAAGTGCTCGCCGTTATGGATACGCGCGACATGGAAGCGCAGCTGAGTGCCGCAAATGCGCAGATTAAACAGACAGCAAAAGCCGTCGATGAAGCCCGCCACAACGTCCAGCAACTGCAAACCCAGGAAAAACTCGCGAAGCAGGAGTTCGAGCGCACGCAAAATCTCGTGAAGCAAGGCTGGGCCACGCATCAATTGTTCGACCAGCGAACCCAGTCACTGAATGCCGCGCAGGCCGGCCTGCGCGCTGGGGAAGCCAGGCTGCTCGAAGCCCAGCATGCTAATGAGGTAGCCACACATAACGCGGAGCTGCTCAAGGTGAACATCTCCGACAACACGCTGGTGGCGCCGCGCTTGGGGCGTATTCAGTACCGGCTCACCAACACGGGCGAGGTGCTGGGCGCGGGCGGCAAGGTGTTCACCATGCTCGACGTGAACTACGTCTACATGGACGTTTACCTTCCAACAGCCGATGCCGGCAGAGTAAAGATCGGCTCGGATGCCCGCATCATCCTGGATGCCTATCCCACTAGGCCCATTCCTGCTCACGTCTCCTTCATAGCCACACAAAATCAGTTCGATCCGAAGTTCGTGGAGACGAAGGAAGAGCGCGACAAGCTGATGTTCAGGGTCCGGGCCCGGATCGATCCCGAGCTGCTGAAGGCACATGTTGAATCCGTGCGCAGCGGCTTACCGGGCGTCGCTTACGTCCGCCTCGATCCCAAAACGCGTTGGCCGGAGCGGCTTGAGAAGAACCTCGTGCAATGACTGAGATTCCCGGCCTAGCGCTTTGGACGGCTCCGACCGCCGGACCCGCCGTCGCGCGGCTCACGCATCTTAGCCATTATTACAAAAAAATTGCGGCCCTCGACGATATCTCTCTCGCTATCCCTGCCGGGATCATGGCAGGTTTCATTGGGCCAGACGGCGTCGGCAAATCCTCGCTGTTCGCAATTGTTGCCGGCGCACGGCGCATCCAGACCGGCGAAGCGGAGGTGCTTGGCGGCGACATGCGGTTGCAAGCCCATCGCAATGCCGTTTGCCCTCGCATCGCTTATATGCCGCAGGGGCTCGGCAAGAACCTGTACCCGGACCTGAGCATGCGCGAGAATATCGAGTTCTTCGGCCGTTTGTTCGGCCAGTCCGCAGGCGAGCGCGGCTACCGGATCGCGGACCTGCTTCAGAGCACGGGGCTCAAGCCTTTCGCGGACCGCCCCGCCAAAAAGCTTTCGGGCGGCATGCGCCAGAAGCTTGGCCTGTGCTGCTCGCTCATCCACGATCCTGAGCTGTTGATCCTGGATGAGCCGACGACCGGCGTCGATCCTCTGTCGCGCCGGCAATTCTGGGAGCTCATCGCGCGCATGCGCGCCCGGCAGCCCGGCATGAGCGTGCTCGTCGCCACGGCCTATATGGAGGAGGCCGAGCGCTTCGATTGGCTCGTAGCCATGAGCGACGGGCAGGTGCTTGCGACCGGTACCCCCGCCAAGATCAAGGAGCGGACGGGGACAAAAAGCATCGAGGATGCGTTTATCCGGCTTCTTCCCGAAAAGCGGCGGGCAGGCCATAAAGCAATCCAGATTCCGCCCCGCACTGCCCAGCGAAGCGAAGCTGTCGTCGTTGCCCGGGGGCTGACCCGCACCTTCGGCGATTTCACCGCCGTTGACGGCGTGAGCTTCACCATCGAACGCGGTGAGATTTTCGGCTTCGTGGGCTCGAACGGTTGCGGCAAGACCACGACCATGAAGATGCTGACGGGGCTGCTTCCGGCCAGCGCCGGCGAGGCATCCTTGTTTGGCGCGCCTATCGATGCCAAAGACATCAGCCTGCGCCGCCGCGTCGGTTATATGTCGCAATCCTTCTCGCTCTATAGCGAGCTGACCGTCAGGCAGAATTTGGAGCTGCATGCGCGGCTGTTTCATATTCCGGAGGACAAAGCGGGCAAGCGCATTTCCGAGCTTTTGGCGCGCTTCGATCTAAGCGCCTACCTGAATGATCGCGCCGAAAGTTTGCCGCTTGGCATCCGGCAGCGCCTTTCGCTTGCGGTGGCGGTTGTCCATGAGCCGGACATGCTGATTTTAGACGAGCCCACCTCGGGCGTCGATCCCATCGCCAGGGACCGCTTCTGGGAAATCCTGATCAAGCTCTCCCGCGATCAGGGCGTGACCATTTTCGTCTCCACGCACTTCATGAACGAAGCGGCACGCTGCGACCGGATCGCGCTCATGGACGCGGGGCAAGTGCTGATTACCGGAACACCTGGCGAGATCGTGGCAAGCCGCGGCGCAGCCGATCTTGAGGATGCGTTTATCAGCTATCTTAAAGAGGCTGAGGCCAGGCGGCGCTCAAAACCGGAAAAGGATGAAGAGGGCTTCGGTTCCGGGCCAAGGCTAACCGATGCCGGCAAGGGCGCGAAAGGATCAGCCCCTTTCAGCTTCCGCCGGCTATTCGCTTACAGCATCCGCGAAGCGCTGGAATTGAGGCGGGACTATATCCGCTCGTCGTTTGCGGTGCTCGGCACGGCATTTCTGATGCTCATTTTCGGCTTCGGAATCACGACCGATGTGAATAATCTTACGTGGAGGGTGCTCGACCGCGACAATAGCCCGGAGAGCAGGGCTTTTTTGGAAGAGCTCCGAGGTTCCCCCTATTTCACTGAGAAGGCCCCGCTGAAAAATGCGGAGGAGGAGCAGCGGGCCCTCAAAGACGGCTCGGTAAATGCGACGATCGAGATCCCTCCCGGCTTCGGCCGGGACCTTAAGGCTGGCCGGCGTCCTGAGATAGGCGCTTGGGTTGATGGCGCGATGCCGTTCCGCGCCGAGACCATGCGAGAATATTTGACCGGTGTGTATCAGAGTTATTTGAGCGACCCCGTGCTGAATATCGCGCCCCAGCAAAAGCCCCTTGCCAATGGCGAGGTTCGCTTCCGTTACAATCAGTCTTTCGACAGCATCTACGCTCAAGTACCAGGAACGATGGCCTTAATGCTCGCGCTCATTCCTGCGACCCAATGGCGCTTGCGGTTGTTCGCGAAAAGGAGCTTGGAACGATTACCAATCTCTATGTGACGCCGGTATCGCGTATCGAATTCCTTATAGGAAAACAGCTTCCCTATATCGCGCTCGCCTTTTGGAACTTCCTGTTGATGGCCTTCATGGCCTGGATCGTCTTCAAGGTGCCGTTGAAGGGGAGCTTTCTGGCGCTCTCAACGGGTGCGCTGGTCTTCGTCGCTGCCACCACCGGCTACGGGATGTTCATTTCCTCCTTTACCCGGACGCAGATCGCAGCCCTCTTCGGAACTGCTATTCTTACCGTTCTGCCAGCCACGCAATTTTCAGGAATGATGGTCCCCGTTTTGTCGCTTTCGGGTTTCCCGGCTTTGATGGGCCACATCTTCCCCATGAGCTATTTCGTTCCGATTTGTGTTGGCGCTTACACAAAAGGACTTGGATTTGCCGATCTTGCCGGCCGGCTCGGCTGGCTTTCTTTATTCGTCCCAGCACTTCTACTGCTAAGTTTGCTCTTCTTGCGCAAGCAGGAGCGCTAGGAAGCGATAATGGCGGCGCTGTCGAACATCTTTTGGCTGGGCGTCAAGGAGCTTAGAAGCTTCCTGCACGATTACGTCCTTTTAGGCTTAGTACTCTACGCCTTTTCTCTGGCTATTATGGCTCAGGCACAGAGTAACAGCCAGGAGGTTCGAAACGCGTCCATCGCGATTGTGGACGAGGACCATTCCGTCCTGTCGAGGCAAATCGCAAGCGGATTTTTGCCGCCCTACTTCAAGAAACCCCAATACATCGAGGAGCGGGACATCGACCAGCTCATGAATTTGGGCCGGTTTACCTTCGTCATCGACCTGCCGCCCTATTTCGAACGCGATGTTCGCGCGGGCCGCGGCCCCACGTTCCAGCTTCTTGTGGACGCGACCGCAATGGTTCAGGCAGGGCTTGGCTCAGGCTATGCGTTGCAAATCATCAATGATGAGGTCAACCGCTTCATCTCCCGGTCCGAGCCTGTCGCTCAGCCGCCCGTCAACCTCGCCATCCGTGTGGCGTTCAACCCGAACGTAACGACGGGCTGGTTCACGAGCGTCATGGGCATCATCAACAACATAACGATGCTTGCGATTATTCTTGCGGGCGCAGCCGTCGTGCGCGAGCGCGAGCACGGCACTATGGATCACCTGCTCGTCATGCCGTTAACACCCTTCGAGATTGCGCTGGCGAAGGTGTGGGCGAACGGCCTCATCATCGCGGTGGCAGCGGGCCTATCGCTTGAATTCGTTGTGCAGGGGCTTCTACATATTCCTATCAACGGCTCCGTGCCGCTTTTCATGCTCGGCGTTTGCCTCTATCTTTTCTTTTCGACCTCCATCGGCATTTTTCTTGCGACCGTCGCCCGGAGCATGCCGCAACTCGGCCTGCTCTATATGGTGGTTGCGATGCCGATGAATATTTTGTCGGGGTCCAATACGCCGCTCGATAGTCAGCCGGCTTGGCTGCGAACGGTTATGCAAGCGTCGCCTTCCACGCATTTTGTTTCATTCGCGCAAGCAATTCTTTATCGGGGAGCGGGATTCTACGAGGTGTGGCCGCGCTTTCTAGCTGTGGCGCTGATCGCGAGCTTGTTCCTCGGCCTCGCAGTGATGCGGTTCAGGCGAGTTACGGAACAGGCAACTTAATGGGCTGTTGCGTACGAGGGGCGTTCCCACTTTCACGAAACCGGCCAAGCCGATTGGCTGAGAATGTCGAGTGATGCGGGATCTCGCGTTCGCACAGGAGCAGGATCGGCCCGATGTCTGCCGGCGCCGTGAGCAATGGCGCAAATATCAGGGGCGCATTGATCCCAAGCGCTTGGTGTTTATCGACGAAACCTGGACCAAAACCAATATGGCTCCGCTTCGGGGATGGGGTCCCCGTGGCGCAAGGGTCAAGGGCAAGGCCCCGTTTGGGCGCTGGAAGACCTTGACCTTCATC
>JBAUNL010000634.1:0-3233 GCA_049579205.1 Rhodomicrobium sp. | reverse complement strand
GTTCTATTTTGGGGTCGGGTACAGTCTCATAGCGAATGTCGTTAATACCTTCCCAGCATAAGGCCTTCATCCGATCAGTCCTCCAAGCAGAAGCGGAGCAGATCAGACCGAAGCTCCGCAAAATGGTCTCGTAAAGAGGACAGTTGCGGCCACCTTTTGTTTCAAGTTCTGTGCGAAATGCTAGATAGATTGCCCAGGCAGCACCTAACCCAACCGGCTAATGGCTGGCTCCCGCCCGGCTTGTGCTTTTGAGGGGTGCGGAGGCGGTTTCAGATGCGTCGCAGAAAAAGGGCGGCTTGTATTTTCAAACTTCAAAGAGTACTTCGCATTAGGATTTGCGAGAATTCCTGGAAGCCCGGAAGGGAGCCGCAAATGGCCAAATGTCTAATTCCGAGCGTGCAATGGGTGGAGAGCGCGGCTGATCTGGATCATATCCAGTTTTACGAGGATATGGCTGAGATCGAGGTTCCCGTTTCGGCGCTCAATAACTTACCCTTCAAGAACGACGATCGGGGCGACAGCAGGCGACTGGGCGAAGTGATGCGAGCGATCCGGCGCGACGGCTACAACAACGCAGTACCCATTATCGTTCGCCTGGGACGCCGTGGCCGCTGGGTCATTGTGGATGGCGGGCACCGCTTGACAGCTGCGAAGCGTGTTTCCAAGGAATGCCTTACCAATCTCTGGGGCCGCAAGGTCAAAACGATCCATTTCCTGCTTTACAAAACCCCGTTGACCAACACGCGCATTGGGGAGGCAGAGGACGCGCCGTCTTGATTTGCCCAACAAGCCCCTTCCTTGCCTGAGCAGTCCTCAAGCTCCATTCCAACCCTTTCGTTTCATGCTAAAAGGCTGGGATGAATGTCCTGCTGATTGGCGGCGGCGGCCGCGAACATGCGCTCGCGTGGAAGTTGCGGCAAAGTCCGCTCCTTCGCGGCCTTTACTGCACGCCTGGAAATGCCGGTATTTTCTCGATCGCGAAACAAGCGCCCATTGATGCCGGCAATCATGCGGATGTTGCCCGCTTTTGCAAGGCAGCGGGCATCGACCTTGTTGTGGTAGGGCCGGAAGGACCGCTCGTGGCTGGGCTTGCCGATGACTTGCGAGCCGGCGGCATCGCTGTCTTCGGGCCGTCCGCCGCCGCCGCCCGGCTCGAATCTTCGAAATCCTTCACCAAGGCTGTTTGCGAGGAGCGCGGCATCCCGACTGCGGCTTATAGATGCTTCCGCGAAGCCGGAGCAGCACTGAAATACGTCCGTGAAATGGGCACGTCGTTGGTCGTCAAGGCCGATGGACCCGCCGCGGGAAAGGGTGTGACGGTTTGCGAGACGCTAACCGAGGCCGAAGAAGCAATCGCCGCCTGCTTCGGTGGGGCTTTCGGCGAAAGCGGGGCCTCTGTGGTCATTGAGGAAAAGCTTGAGGGAGAAGAAGCGAGTTTCTTCGCCTTATGCGACGGTACCCGCGCCATTCCTCTCGCCAGCGCTCAGGACTATAAGCGAGCTTACGACGGGGACCAGGGGCCAAATACAGGCGGAATGGGAGCGGTCTCGCCTGCGCCGATGATGACGCAGGCGCTGGCGGACCGCATCATGCGCCAGATCATCACGCCAACGCTCGATGCGATGCGGGAAAGGGGCTCCCCTTTCTCGGGGGTGCTTTATGCGGGCCTGATGATCACGGATGCGGGCCCAAAGCTCATCGAATACAATGTCCGGTTCGGTGATCCCGAGTGCCAGGTGCTCATGCCGCGGCTGAAGTCCGATCTGCTTCCCGTTCTAAATGCCGTCGCTACCGGCAATCTTTCGGACACATCCCTAGAATGGGCCTCGGACACTACGCTGGCGGCAGTAATGGCGGCGAAGGGCTATCCCGGCACTTATGGCAAAGGGACGGTGATCGGTTCCCTGGACCGCGCCGAAGCCGTTGAAGGCGTGACCGTCTTTCATGCCGGCACCGCATCGGGGCCAAGGGGTGAACTGGTCGCGCAAGCTGGCCGCGTCCTAAATATCACCGCTCTTGGAAAAGACGCGGCCGAAGCACACTCCCGGGCCTACGAGGCAATCGCCAAGATCGATTGGCCGGAGGGATATTATCGCCGCGACATCGGCTGGCGTTCATTGAAGGAGAAGGCGCTATGAATGCTTTGCCGGATCTGTTCCCAGGCTTTGAAACGCGGCGCTTCCAGGCAGCCGGCGCGGAAATTTTTGCGCGGCTTGGGGGCGAAGGACCGCCATTGGTGCTGCTTCACGGCTACCCCCAGACGCATGTCATGTGGCATCGCATTGCGCCGGAGCTTGCGAAAAGCTTCGCCCTGGTGATCCCGGATCTACGCGGCTATGGTTCGAGTTCCATCCCCGCGGACACCCCTGACCATTTCAGCTATTCGAAGCGCGCCATAGCCCGCGATGTCTGCGAGATTATGGATAGCCTCGGCCATGAGCGCTTTCTCCTTTGCGGGCATGATCGCGGGGGACGGGTCGCATATAGGCTTGCGCTCGATGAGCCTTCCCGCATTTCGCGGCTTGCTGTGCTCGACATCGTGCCGACCTACGAAATGTGGCACAGGCTGACGCCAGTGCTCGCAATGAAGATCTTCCATTGGACCTTCCTTGCGCAGCCGGCTCCCTGGCCCGAGAGGATGATCGGTGCTGATCCGATTGGCTGGCTCGAAGACAAGATCGGTTCATGGAACGGCTCGGGTGGATTATCGATCTTCGCCCCGGAAGCGCTTGTACATTACCGCGCATTTTTTATTCAACCCGAACGCCTGCACGCCACCTGCGAGGATTACCGCGCGGGCGCGACCTATGATCTCAGCGCTGACGAGGAGGACCGTGCCGCCGGGAAAAAGATCACCTGCCCAACCCTTACTCTGTGGGGTTCGGCGGGCATTCCCGGAAAGACTGAGGGACCTCTCGAAATTTGGAAAGCCTGGTGCAAGGACGTTCGCGGACAGCATATTAACTGCGGCCACTTCCTCGCCGAAGAAGCGCCGGAGGAAACACTTTCCGCCTTAATCCCCTTCTTCAAAGGAGCTACACCGCTTGACCAGTAGGTGTTTTCTTTGAGGATCGGGCTCGCATTAGGCGGGGGCGGTGCCCGGGGGCTTGCGCATATCGCCATCCTGGAGGCTTTCGACGAGCTTGGCGTCAAGCCGGCTATGATCGCGGGCACCAGCATCGGAGCGCTGATCGGTGCGGCCTATGCTTCTGGCATGACGGCCAGGGAAATAC
>JBAUNL010000633.1:0-4270 GCA_049579205.1 Rhodomicrobium sp. | reverse complement strand
CTTCGGCGCTTTCCGTTTCTTCGAGTTGATTAAGGAGGACGTCATACGGCTCTTCAAATTACCGCCTTCAGGCCCGGCCGCGGCCTCAGAGCGGCGCCATGGGCAAGACCTGAGAAGCGTGGAGCGGATTGGGGACCAGCGCTGGGAAACAAATGGCATGGGCGTCCTCTATCCCTCATTTGAAGCTGATTTGCGAGGCGCTCGCGGGACGTGGTTTTAGAGCCCAAATGCCCGAGCGAACGATCGCGCTAATCCTCACGCTTCCAGCTCATGCGTACGAAGTACCCTTCCCGGTCGTAATGGGTGCCAAGGTCGCCCTTATACGCGTCCACTATGGCGTGTGCGATCCGGCGCGGCAGGTGAATATCCGTGGCCGTAATAGTGACCTTGCCACCGGTTTCATCGACACCCATGATACGCTGGAGAGGATGCTCGGCGCGCTCCGCCTGCTCGGTATTGCGCGCCAGCTCCATAATTTCCTCCTTGTGCGCTTCAAGAAAGCCGCCGCTCAGAATGACTTCGCCTGCTGGATAGTTATCGTTCGTCCGATGGCAGGCCGGGCAAAGCTCATGATGGAGCTCTTCGGGCTTTTCCTTCATCCATTGCCAGCGGCCATCGAGATTAACGGCGCCGCATTTGGGGCAAAGGCAGGGTTCATGAGGTTTTCTGCGGGGCTTATAGGGATCGTGCACCTCCTCTTCTACGAGGTGCCCTTTCAACTGATCATGTGCCGGCCATCTTCGATTGATATCTCTTGTTCTCATGTGACTTACTCGCAAGTTCGAACGCTTCTGGACGCCGTTAGTGGCGGGCGCTTTCAGCCAGACGCCAAAGCGGCCCTCGCTGGAAACCGGCGCTAGTCAAGCAGGAATGTGATTTTGGCGTTGATCCGGTAACGCTTGATCTGGCCACCATCGACAGTCGCTTCAAAATTCTCGATGTAGATCGACTTGATGTTCCGAACCGTCTTTGAGGCATTGGCGATTGCTTGCTTTGCCGCATCTTCCCAGCTCTGGTCCGACTCTGATAGGACTTCGATAACTTTCAACATCGACATGCCATTCTCCATTGGCAGTGGGCGACACAGGGCGCTCGCTAGAATCGCCTGGTTAAGGAGACCGTTCCTTGATCATCGTCAAATGCAATGGTCCCGGATTAAAAACTTCTCAGCATCGTCCCTGAAAAGCTATGCCCTTCCGGGACTGGCGCGGCTGGAGACAATTCGGAGACGGCTGTACTTTTAGCAGAGGAGCGGGAGACACACATAAGCTGCAGCTGCATCTCTTGCTCAACCCGATCGCTGTTTTGAAATGCTATGCGTGATCTGCATCCGGACGTACTGGATAGGCGCCCGCAGGTCTCACCGGGGGCTAGCGGAAATTAAGCCCTCTTTACCTCAGAGCCGAAGGCATAGCCGACACCTCGCACGGTCTTTATAAGTCTCGGACGCTCATTTTCAGGCTCAATCTTACGCCGAAGCCTCGCAACGAGACCGTCGATTGTCCGGTCGAGCGGGGACCAATCCCGGCCCTTTAAAAGGTCCATGATGTTGTCCCTTGAGAGAACACGCCTGGACCGTTTGACAAGAATTGTCAGGAACTCAAATTCCGCTGCCGTAAGCTCACAGACGGCACCCGAGGGCATCCTGAGCTCACGCCGTGTCAAATCAAGGAGCCAGCCATCAAATTCGTAGCGTTCTGAAGTCATGCCGCAAGCTTGTCCAGCAGGTGCTGGCTCATGAGGATAGCGGCGTAAAATCGCTCGGACCCATGCGAGGACTTCGCGCATATGGAAAGGCTTGGTGATATAGTCGTCTGCTCCGAGCTCGAGCCCAACCACCCGCTCGACAGTTTCGTTTTTGCCAGTAATTATAATGATCGGCACATTCGAGCACGACCTCAACTCCCGCGCCAGCCGAAGACCATCTTCTCCGCTGAGCTTCAGATCGAGCGTGATGAGATCTGGAGCCGCGATCCTGATCGCGTCCATCATTTCTGCGCCACTGCCGGCTTCTGCGATGCAGAACCCTTCTGGAGCCAGGGCCGCGCGCAACATCGCGCGCACGTCCGGTTCATCATCGACGATGAGAATGCGCTGTTTACTAGCTTTCGCGGTGTGGTTCATAAGAAACTCCGCTGTAGTCAAGGCGATTCAACGTCGAAAAAGGCAAACAGTTTCGTCTACTCGAGTTATTCGGCGGCATGTGCGGCCCGGCCGCTTCTATTTCGGCTTTGCGCGGATTTTAGACTGAAACATAGCCAGCGACGATCCGTCTGTGACCGCACTCGGATTAGGCCTAGGTGCGCTGGGTAACGTTCGCACTCAAACGCTGCGCGCCTTTGGAGCTGGAGAGATGAAGCAGATCATCGACAAGATGGCTTAGCTTCAGGTTCAACAGCCTTCGACTGAAGGCTCCACAGACGCTTTCTTATATTGCATGTTGCGGATGCGGCAGGCCTCGCGCAGCCGCTCGCGGAAAACCGAAAAGTTTGTTGGCATGCGTAAGAGATGCGGAGCGAGCACTTCGGCTGCAAACTCGATAACCGGTTATTTACGCTGAATTCGTTAATCACCCAACTGCGGCATCTGAGGTTGGAACTTTCGAGGCGCCCGTGAGTTGCCGCCGCGTCTCCATAGACCACGTCCCGTCCAGGTTTCCTTCCCCCTCCTGGGCGGGATATTCTTAGGTGGCTTAGCAGCTTGCGCGCGAGGAGCAAGCAAGCGAGGGCAGGAACATTTGTTGGTATCTAGGTTATTTCCATCGGCAAACTGTGCGCGGCCGTCCGGAAAGAGCACCGGGCGGCCGTTTGTGCTCCGGGAGCAAATACCGTGGTTAAGCAACCCTCACGGGTCCATCCGGCTCGCGCCCACCATATAAAAGCTGCCGAACACCACGAGCAGGCGGCCATGTATCACCGCGAAGCGGCCGGGCACTATGCTTCTGGTCATGATGAGACGGCCGCGCACTACGCCCACAGTGCTTATGCTCACGGTCTGCACGCGACCTATTACGCAGGCGAGGCTGCAAAGGCCCATGCGTTGCATGAGCAGAAAAAGGCACGGATGGCGCAAAAGAAACCAAGTCCTACGCGGCGCAAAAGCCCCGTAGGCGTGCGAGTGAGCAGCACAGCCACCAGACCACAACGGCGATCGCGGGCAACTCACTAAAGCATTGCGAACGCACACACGCAGCGAAAACCGAAAAATCGCCTATCTGGGCAGAAGCGATTCTCCGGCTGCATGTTTTGGCTACGAGGTGATAACGTGAGCCCTTTGGGGAAGCCATGAGAACGATCATTCCCTTCTTTGCCGCTCTAGTCGCTGCATACATGCCACTCGCCGCGCATGCCCAAACTGTAGAGGAAGGACGTCAGATCGCTCAAAAGTTCTGCGCTCGTTGTCATGCCGTAGGACCGAATGGAAACAGTCCCCACGCAGATGCCCCTCCCTTTCGACGTATTGCTGCAAATCGAAGCGCTAGAAACTTGAGAGAAATTCTCGGCGAGGGCATGATCGTGGGGCATCCGAATATGCCACAGTGGCGGTTTCAAGCGGAGGATGTAAGCTCCCTCATCGCATACCTGAAAAGCCTGAGTGGGAAAGGGTAGCTGCATGCCTACCCGAGGGCGGGAAGGAGAGCTGGCGGTTCAGTACCCTCGGCGTCTCTAAAGTTTGGCTAAAGCTACCGTTCATGCTTGAGGCTCAAAACGTAGGCGATAATGTTGTCGCGTTCATTTGGGACTAGCACGTAGCTGGGCATGTTTTCGTGAACGGTACGGAGCATTACGGCAAGGCTGATACCCGTCATGCCCGGTGTATTCGCGATATCCTCAAAGCTTGGCGCTAGATGATTGGGGGAGAACCTGTCTCTCTTTCCGATGGCGTGGCAATTGGCGCACACTTGACGGGCGTAGTTCAAGCCCATGGCGGGATCGCCAACCTCCTGGGCGTGGGCTGTGAAAGAGATGGTAGCTTCCGCCAATAGCAGAGTCACCGCAAATATCCGCCTAAGCATTTTGGAGCCCGGTAATTGTATGCTCTTGCCTGCGGCTTGGCTTCTCGCGAGGATGCCAACTCTGCATATGCCTGCGAAATAGGAAGCAGACCGGTTTTTGCCGAAGGAGTTCCTAATCCTGCTGACGGCTTCGATCGCATCTCTTGCCCAGGTAGAGCCGATAGTTTTCTTCTCCGTCATGCACGTCATGCTTGGTGCTTTCGCCCAGTTCAAGGCGTGAATGCCTGGAATTGCCGAATGTTCCAAGACCGAAGT
>JBAUNL010000632.1:0-2038 GCA_049579205.1 Rhodomicrobium sp. | reverse complement strand
GTATCACACAATGCACATTTAGGTGTGCGCTTCCAATTCTATAAGGTTTCTGGTAACCCAGATCACCGGCGGTACTTTTCACGCCGGCTGTTTTATTAGTGCCGAGGAAGGAAGCGTAAACGAAGGGGTCTAAAAAATGATAAAATATGGCGCTGCCTCGTTTATAGCATTTGGAGCGCTACTCGGCGTGTCAGCGCAAGCTGAGCCTATGTCGCCGGGCTTCGTTCAGACCCAGGTGAAATCCGGCGATGCGGTTCAAAAAGTGTGGCACCGTTGGCATCACCGCCGTTGGGGTTCCGGCTGGTCCGGCTGGGGTCACTCGCGCCCGCGCTACCGCAACAAGACTGAATAAATTACGTTTTGACTAAATGCCCGGTGCGGCGGTGCGACAAGAGCTTTTTCCTTTGCGATAAGAGCCGCCCGCCTGCAAACGGAGTTCCCGGCTGGCTACACTAATCAAGGCTCTACGCGGCGCGCCCGTCGTGATCTGTGGACCCAACTTCGCTCCGGCTGCCTTCCTTTTGCCTGTTCAGGGTCATCACGCGCAAGGTCAGCGCTTTGAGGCACAAGCGTGGCGGGCAAGCCGCGGGTTGTCATTACCTCTTCGGTCAAATGGGCGAAACCGGGCGTATTTGCAGCGCGGAAGGTTTTGCCACTGCGGCCTCCATCCATGAGGTGACTGGTATCCGGGCCGTGGTCGCGTTTGCAGCCAAGGATTTGCCCAGCGCCGCGCTTTGGGCGCGAAAAACCCACCCCAATGCAGAACTTATCATCTGCTGCGATGGTGATTGGAAAAATCAAAGCAACCCAGGCCGCCATTGGGGAGCGGAACCGGCGCGAACGGTCGACGCCAAATTGCTCTTTCCTGACTTTGGTGAAGGCCGGGAAGATAGCTGGACGGACTTCAATGACCATTTCACCTCTCGCGTTCTGTCCGAATTCGGTCGCGGTCATTTTGGGGTGGAAAACGCTGACGACAATCCGGTCTTCCGCGAGCTCGCGCCGCGCCGTCAACGACAAGGCATTGAGCGCATATTTTGTAGAAGCGTAGCCGCCGAGCGTCTCGAAATAGTTCTTGGAGACCAAAGAACTGACATTCAAGATCATGCCGCCGCCCTGTTTACGCATGATGGGGATTACGGCTTGCATGGCCTCCAGCACCGCGAACACATTGAGTTCCATAATTTCGCGGTAATCGCCGATGTCGATGGATTCGACCGGCGCCCGCAGGCCCTGCCCCGCATTGTTGATAAGAATGTCGACGCGGCCGAACTTAGCCTGCGTCTGCTCGACGAGATCGTGAATATCACTTGCTTTGCGCATGTCTGTTGGGATGGCGAGCGACCCCGGCAGCTCCTTTTCAAGTGCGCTCAGTTTATCGGCGGAACGGGCGGCAAGGACGGCCTTCGCGCCCTTCTTGGCGAGCAGCCTTGCAGCCGCAAGGCCGATGCCGCCGGACGCGCCCGTTACGATGGCGATCTTATCCTGAATTTGCATGGCTGTTTTGCTCCCTGGGCCTCGAACAAACCGATCGGCCTTAGCCGCGCATACGCAACACCAGCGGGGCTCGCGAGTTCATGTCAGAGCTTGAGCTGCGGGTAGCAAGGGAAGCTCCAAGTCCCGAGCGACGGCAGGATGAGTGACGGAGCCCGCATAGACGTTAAGCCCGTTTCGTAAGTGTGGATCTTCGCTGAGCGCTTCTCGCCAGCCCTTCCGGCCGATTGCCAAAATGAAAGGCAGCGTCGCGTTATTTAGTGCGAATGTCGATGTCCTTGCTACCGCGCCAGGCATATTGGTGACGCAATAATGGATCACGCCCTCCTCGACATAGGTTGGACGATTATGTGTCGTTGCACGGCTTGTTTCGAAGCAGCCGCCCTGATCGATGGAAATGTCGACTATCACGGAACCCGGCCGCATGCGCTGGACCATCGCGCGGCTCACGAGTTTCGGCGCCGCCGCGCCCGCCGTCAGCACTGCTCCAATCACCACATCCGCAGCAACAACCTCGCGTTCGATCGTGTCGATCGTTGAGAAC
>JBAUNL010000631.1:0-3632 GCA_049579205.1 Rhodomicrobium sp. | reverse complement strand
ATGTAATCGATGAGCCACCGGCTGTGATGTGCCACCGGAGCGCTGGACCCCTGCTGGATCACGAAGGCTGAATTATAAACCGGGTTCACGTTCGGTTCGCCAACCGCAACGCCGTCGATCAAACCCTCTTTGTCCTGTTCGGCTGCGCGAATGGAAGCGCCGCCTCCATTGGATACACTGGAAGCGATCACAATCGTGTTATGCTTGGTGACTTTCCCTCCAAATTTCTGCCCAAGGATTCTGAACGCGAAACGAATGGAACTTAGAACGTTTCGCCCCCAATCCTTTTCCGGATTTTGCTGGGAATGTGCGTGCTTGAACGCAAAGCGGTTCGGGTTCGCGGCATTGAAGGAAGCAAGCTGAGAGCTGCTAAGCCGTGCTGTAAAGATCGAGTCGTCCCCTGCTTGGGATGAACTCACTTGCTGCCCCTGAATCAGGTTGACCAAGCCATTTTGCAGGTCATGAGCGCCAATGCCGCTGCCCTTGTCGGTGTAAGCGACAGCGCAGCCATGCTTCAGGCCCCACTCGCCAGCTGTTGCGATGGCACCGTAAATGCCGCGGGAACCCGACGAGGGCGCTGTCACAAGGCAGGCATTCTTCGGATCGAAGGTGCTCGGCACCTGGACCATGAGGGTTACGTTCTTTTTCCCATGCTGGTCCGCATCATGATCCGCCTCGAAGGTGATGTATTCATCGCCGGCGATCCTGCCATCGTTCGGTATGGGATTGCTATTGACTGGGACGGTTGGCCCGTAAAGAACACCATAGCCACCTCCCGGGGTTGGATCGACGAGCGCACGATAATTATTGTAAATAGCGATCTTGCGCAGTTCGTCGGTGGTGGGCTGAGTAGGATTGCCCGGCGCAGGGGCTGTTCCCGATCCAAGTCCCGTTGCACCGAGCCCTGCAGTCAAGAGGTCGTTGGGATTGCCGTCATAGTAGTTGTGAATGATTGCGTTATCGGCAACGGCGCTTACGCTCAATGCCACAACACTCAGAGAGACAGACGCAAAAAAACTCGTGGCGAGCCGTGTGGCCCGCTTACCAACAAACATACTTTCCTCCCCAGCAGCCTTTTTAGTGGGAACGATGATATCGAAGGCGCCGCAGCGTGCGCAAGAAGCTTTGCTGGAGGTGCACATAGAATGGCTTAATTAACTGATAATGTTGCTAAAATGCCGCTCTCTTGGAATTTTGTATGCCATTACATGAGCGTACGGCGCCGGGAGAAGTGGCCGTGATTGCCAACGAGCCTACAGAAAAACTCGACGCGTAAGTGCCGGCTGCGATCAAGCAGGATCAAGATAGTCCGTGCTCTGCAAATAGGCTGCAAGAAGAACCTCTCAGTTAGGGTTTGATGCCCTGTGCTTTCATCTCCCGCGCCTGGTCGAGGCATTTCATAAAGCGTGGTGACATCTGCCGAAGGCGAGCCTCGGTCAGGCGATGTTCGCACAACGCACGCGAACCTTCTTCGCCAAGCTGGTCGAAGCCCGCGCGAAGCCATGTAGCCCGGTCGCATTCGACAATGAAGGTGCTTCTGCCAGGAGCATACCGATAGTGGTGTGCGTTGAAGGTGCCGAGCTCGTTTTCGATGAACGTCTGCGTGAGCGTGTCGAACGGCTTCGGAGTGCCGAACCAGGCGAACTTCTCGTCCAAATAGGCGATCGAGGCTTCGAAATCGGCCTCAAAACTGCGCCTCACGAAAGAGTTTACCCCATCGGCAGCGATAATGAAATCAAAGCTGAGAAGCTGACCGATATCTGCAACGGGCGTCTCAAATCGAAGATCGGCCCCGACCTCCTCCGCGCGCCTGTGAAATATGCGAAGAAGATCGAGGCGGCCGATGGCGGAGAAGCCGGCACCGTCGATCGCTATTCTCTCGCGGCGATGCACGATAGCGATATCGTTCCATGTCTCCATAATCGATGTGATGAGAGCGGCTGTCTCCGGATCGCCGGCTTCAAGAAAATCCATGGCGCGGTCGGAGAAGACAACGCCAAACCCGAAAGTCGCATCGCGCGGCTTCTGCTCGAACACGGTCACGAGCGCAGAAGGGTGCCGTTTGCGCCACAGATATGCGAAGTAAAGTCCGGCGGGGCCACCGCCAACAACGGCGATTCGCATGAATTAAAAATCCCTATTAGCCCGGGAGCCCCATGAGCGGGCGTTATGAAGGCGGCGTCCATTGCAGCAAAAATAGTGGGTCGGCACTGCTTTTGGTGCTGGCGTTGCTTGCATTGGCAGCATTTCTAGCGCTGGTTGCGGCGCGCACAGTTTCCACAGCTGCGGTGGAGATGAGTGCCGCGAAAATGGCAGCCCAGTCTGAGGAAGATTTGCGCGCGGGCATTGAACTTGGGGCGGCCGCGATAATCAAATTGGGAGAACGTATGCGAAGCGCCAGCGTGACCGCAAGGCTCCTTGACCGAGATATTAGCATCAATATCACCAATGAGCGCGCCTTCATCGACCTTAACAAAGCCTCAGTTCCAACGCTCAGCACTCTATTTGCGTCGGCAGGCGTCGAAAAAGCAGAGGCAGCTGCACTTGCCACGGCCGTAGAAGACTGGAACCACACAAGGAATTGGCCGCAAACTGCTTTAAGCAGGCAGAGAGGGATTTTTGTTGCATTTGCCGTCTGATATTTCCGAAATTGCTCAGCAATCTATTTCAAGGTAATAAAGTTATATACTTAGGTCAGGCCCTACGCGCTCCAGGGAATAAGTTATGGCCTTTGACGAACGAACTTCTTCATGGCTTTTTGCGGTCCTCCGCAACGGACGCTACAGGAATTGCGAAGAACGCCACAAACCTCTTTATTTGTCGCAGAAGTCGCAATTGTCGCTGTCGCACGATAGAAAACCTCAAAATTGCCGCTCACCAAGGAGAAAGGCATTAGCGCTACGCGCCCCTTTCTCAACTCCCCGACCGCCCCGCTAAGGAAATAACATTGGATTGTATAGGTGTTTCCGAGACAAGCGCTTCGACATGCGCGCCCCAAACGTGATAAGCGGCCTTCACCGCCTCCTGGTGATTGGCCCGCTGATAAACACCGATGAGGCCGCCCTTCACTCCACTTACATGGTTGAGCGCGCTTTCGATCACCCGCGTTTCGACGCCAAGCCTCTCCATCCCTGTTGCGCAGGTGCGGCGTAAATCGTGCGTGCGCCATGGTTTGAACTTTGGCCCAAGCAACTCTTGCATGCGCGCATCAAGTGATCTCTTCGCCTTCGAGAAGCCTGATGGCGAGCTATGGCCTGTTGTCGAGAACGCAATGTCGCCGTCCTTGTAACTATGTCCCTGCTTGATCGCGGCGACCTTAAGCCTATCGAGAATGGCGGTGGCTTGCGGAACAAGGGGAATGCGATGATCGCGATGGTTCTTCGTACGCGCGCCCGGAAGCATCCACACATTGGCATCGAGGTCCAGCTCGCTCCACTTCATGCCCGCCACCTCTTCGCGGCGGGCGCCAGTTAGCAGCAGCAACTTATAGATCGAGGCGAACGGCCACGACGCCTCGCTGGCCGCCTGCCAAAAAGCCCTTATTTCGTGATCCTCCAGCGTGCGTTCGCGGGCTTCGGCGGGTTTGGGAGGGCTAAGGGGAGCCATAGGGTTTGCCTCGATGTGCTCTCCCT
>JBAUNL010000630.1:0-2635 GCA_049579205.1 Rhodomicrobium sp. | reverse complement strand
GGACTTTCCGCGTCCGTGCTGCGCTTACGGGACATGACTAATCTACCGCTCCTTTACGATCATCAAAAGGCCGGTCCCGATATGCCGGACATGGCGACGAAGTTCACGGCGCTCTGCAAGGAGGCCGGCGTCAATGGTCTCATCCTCTTTCCCGTTGCCGGCCCAACTGCTGTAGACCGCTTTGTGGGCGAAGCTATCAAGGCAGACCTTATCCCCGTGGTGGGGGGCGAAATCCCTGTGGCGGATTATACCATCGCCGGAGGTGGATATATGAAGGCCGACACTCTTTCGCTGATCATGAAACGTGCCGCGAAACAAGGCGCCAACCATTTCGTCTTGCCGGCACGCGATAACGCCAAGATAGCCCAATGGACGCAATGGATCGCGGAGAATGTGCGTGCTCCTTCGGTTTTCCTGACTGGATTCGGGGCATTGGGCGGCTCTATCAAGGAGGCGTTCGCGGCCGCCTCGCCTTGTCCGAACGCCTTTGCCATCGTCGGACGCTTAATCACCGAAAGCAAGAAGCCCGGGGATGCAGCGCGCCGCCTCTATGATGAACTACAGTCCAACAGGGCCTCGCAGTCCGTGTCATGATTCCGAACCTGCCTAAGCTTCCGGTTACGCCCTTCGTCGATGGCCAGTTCCTGCCCCCGGCGAGCTCCGGCGACCCTATAAGAAGCCCTTGGACCGGGACTATTATCGCTCATGTAACGGCCGCATCACGGGAGCAGTTGCAACAGGCAATCAAGGCAGCTCGCGAGGCATTCGACGCTGGGCCGTGGCCTCAAATTCCGGCCTTTGACAGGGGCCGCATCCTTCAGAAAATCGCAGATGGTATTACGGCGCGGCTTGATGACTTGTCACTGGTTGAATCCCTCAATGCTGGCAAGCCCCTGCGGGACGCTCGCCGGGAGGTGGAGGGGGCGGCACGTGTCTTCACCTACTTCGCCGGCGCGATGGACAAGTTCTTTGGCGACACAATCCCTGTTTCAGTAAGCTCTCTGAATTTTACTTTGCGCGAACCGCTGGGCACCGTAGCACAGATCACGCCTTGGAATTTTCCCTTACTGGCAGCCTCATGGAAGCTCGCTCCAGCACTTTCAGCCGGCTGCACCTGCATCCTGAAGCCATCGCCCTTGACACCCCTCTCAACACTTCTCCTGGCCGGGATTGCGAGAGACAGCGGCGTTCCAGACGGCGTTGTGAATATTCTTCCGGGAGACGCCGCCGTGGGGTCCATGTTGGCAGAAAGCGAGTGCTTGGATGGCATCTCTTTCACGGGGTCCAGCAGAACTGGGTCCGCCGTGATGAGGGCTGCCGCAGATAGCATCAAGAAGGTAACGCTCGAACTCGGCGGCAAGAACGCGAACGTAATTTTCAGCGACGCCGATATCGATAAGGCCGCCGCGAGTGCCGTTCGCACAGCCTTTGGCAATGCGGGTCAATCCTGCTCTGCCCGCTCCCGGATTCTTGTAGAGCGGAGCATCCTGAGCACTTTCACCGAAGCCTTTGTGAACGAGGCCTCCAAGCTGCGTCCTGGAGCGTTCGATGACCCGGCGACCACTCTTGGTCCGCTTATTTCGCAAGAGCATTTGAGGGGAGTCGAGGAAGCTGTCGCAGCGGCTCGGGACACGGGCGCAAAAATTCTTTCCGGCGGAAAGCGCCCGTCCGGCCCCCAGAAGGGCTACTTCTATTTGCCAACCGTTTTTACAGACGTTACGCCGGACATGCCTATCTTTCGGGAGGAGATATTCGGACCGGTCTGCAGCATTACAGCGTTCGACTCGGAAGATGAAGCTGTGCAGCTCGCGAACGCCTCGACCTACGGGTTGAACGGTTCGGTGTGGTGCCGCGACATTAGCCGGGCGCTACGCGTGGCCCGGAAGATCCGGACCGGAATGATCGCAATCAACGGGCTCCCGAGCGCCAGCACAACAAGCGTCTTCTCTCCCTTCGGTGGCTATAAGCGCTCCGGCATAGGCCGGGAGCTCGGAATGCAGGCATTTGAATTCTACACTGAGTCAAAAAATGTCTCGATTGACCTCATGTAATTCCTACGCGATGGACGCGCTAACGGCAGATCGTCCCCCCGGGCATGCCCACCGCGTCAAGGATAGGCCATGATAACCGCCATCGCAGGAGGAACGCTGATTGATGGGCTGGGGGGCGACCCTATCGCCAATGCTGCTGTGCTCATCGAGGACGGCTTAGTAGTTGCCGCAGGTCCGTTGGACCAAATTCCCATTCCGCGAGAGGCTATCCGGCTCAATGCCGATGGCCGGACCATACTTCCCGGCTTCATCGATTGCCATGTCCACGCGACGTATCGCGCCCGCGACATGCGCCAGCATCTGCTCAATTCACCGACCTACAACGTCTTCCGCTCCATCGAAATACTTCGCGAAACCTTGGCCTGCGGCATTACCACTGCTCGCGACCTTGGCGGCGCCGATGCAGGCTTCCGCGCCGCCATTGACGAAGGGCTGATCGACGGACCGCGGCTCTTGATCGCAATTGCGATGATTTCGCAAACCGGCGGTCACGGTGATTATTGGGTGCCAGCCGGAATGCGGATCCCGAAGCGCTCCTGGCTTCCCCATGCCGTCGCCGACGGCGAAGACGAAATGCGCCGCCT
>JBAUNL010000629.1:0-4050 GCA_049579205.1 Rhodomicrobium sp. | reverse complement strand
ATGTAATCGATGAGCCACCGGCTGTGATGTGCCACCGGAGCGCTGGACCCCTGCTGGATCACGAAGGCTGAATTATAAACCGGGTTCACGTTCGGTTCGCCAACCGCAACGCCGTCGATCAAACCCTGATTGTCCTGCTCGGCCGCGCGAATGGAAGCCCCGCCGCCGTTGGATACGCTGGAAGCGATCACAATCGTATTCTGCTTGGTGACCTTCCCGCCATATTGCTGGCCGAGGATTTGAAACGCGAAGCGGATGGAACTTAGAACGTTCTGGCCCCAATCCTTCTCGGGATTTTGTTGAGAATGCGCATGCTTAAACGCAAAGCGGTTCGGATTCGCGGTGTTGAAGGCCGCAAGTTGAGAGCTGCTCAGTTGCGCAGTGAAGATCGAGGCGCCCCCTGCTTGTGAGGTACTCACCTGCTGCCCTTGGATCAAATTGACCAAGCCGTTTTGCAGGTCGTGAGCGCCAATGCCGCTGCCCTTGTCGGTGTAAGCGACCGCGCAACCATGTTTCAAGCCCCACTCGCCAGCTGTTGCGATGGCACCGTAAATTCCGCGCGACCCCGATGAGGGCGCCGTCACAAGGCAGGCATTATTCGGATCGAAGGTGCTGGGCACCTGAACCATAAGGGTTACGTTCTTTGCCGGATCCGTGTCGAAGGTGATGTACTCATCGCCTGCTATCTTGCCGTCATTTGGGAGAGGGGTCGTTCCGTTGAGCGGTACAGTGGGGCCGTAAAGAACGCCATAGCCCCCGGCCGGCGTGGGATCCACCAGCGCCCGATAGTTGTTGTAAATGGCAATCCTACGCAGTTCGTCAGTTGTCGGCTGGGCCGGAATGGCCGGCACGGGCGCAGGAGCCGCAAGAGTTAGCCCCGATGCTCCAAGACCCGCGGTCAAGAGGTCGTTGGGATTGCCGTCATAGTAGTTGTGAATGATTGGGTTACCGGCAACGGCGTTTGCGCTCAATGCGACAACACTCATAGAGACAGATAGAGACAGACGCAAAAAAACTCGTGGCGAGCCATGTGGCCCGCTTACCAACAAACATACTTCCCTCCCCAGCAGCGCTTTTTTAGGTAGGAACGATAATATCGAAGGCGCCGCAGCGTACGCAAGAAGCTTTGCTGGACGTGCAGATAAACTGTGTTAATTAGCCGTTAATGTTGTTAAAATACCTCTCTCTTGGAATTTTGTATACCATTACAACAGGGTACGGCATCGGTAGAAGTCGCAGCTGCTGCCAGCGTGCCTGCGGAAAAACTGCGTGCATTAGCGCCGGCCGCGATCATGCAAGATCGAGAAAGGATAGCCGGTGGGCTGGTCTGCATATAGGCTGCCGGAAGAACCCCTAGTTAGGGTTTAATGTCATGCGCTGTCACTGCCTGCGCCTGGTCGAAGCGCTTCATGAAACGCGGTGACATCTGCCGAAGGCGTGCTTCGCTCAGTCGTCCCGACCGCAGAATGTAGCTCTGCGCCAATTCCAGGGGCTTGAGCTTCATGTGCGCCGGGAAGTTTGCATACCAGGCCGCGCTGACGCGCGCGGCATCGACGAGTTTCTCAACAACATGTTGCCGTGCAGCCTGATAGGCCTCGAAAGCGGCGGTGAGGTTGTTTGGGTTAGCCTCGAGGGCCTGAACAAGCGCGATGACATCTTCCATGGCCAGCCGCGTTCCGGAGCCGATGGAATAATGCGCGGTTCGAAGCGCATCGCCCACGAGAACGATGTTGCGGTGGTGCCAGCGGCGGTTCCAAATCCAGGGAAAATTGCGCCATGCCGATTTGTTTGCAATGAGTGGAGATCCTTCAAGAGTATCGGTAAAGATGCGTTCGCACAACGCACGCGAAGCTTCTTCATCGAGTTCGCCGAAGCCCGCGCGAAGCCATGTCGCCTGGTCGCATTCGACAATGAAGGTGCTCTTGCCGGCAGCATAACGATAGTGATGTGCGTTAAAGGTGCCGAGTTCGTTCTCGATGAACGTCTGCGTGAGCGTGTCGAACGGTTTTGACGTGCCGAACCAGGCGAACTTCTCGTCCAAATAGGCGATCGAGGTTTCGAAGTCGGCCTCGAAACTACGCCTCACGAAAGAGTTTACCCCATCGGCAGCAATAATGAGATCGAAGCTGTGAAGCTGACCGATATCTGCAACGGGCGTCTCAAAGCGAAGATCAGCCCCCACCTCCGCCGCGCGCCTTTGAAATATGCGAAGAAGATCGAGGCGGCCGATGGCGGAGAAGCCCACACCGTCAATCGCTATTCGCTCGCCTCGATGCACGATGGCTATATCGTTCCATGTCTGCATGCGTGCTGTGATTACAGCGGCTGTCTCCGGATCGCCGGTTTCAAGGAAATCCATCGCGCGGTCGGAGAAGACAACGCCAAATCCGAAAGTCGCATCGCGCGGGTTCTGCTCGAACACGGTCACGAGCGCGGTAGTGTGCCGCTTGCGCCACAAATATGCGAAGTAAAGTCCGGCGGGGCCACCGCCAACAATGGCTATTCGCATGGCAAAAGCCAGATTCCATCCAAGACAAAGCAGCGTTATACAGAGCTCATCGTTTAGGACTTCCAATGCGGCGGCCAAGTCCTCCGCACAATGGGCAGTGCGTCCATGCGCGCCATCCATGCGGCCATCTTTGGTTCTGGCAGTTCGAATGACACGATATCTGGATTGCGTTGTGCAATACGTCGAATGAGTGCGATTTGGGGATAGAGCGTGAGGTCCACTGCGGAAAGGGCTCCCGCGAGATAGTCATCAATGATTGCCGCCTCCCAAAATGCTGATTCTTTCCTTATCTCTGCGCATGCGGTCTCGATCCGCTCTAACGATATTCGTTCTTTTGGGGTGAAGAGCACTGCCTCGACGAGGTGCTCGAGCCCTGCCGAAAAATACTGATCTGCTTCACGCACCATACGCCGCTGCAAGGCGCGCTGATGGATGTCAGTTGAAAAAAGATGCGGTTCCTGAGGGCTTTTGTCCTCCAGATATTCGACAATAGCGGCGGATTCATAAAGGACAAATCCGTCATCGGCCATTACCGGTACCCTTCGCCGCGGCGTGAGCGCGCGAAATTCCGGCTTCTCAAAATCGCCGGCATCAAAGGACAGCGCTTTAAGCTCATAGGGAAGCCCCTTGTATTCAAGCGCAAGCCATACACGCCTAGCGTAAGGCGAGCCCGACATCGCGTACAGGGTCATTGGCATTTCGTGTTTCCTTCTTGATCACTCGGCCGGCGCGGCGGCCTCTTTCAAGCATAGGTCCTAATTGCGTTGCAGGCTGCCGCCAGCGGTCACACGCCGAGCCATTTCGCTTTAAGCTCGGGCGAGGCGCGGATCTGTTGCGGCTCGCCCTTCCACACGATTTGCCCTCGCCCCATGATGCAGACATCGTCGGCAAGGCTTGTCGCAAACCCGAAATTCTGCTCGACAAGGATCATCGACAGCCCCTCTTTCTTCAGCGCGGCTAGCTTGCCGTGGATCTGTTTGACAATGGCGGGTGCCAGCCCTTCCGATGGTTCGTCTAGAAGGAGCAGAATCGGGTTCATCAACAGGGCCCGCGCTATGGCCAGCATCTGCTGCTCCCCGCCTGAAAGTTGATTGCCGCCATTGGCCCGTCTTTCGTAGAGCCTTGGGAAAAGCTCAAAGGCGCTGGCGAGCGTCCAGCGCCTTTCACCCACGGGTTTACGGCGAGCGGCGAGTTCCAAGTTTTCGAGCACCGTGAGCGATGGAAAGATGTCCCGGGTTTCCGGGACATAGGCGATGCCAAGCCGGGCGATTTCAAAGTTGCGCCGGTTCGTGATTTTTTGGCCGCAAAATCTGATCGAACCCCTCTTTGCGGGAAGAAGGCCCATGACCGATTTCAGCGTTGTGGTCTTGCCGGCTCCGTTGCGCCCCAAAACCGCGAGCACGCGCCCTTTCTTCGCCTGAAGGCCGATGCCGTGCAGGACTTGCGTATCGCCATAGCCTGTTTCGAGAGCCTCGATTTCAAGCATCGGCATCCCAGTCACCGAGATAGATTTCGTTGACGAGCGGGCTGGCGCGGGTTTC
>JBAUNL010000628.1:0-6742 GCA_049579205.1 Rhodomicrobium sp. | reverse complement strand
GAAAGAAGCTATCCGGCGTTGCCCGGTGCTCCACAGGCAACGCTGGAAGCCCCTAGCTCAGGTGTGAGCGTGGTCTTTTCCGTTCGTCGCTTGCGCGATCGAGGGGAACCAGCCGCTGAACGTCGAGTCAAATTCATGGTAGTTGCAGATGATTTCCTCGCCGGCAGCGATATCGCGAATGGCAAAGCCCTCTTCGAAATCGCTAAAATCGGTGTTCGGAGCTTCACTGTGGTTCATGAACCGGCCATTGTCGGCTTCCAGCACCCAAATCCCCGGTTTGCGCATGTGCGGATATGAATAACGCGCAATAAAATCTTGCATGTGCGGCGGAAGCTCTTCGATGTCGGTCTCTGTAAAGAACACATCGAATTTCGGTTCGAGACGCCAGATGACATCGCCGGCCTTAATAGGTTCAGCGGCGAAGATGCCTACTCCCTCGATCGTGCTGTTCGAGAGATAGGTGCGGACAAGCATCATGAGTTGAGAATCCCAATGGTATGTGAGGTTGAGTTGCATTGTCTTGAAGCTTGACGGCATTGCGCCGGGATTTGCGCTTATGGCCTTCCCGGCGACCTCGGCCGCGAAGGAGGCTGTCGTCTCTCACATGTTTTTTTTCAACATTCCTTCTGCGTTAATAGGGAAAATGCGCTTGCGCTGGTTATGCGGCGCAACACAGATCAGGGATGATTGCTCCAATCGAGGGCATTTGCAACATACATATTACACGTTCCCCGAAAGCTGGGCATTTTACTGTGAAAATGAGGATTGATCATCTGCTTGTCCGGCGCGGCCTCGTCCGCACCCGCTCGCAGGCGCAAGACCTTATCCGGCGCGGTGCAGTAAGCATCGGCGGCAAGATTGCCGCAAAGCCGGGAATAGAGATTTCCGAGCACGCCTCCGTTCAACTTCTTGAAAACACACACTATGTCTCCCGCGGCTCCTGGAAGCTGATCGCCGCTCTTGACGCTTTCGGTTTTTCTCCCGAGGGGAAGACTTGCCTCGATCTCGGAGCGTCCACGGGCGGTTTTACACAAGTTCTGCTGGAACGTGGGGCAAGCAGGGTTTTCGCCGTTGATGTGGGGCGCGATCAGCTCGATCCGTCTCTTCGTGCCGATCTAAGAGTTATCTCGATGGAGAGCACCGATGCCCGGTCCCTGCGTCCGGACCTTTTCGATTCTCCAATCCGGGCACTAACCTGCGACGTGAGCTTTATCTCGCTTTCGAAAGTCTTGCCTGCCGTGCTCCCACTTGCCGCAAAAGGGGCGTGGCTGGTGGCATTGATCAAGCCGCAATTCGAAGTTGGCCCGGCGCTTGTCGGAAAAGGCGGCATCGTCAAGGATGTAGCCGCGCGGCATGAGGCAGTGCAGCGTGCCGTGGCAGGTATTAAAGCGGGGGGATGGCGCGTTCGCGGAACTATCCCCTCCCCACTTCCAGGTCAAGATGGCAATGAAGAGACGCTCGCCGGCGCCACATGGGAAGGCTGAAGCGCGCCTTCCGGAAGAGGCTGGGAAGCGATTCACAGCAAAGGTAGAAGCCGTTGGCGTCCAAGGCCATGGAGTCGCGCAGTTTGATGGAACCAAGGTCTTCATTCCGTACACGCTGCCCGGTGAGACCGTCCTTGCCGTAGCATTCGGAACCGGCGCCCGTCTGGTCGAGATAGAACACGCTTCCCCGGAGCGTATCGAACCGGTCTGCAAACACTTTGGGACTTGCGGAGGATGCACTCTCCAGCACTGGAGCGAGGCGCGTTATCGCGACTGGAAAGTGGACCTAATAACTTCCGCGCTAAGTCGCGTGGGCATAAAAGCGGTGCCTGAGAAACTGCGAAGCTATCCGGTCTCAAGCCGCCGGCGAGCCACACTCGCAGCCCGGAAAGCTGGAGGCGTGATCGAGATGGGCTTTCACTCCGAGCGGACGCATACGATCACCGATCTTGAAGAATGTCCGGTTCTCGTGCCGCAGATTGCTGCGTCGCTGCCTTAGCTGGAACCGCGAGACGCTCATGCAAGCTGCCACACCCTTTGTCTCGTTCGGAGGCGTGAAGGTTCCTCTTCCGCCGGGGGCCTTCCTGCAAGCCGTCGAGGCGTGCGAGCGGGATATGGCCTCATGGGTCCTGGATGCGCTTACGGAGGTTCGGGCCGCGAACGAGCCGGTCTGCGATCTTTTTGCAGGCCTCGGTGCCTTCACTTTTCCGGTGTCGAGGGTTGCTCCCGTTTCGTCTTATGAGGAAAACGCCGAAGCTATTCGCGCTGTCGCAAAGGCGGCGGGAGAAGCAAAAGGCCTCAAACCTGTCTCCGCCACCCGGCGCGACCTCTTCCGGGCCCCTTTGGGTAGTGCCGAACTGAATAAATTCGCATGCATTATCGCCGACCCGCCCCGGCAGGGAGCGCAGGCTCAATGCCACGCGCTAGCCTCTTCCCAAATACGCGCCGTGATAATGCTTTCGTGTAACCCGGCTACATTCGCGCGGGACGCATCCATCCTTCTGAATGGCGGATTACAGCTTGCCCAGCTTGCCGCGTTCGACCAGTTCAGATTTACGGCGCACGTCGAGATCGCGGCTTTGTTTGTCCGGCCTGCAAAACGAAAGGGCGGACCCTCGTCCGCCCTCAAGCAATAGGGTGTTCCGTCCGCCTTATCAGCGGACGGATAAGGGGTTCTTAAGCCGCCTGCGATTGGCGAACCGATTCGCCCTCGATTACCCGGCTGGTGGAGGCTTGTGCCTTCGTGATGTTGATCGTGCGCGGTTTCATCGCTTCGGGAAGTTCCCGCTTCAGATCGATGTGCAGCAGTCCGTTCTCAAGCGTGGCCCCGGACACTTCGACATATTCAGCAAGCCGGAACCGGCGCTCAAAGCTGCGCGCAGCAATACCCTGATGGATATACTGACGAACCTTGTCTTCGCCCTTCTTTTCGCCGTTGACGCTTAGAGTGCCTTCCTTCACTTCAATGGAAAGGTCACTGTCTCCGAAGCCGGCGACAGCCATGGTAATGCGATAGCTGTTCTCACCCAGGCGCTCAATATTGTAGGGTGGAAACCCGTTCTCGGCATCGAGGCTTGAGAGTTGGTCAAGAACGGATGCGAGATGATCAAAACCGATCGAAGATCTATACAGTGGTGTCAAGTCAAGACGTCTCATGGTTGTTCTCCTCGGATAAGCGAGAATTCGAGCCTGCCTTTAAGGCCAGGCGAACTGTCTTTGCAGCCTTTTGGCCTGCACACCTTGATTTATTTCTAGTTCCTTGGGTGTCAAGGGGTGCTTGAGCACAAGCTGCAACAGGGATAAAGTTTTTCGGAACCAGGGGTTGAGAGATGGAGCTACCTTCAGCGGAACTCGCCGGCACGACGCGCAACCCGATACCGATCGGAGCCATAACCGGCTATTTCGCCGCGCTGGACGGCGTTCTCATTCGCTATGCGCGCTGGGACACAACCGCCGAACGGCGTTTGGGCACAATCTGCCTGTTCCAGGGTCGCACCGAATTCATTGAAAAGTATTTTGAAACCATCAGTGACCTGCGCAGGCGCGGCTTCGCGGTGGTTACGATGGATTGGCGGGGTCAAGGCGGTTCATCCCGGCTTTTGAAGAATCCGCTGAAGGGCCATGTCGAGACCTTTGCAAATTACGACAGCGATGTCCGCCAGTTCATGGCCCAAATCGTCCTGCCGGACTGCCCTCCGCCTTATTACTGTCTCGCCCATTCCCTGGGCGGCCACTTGGTTCTTCGCCTTGCCCAGACCAAGGTGTGCTGGTGGGAGCGCATGGTGCTTAGCGCTCCCATGATCAAATTCGCGGGCAGCGATCTGAGGAATTCGTCAATCTCCGTGTTCGCGGAAACAGCAACCTTTTTCGGGTTTGGCGATTCCTACATTCCCGGCTGGAGAAGTTACGCCCCGGAAGCCAGCCAGTTTGAAGGGAACCTGCTTACTTCCGACCGGCTGCGTTTCGAGCGTGCGCGGGAGCTGGTTCAGGCCGCACCTTACCTTGCGATCGGCGCTCCAACAATCGGCTGGGTGGGCGCAGCGTCCAGTTCCATGCAGGTCATAAATTCGGCGGCCTTCATGGAAAGCGTCAAGGTACCGATCTTGATTGTCGCAGCTGGCAACGATCAGATTGTGTCAACAGCCGCGATCGAGCACTTCGCAAGCCGCATCAAGAACTGCACCCGCATCGTGGTCGCGGGCGCAAGGCATGAGATACTCCAGGAGCGCGATCAGTTGCGCGAGCAGTTCTGGGCTGGCTTCGACGCCTATATTCCAGGTTCTGCGGAGCTGGTGCGCAAATCCGAACAGGCTGAGATCGTAAGGTAAGCGCGCCGCTCGGGAACTTCACCGGCTTTTCATTGGCCTTTAGCTGCGCTCTTCCGAATTTATGCGCGGCTTCTCAATTGCTTAGCCGATTGTATCTTTTAACTTTTCTTGACTAGCATTACATTTCGCGACATTCGCATCCAGCGGCGACGTTGCGGCGCTGCATGCGGCTTGGGATGGGAGGCATCCATGTCTTCGCCTGGCCCGGAAGGTGACTTAATCGACTATATGTATGACGATCAGCCGGCTGAGGGAGCAACCATTGTTCCCGCTGGAGCTGTTCCATGTAATTGGACCGCCTTCTATTGCGGGCTTTTGATCGCCGCAGTAGGGGGGATCCTCCTTTCGCTTGCTCCGTGGCTTGCGGGGGCTCTGATCCTTGTTGGATACGGTCTCGCGGCGTGGACCCTGTGGAGTGCAGCTAAGCGCTTCGGACGCGCACTCTGCTTCGGCTTCTCTGTGTCCGCTCTACTCGGCTCGGCTATCCTCGCTGGCGACATCTTTTTCCCCGCTGTCACTTGGTCGCTGATCTCTTCCGTGGCAGATCACGGTCTCTTGCTCCTGCCAGCTGTCCTTATGCCATGGATGCTTGGCCTCGTCAGGTTTGCGTACCTGCTGATCAGACCTTCAGCGCGATCGGGACTACCAGGCCGGCCTAGCAGCGTTGTTCGGCGCGCTTAGAGGCATAAGCGCCGTCGCATTCGTAGGAAGCGCAGGGCCGCTGACATAAGAAGGGACCCTCAAGGGGTTCGTTTCGAAGGTGATGGCTTTAAAGCCTCGGCAAGCTCTACGCTTTCCCTTTTAGCCTTTCCGGGAGTAGCCTCGTACCCGATAAGGGTCCAAGATAAGGACCTGGCCGCACTTCCGCATGCAGAGGGATTTGGGATGACCGAAACACCATCCAGCATAATTCGAACCTCAGTTCCTGGTCCTGGCGTAGCTCGCAACGTTGAGATCTATCTGGCAGGCGCGGTGCTGCAGAAAAAACCGCAAGTTCCGGTGCGATTCAAGGAACTGGAAGCGGCTGCCAAAGCGGCGATGGCCCCGGAAGCTTTCGATTATGTCGCCGGTGGCGCCGGTGAAGAAGGGACCGTCGCCGAAAACTGCCGTGCTTTTGAGCGCTGGCGCATTGTTCCAAGGCACCTGCGAGGGGCAGCTCAGCGCGATCTTTCCTTGCCGTTGTTCGGCGAGAAATTGGCTTCGCCATTCTTGCTCGCTCCCGTCGGGGTTCTGGAACTAGCGCATCCGGAGGCGGACGCGGCCGTGGCGCAGGGCGCCAAGGCAGAGGCCGTGCCGATGATTATCTCCAATCAGGCTTCTGTGCCGATGGAGAAGATCGCCGAGGCGCTTCAGGGCCAGGCCTTCTGGTTCCAGCTATACTGGAGTCTTTCAAATGACTTGACCGCCAGCCTTGTGGCGCGTGCAGAGGCTTGCGGAGCCCGTGCCATTGTTGTGACCCTCGACACCACGCTTCTCGGTTGGCGGCCAAGGGATTTGATGAACGCTTATCTGCCTTTCATCACAGGCAAAGGAATCGCTCAATACACGTCAGATCCAGTCTTCCGGTCGATGCTTGCAAAGCCACCGGAGGAAGACAGGCTTGGCGCAGCGGCAAAATTCGTTGAAACATACTCAAACCCTGGTTTGTCGTGGGATCAGCTCGGCTTCCTCCGATCCCGGACGAAGCTTCCGATAATCCTCAAGGGTATCCTGCACCCAGAAGATGCGCGGCTCGCGATCGAGCATGGAATGGACGGCGCTGTCGTCTCGAACCACGGCGGCCGTCAGGTTGATGGCGCTATCGCGGCGCTGGATGCTCTGCCAGCTGTAGTTGCGGAGGTGGGTGGAAAAATTCCGGTCCTTTTCGACAGCGGCATTCGGACGGGGTCTGATATTTTCAAAGCGCTTGCGCTTGGCGCTTCGGCTGTCCTGATCGGCAGGCCTTATGTCTACGGCTTGGCGGTTGGAGGCGCGAACGGCGTCCGCGAAGTCATCCGCAATCTTCGCGCGGACTTCGATTTGACGATGGGTCTTTCCGGGTGCCGGTCTCTGGCCGAAATCACGAACGCGATGCTAAGGCAGGTGTAAAACGTTACTGCTGCTGCGCAACTGCGCGATGTTTCTTTCGCACGGCTTTTGCGGGCTGAGAAGGTTTTGTAACCGTTGCCAATATTGCTTGCGCCCTTGCTTGAAGCCCGCGCTGATAGGACTCGTAACCCGCCATGAGCTCCGCAAATAGGGCCCGCGACGAACGCGCGTCCCCGGCTTCCGTCAGGGTCACATGGTCCGGAGCGGCAAGCGGAGGATTGGCTGAGGCCCAGGCATGAATCGAGCAAGGGCCGCCCATATATTTTTCCCAGTCCCAGAAGAAGGCGCCACTTGTGGCTGCGGTGCGCCTCATCGCGGCTCTCACTGCGCCCAAATGCGGTG
>JBAUNL010000627.1:0-2426 GCA_049579205.1 Rhodomicrobium sp. | reverse complement strand
AGAAGCCGAAACCTTGCTCACTGAAGCCCCGGAATGGGCGCTCAAGGATGAGGCACACCGAATCGAGCGGACTTTCCGTTTCCCGGACTTTCGCGAGGCGCTCACATTCGTACAGAAGGTTGGTGAGCTCGCAGAAGCCGAAGGCCACCATCCCGATATCAGCTTCGGCTGGGGCTATGGCACCGTGTCGCTGCGCACCAAGAAGATCAAGGGTCTCCACGAGAATGATTTCATCATGGCGGCGAAGATCGACCGGTTCGCGGGAGCGTAAGGAGCAAGCGTACCACGTGGGCATCTGAGGCTATGGTTGAACTGCAATCGACCATCACGTGCCCGGCTTGCGGGCATCGCGCAATTGAGATCATGCCAACGGATGCATGCCAATATTTTTATGAGTGCAAATCGCGGGCTCTTGCTGAAGCCTAAGGCAGGGGATTGTTGCGTCTTCTGCTCGTTTGGCGATGTGCCCTGTCCGCCGGTTCAAGCGGGTACCGGATGTACGGGGAGGTCTCGGGCTGCTCGTTGGTGCCGTAGTCGCAGAGATTGAAGGAAAGTTTCCTTGATTGCGACGTTAGGTTCACTTCGATGCCCATCCAATCAGAAAGGAACTCACCATGCCTCTTTCCATGTATGAAGCGGCCTTTCCGCCCGTAATTCGGACGCTCGGAAACCTCAGTGCGATCCTCGATAAAGCAGCGGCCCATTGTGAGGCGCGCAAGATCGATCCCTCCGTGCTTATGCACTACCGGTTTGCGCCCGACATGTACGCATTTCCCCGTCAGCTTCAGGTCGTGACGGATCAGGCCAAGGCCATGGCGGCGCGCCTTGCCGGCCTCGAAGTACCGAGCTATCCCGACACGGAAAATACGATCGAGGAGCTGAAGGCGCGTCTTGCCAAAACACTCGATTTCGTTAAGAGCGTGCCGCAATCCAAAGTCGAAGGAAGCGAGAACCGGACTATCATGCTGCAGCCAGGTGGTAGGGAGATGACGTTAAGTGGGCGCGACTACGTGTTCGGCTTTGTCCTTCCGAACTTCTACTTCCACGCGGCAACGGCGTATGACCTTTTGCGGCATGCGGGTGTTGAACTTCGTAAAAGAGATTTCATCGGCGCTCTTTGATGGTGGCGCATACCCGGTAAGTCATGTGAGGATTGATAGTTTGCTCTTCGATAGCTATGCTCAAGTCACAAATTTTTTGGGAGGTAAACATGCATTCCATGAAGCATATTGCGATCGGTGCTTTGGCGTCGTTGGGTCTCACCGGTTACGCGGCGGCGGCGGAACTGACGGGCGCCGAAATTAAGGACTTGTTTTCGGGAAAGACGATCTACGTTGAAACAACAGGCGAGTCGGTGACAGGCACGCCAGGCCAGGGCGTGCTCTTTTATGCCGCCGACGGGAGTTCGCTTTACAAGACGCCAAAAGGAGTCATGTGGCATGGGACTTGGGTTATCAAGGACAATACGAACTGCACCACCTGGAAAGAAGCCTCGGGTACTTCCTGCAATAAGTATGACAAGCAGGGCGATACGATCAGCATAATTAATACCGCGAATGGCAAGGTTCGCGCGAAGATTGTGAAGACCGCCCCTGGCAATGCGGAGAAGTTGGCGCCGTAGCGTAAAGGATCGCACGAATAACGGCATCTTGGTTTCGGGGGCGTTCTTTACGGGAATGCGATCCGGCAAAACCTCGATAGCATCAGGGATAGGCAAACCGTTGCGCCACATAGCGCGCATAAGCCCGCGCTTCGTTGTGCAGTGAGTCATAACGCGACCGCTGGGCCACTAAGGTTCCATTCAGCCGAACCGCCCGTGTACGGCACAGGTCATATGACCATCGCTGGTTCCGTTGCAGGTGCAGGTGCGCTCCGCTACAGAAGTGTCACGCGATTCCTCCAAGCTATGTTCGTCTTCGGTCATCCGCTCGACGGATGGCTCAGCATCGAATTTTCCCGCTGGCGGGGAAATCTCTGCGCGAGGAGGAGGTGGCTCTAGCTCTGGCTCCTCGTCCATCTCTTGCGGAGGCCGCGAAAGGTCCACCTCGTACCCATTGCTTGGAAGAAAAACCACTGCCCGCTCTTCGGAGCCATCTTTTGTAGATATAAACGTCGCCGCTAAACGCAGGGTTCAAAGGCTGGCCGCCTGGCCCGCTATGCTGCAAAGCTTGCGGTGCGCGGGGCGGCAGTCCTTCGGCATAAGCCAACAAACGATCGTTGCATTTGTACCGTATAATGCCATAAGCGGTGTAAAATGTTGTATAATGGCGTCCTAGCGTCTTAAAAACTAGACTGTATAGGGCACTAAGCATGCTTGCCATGAAGGATGCTCCAGAGGCGGTAAATATGGTTCTTTCGCAGCAAAAGAACACGGAGGTATTCGCCTGGCACATGAACGTCCATACCACCGAGAATACCGGGCATGG
>JBAUNL010000626.1:0-7608 GCA_049579205.1 Rhodomicrobium sp. | reverse complement strand
GGGCCGGGAAGCCTACGTGCGCCTCCCAAGAATGATAATGGAGCATGCAAAATGACATTAACGGCTGAAGCCGCCGCAGAGGATAGGCTCGCCGGGATTATCCGGCAAGTTTCGCGTCAAGCGGAGGGCAGTCTTGCGGCGACCTTCGCGGAGCAACTTTTCCTCGCAGCCGACGTCGCCGAGCTGGAATGCTACCCTGCAAGCGATCTTGCTGAACTCGCCACGAGGGCCTTTGAGGGTTTCCGCCGCCGCCTGCCAGGCGAATCAAAAGTGTTGCTGCGGCGTAGCGTTCTCAAGAACGGTGAATTTCTCGTAGCCGATATCGTCAATGACGATATGCCATTCCTCCTCGATTCGACCGTCGCTCAGCTTCATGAGCTCGGACTGGTCCCCGAGCTGGTCGCTCATCCGATTTTCGAGGTCAGACGGGACAACTCAGGAAAACTCCTCACGCTTCAGCCTGCGCGCGAGCATTCACATGCTGGCCAAGCTGAAAGCTTTATTCATTTCCACATCCGCCATAGCGGGAATGGCGCGCGGGCCGATGAGATCGAAAGAGCTCTCAGTCAGGTTCTTGGTGATGTGAAGACGGTCGTCTCAAGCTTCGACGCGATGACAATTCGCATCGATCTTGCGATCGAGAGATTGGAGCAGAGCCCTCCCCCGGTAGCACCGGAGATCAATGCCGAATCGATCGCCTTCCTGCGCTGGTTGTCTGCCAACAATTTCACTTTTCTCGGGGTCCGCGACTACGACTATGTGGGCGATCGCGATACGGGGCAGCTTGTGCCTAGCGGCTGTTCCGGTCTTGGCCTGCTGCGCGACGAAAACATGTCCATGTTGCGCCGGAGCGCGGAAGAGCCCAGGCTTTCCCCCGAAATCAGAACCTATTTTCTGAATTCGCCTCCCGTCATCGTTGCAAAGGGAAATTATAAATCGACCGTCCATCGCCGAACGCACATGGACATAATCGGGATCAAGAAATACGGCGATGATGGACGGATTACGGGGCAATTGCGGGTCGCGGGGCTTTTCAGCGCGAGCGCCTACAATCTCTCCACCTTGGATATTCCCCTAGTGCGCCTTAAGGCTGACGGAGTTCTCAAGAGTTCCGGATACCCCTTTGACAGCTATTCTGGCCATGCGCTCCTCAATGTGCTTGAGACTTTTCCACGCGACGAGCTGTTCCAGATCTCGCCCGGCCAACTCGCAAAGATCTCCGAAGAGGTCCTGAAGCTCGATCTCACGCCCAGGCCGCGGGTTTTCATCCGCCGCGACGAGTTTGAACGCTTTGTGTCGGCCTTCGTCTATGTTCCCCGTGATCGCTTCAACACCGATGTTCGCGTCGCGATTGTGAAGATGCTCGAAGAGGCATTCGGGGGCGAACTCGAATCCTTCACTCCCTTTTTTGCAGAGAGCGCCGTTGTCCGGATCCATATCGTCATTTGGCGGCGCGATTCCGGGTTGCGGCATGCTCAGGAACTGGAGCTTGAGAAGAATGTCGAGAAAATCATCACGACGTGGAGCGACGTTTTTCGCAGCAAGGTTTTGGAATGCTACGGAGCGCAAGGCTTCGAGCTACTCGAAAGCTATCTGCATGCCTTTCCTGCCGGGTATCAAGAGGCGAACACCCCCGAACGTGCGTTGGAAGACCTTCGGCGTTTGCAGAAGCTTGGGCCGGGTCATCGTACAGACATAGATGTTTACCGCCCCGATGCCGGAGATCCGCTGTTTTTGCGGGCGACGTTACAGCAGCTCGACGAGCCGCTCACCCTATCTAAGCGCGTTCCCATTCTTGAAAATTTGGGCTTCGATGTCGTGTCGGAGCGGACCTTTCGGCTGCATCCAAAGATGCGCGGCGAAAGCCGGCTAGTTTATCTGCATGACTGCGATCTGCGCTTCTCCAACGGGGCTGGAGACATTGCCACTCGCCGCGAAGATTTGGAGCTGGGTTTTCTCGCTATTTGGAGCGGCGCTGCCGTCAACGATCATTTCAATGGCTTGATCCTGCGCGCCGGCCTTGACTGGCGGCGGGCAGCCCTGTTTCGCGCCTATGCCGCTTATCTGCGGCAGACTGGCGTGCCATACAGCATGGATTATGTATCTCAGGTTCTGAACAAGCATCCTGCGATTGCCTCGGACCTGTTCAGCCTATTCGACGTCATGTTCGACCCTGCCGCCGAAAGGAGCGCCACTGAGCGGGATGAAGAAGAGACCCGGATTACTGAACGCATCTCGGCAAAGCTCGACGCCATTCCGGTGCTCGACGACGATCGCATCCTGCGTAGTCTTCTCACCCTGATCAACGCCACTTTGCGGACCAACTTCTATCAGGAAGGCGAACAGGGACTGCCCAAGACGATTTCCCTGAAATTCCGCAGCGCGGAGATAGCTTGGCTGCCCTCGCCGAAGCCCTTCGCCGAGATTTTCGTCTATTCCCCCCGCTTTCAAGGCATCCATTTACGCGGCGGCCGCATAGCACGAGGCGGAATACGCTGGTCGGACCGTGCGCTCGACTTTCGCACCGAAATTCTCAGCCTCGAAAAGGCGCAGCAGGTCAAGAACGTCCTAATCGTTCCACAGGGAGCGAAAGGTGGGTTTGTACCGCGCAGCATGCCGAAAGCCAGCCGCGACGCTCTTCAGGCGGAGGGCGTCGCCTGTTACAAATCGTTTATTTCAAGCCTCCTTTCCATCACCGACAATGCCGTAGGCGGCAAGGTTATACCGCCGGATAAAACCGTAAGGCGCGATAGCGATGATCCTTACCTTGTCGTTGCGGCGGACAAGGGGACCGCGGCGTTCTCCGATATCGCCAATGAGATTTCCTTGAGCCGCAATTACTGGCTCGGAGATGCCTTCGCCAGTGGAGGCTCGGCCGGTTACGACCACAAAAAGATGGGGATCACTGCGCGTGGCGCGTGGGAGGCGGTGAAGAGACATTTTCGGGAGATGAACGCCGACATTCAGGCCACGCCTTTCACAGTTGCTGGGATCGGCGATATGTCCGGCGATGTCTTTGGAAATGGAATGCTGATGTCGAAGGCGATCAAGCTCGTTGCAGCCTTCGATCATCGGGACATTTTCATCGATCCGGACCCCGATCCCGCCGCAAGCTGGAACGAGCGCGAGCGATTGTTCAATCTGCCTCAGTCAAGCTGGAAAGACTACAACCCCTCTAAGATTTCGAAGGGTGGCGGGGTATTCGGCCGCAGCGAAAAAACCATAAGGCTTTCACCCGAAGCCCAGGCGCTCTTGAGCGTAGGTCCTGCCGTCGAACCGAATGAGCTTCTGAAAGCGATTCTGAAGGCACCTGTCGATCTGTTCTGGTTCGGCGGAATAGGCACTTATGTCCGCAGCAGCCTCGAAACCGATGCCCAGGCAGGCGACAAGGCAAACGACGCCATTCGCATCCCTGCCAGCGAACTCAATGCCAAGGTCGCCGGAGAAGGCGCGAACCTCGGGCTAACGCAAAAAGCACGCATCGAATTCGCCCAGCTCGGAGGCAAAAACAATACCGACGCCATCGATAATTCTGCCGGCGTCAATACTTCGGACGTCGAGGTCAATCTCAAGATCGCCTTGGGCGAGGCGGTTGCCGAAGGAAAACTCGACCTCAACGCGCGGAACGAGCTTCTGGCTGCAATGACAGAAGAGGTGGCGGCGAATGTGCTTCGTAATAATTATCTGCAAACACTTGCGATAAGTCTCGCGGAACGCGATGGCCTAGCGGATCTGGGATTCCAGCAAAGGCTAATGCAAAGGCTCGAAACACAAGATCACCTGGATAGGGCCTTGGAAAGCTTGCCTTCCGGCAACGCCATCCTTGAGCGGCAAAAGAGTGGCAAGCCGCTCACCCGGCCAGAGTTGGCGGTGCTGCTTGCCTATGCCAAAATCGACCTCGATCATGACCTGATCAATTCAACTGTCCCCGATGATCCCTACTTCCATAAGACGCTAACGGCCTACTTCCCGCCGCTGATGCGCGACCGATTTGCCGCCGAAATCGCAAAACATCGCTTACGCCGCGAAATTATTGCTACCAGCCTAACGAACGACATCATCAATAGCGGCGGGCCAACATTTGTTGTCCGGCTTGTGGAAGAGACCGGAAACTCACCTGCGGATATCGCCTACGCTTTTGCGGCAGTAATGGCGGTCTATGATGTGCACCGGATCTACCAGGACATCGATGGGCTTGACGGCAAGATCGACGGGATGGTGCAGCTCGATCTCTATCGCAGGGTGCAGAGCTTGCTTCGTACTCAGACGGCATGGTTTCTCCGTCACGGTCTCTCGGAAGACAGCTTGGAGCCGGAAATTGCCCGCTATTGCGATGGTGTAAAAGAGCTGGCGTCGAACCTGATCGAGGCATTGCCTCGGGAGGCACAGGCGCGGTTGCATGAAGAAAAACATAAGCTTGAGGAAAGCGGCACGCCCACAGCGATTGCCCGCGGGCTGGCGGCGCTGGGGCCACTAACTCAAGCGCTCGACATTGTGCGGGTGGCTGATGCTGCCAGGGTCCCGATCGCTACCGCAGCGAAGACAGTCTTCGCCATTCGTGACGCTTTTCACCTTGATGAGCTTGCTGCCGCAAGCGAGGAGATTGCTTCCGGTGATTATTTCGACAGGCTCGCCGTAAATAGCAGTCTTGCCACTCTGGCTTCAGCACAGCGCCGCCTTGCCGAAACCGTTATTGCAGAATCCTCCCCGGACGTTGATTTTAGGGGGGGATGGAGCAAGAGCAATGAAGGTACAGCGAGCCGCGTAGCCAAAAACCTCGCCGCAATGCTTGATGGTAGCCAGCTTAGCCTTGCAAAGCTGACCGTGGCTGTAGCACAATTCCGGGACCTTGCCGCGGCTTGATGGCAACTCCAGCGAGGAGGCTTGTAACATTTCGTAATAGAAAGGGCATTCACGAGAGGGTGAGGATATTTTGGTTTCGCCAGGTCCCGAACATGCCTATTTTGTGCTTGATTCAATAAGGGCAGTTGGCTTTGCAATTCGGGATGAACATGCGGAACCCATTCAGAGCATACGCGGGGTTAAAGGCAGATGGAGCCCCGGCCGCCTTGCTCAGCCCGGCGGTGCCGATTGCGCGCATGGACCGGCCTAGGCGGGAGGTAAAGCAGCAGCTTGCTCAGAAGCCCTATTACGATCACCGGATCGACTTCTTCCGCGGCTTGTCCTTGATCTTCATCTTTATCAATCACATCCCGAACAACACCTTTAGTTACCTCACTTCAAGAACTTACACGTTGTTCGACTCGGCAGAAGTCTTCATGTTTCTCGCCGGCTACTCGGCCGCGCTCAGTTATTACAGGCTTATCCCGGAAGGGATCGAGGCTTTTGCACGCAAGGCGTTCGCCAGAGCCCGCACGATCCTAGTCTACCATGTGACTCTTGTAGTTCTGATATTCACCGCCGCTTCTCTGATCGCTTCAATTGGTGTCACCACCGGTTACGAGGTTTTCCTCGATAAGATTGAGAGCGATCCGCTGCAGGTTGTGGCTGGCACGCCGCTACTCGCTTTTCAGGCGCCGCTTTTGGACATCCTGCCGATGTACGTCATCGTCATGCTGCTCGCGCCTTTTCTGATCTGGCTTCGTTCGCGCAGCGAACTCGCGCTGCTTGCCGCTTCCGGCCTGATGTGGATGTTCACGTCACGCTTCTTCCCAGAAATTCCAACCATCACCTTCGATTACAATTGGGGATTCAACCCGTTCTGCTGGCAGTTCCTATTTGCAATTGGCTTGGTCTTCGGCTGGCGGACCCGCACGAACAGCCCGCCGGTTGCATCCGGAAGTGCGCGTCAGGTTCTTGACATCTGCTGTGCGATCTTCGTCATCTTCAGCGCCGTCGTATTAATGACGATCGCCTTCGAGACCATAGACGACGCCGCCGCCAACCGTTTGCGGGCGATGTATTTCAGTCTCAACAAGCAATCTCTCGATCTTTGGCGTCTGGTTGGCCTGCTCGCATCGGCTTATCTGGTGGCACGAGTTGTTACCAAAGATCAGGCTTGGCTCAAGATGACAGTCCCCCGCTGGGTTTGTGCGGCGGGAAGCGCTTCGCTTCCTATTTTCTCTTTGACTGTTGTTCTATCTTTCGCGGGCAAGTTTGTCGTCGAAGGCCTCGGCGAGACCTTTTTTGCCGACACTTTGGCGACCGGCACCGGCATCGCGATTATCTTTGCCGTCGCCCTCGCCCTGAAGGCGGGGCTCTTCCAGCGCGCATCGTATGTAGTTGTGGAAATGCTCCGGCAACGTATCTATCCACAGCCGCAATGAAAAATGCCCGCGGCCTCCCCGTCCCCCTTTCATTTCGAGCATTACAAAGGACCAGATTAGGTTTGTCCAGATTTGCTAAATTTATAAAGACCGTTTCGTAGTCTCCTTTCTTATTCCTGGGAGACGCTTTTGCTGTCCATGAATGCCTTTATCGTGGCGGCAAGATGAGGGCTATCCCACTGGGCAGGGCCGATCAGGCGCGCGATCTCTACGCCTTGCTTATCCAAAATCACCGAAGTTGGCAGTCCCTCTGCCTTGAGCGCCGTGATTGCGCCCATTGAGCTGTCGTTATACACGGCAAGATGTGTAAGCCCTTCCTGAGCTAGAAACGTCTTTGGCTGTGCTGGGCCGCCCTTGTCGGTGCTAACTGCCAAGACGGCAAAAGTATCGCCTCCGAGTTTGGCCTGAAGCCTGTCCAACGAGGGGAGTTCCTCTTTGCAAGGAGCGCACCATGTCGCCCACAAATTTACGAGAACGACCTTGCCCCGCCACTCCGAAAGCCGGTGGGCTTTCCCATCACCAGCTGTGAATGCCAGATCCGGCGCCTGCTCATGCTGAGGGAGTGTTACGAGCTTTCCGAGCCTCTGAGTTTCAGCAGCGGGATTTCCGTCACCGTTCAGGGAGCCCGGGATCCCCGATAGCAGCTTCGCACAGAGTATTCCGGCGGAAGCCGAGAAAAGTCCAAGCACAAACAGCCGCACGAGCTGAGAAAGACCGGAACGGACCTTTTGTGCTTCTTTGCCGAAGCTCATGCCGTGCATCTCCTAATAGCTGCTTCTTTCACGGATAAATCGTTGGGCAATGCGAAGCAGACAAGCGTGAGGGTCCGAAATGACTGAGCACTCAGAACATTTTATCGCGCCATTGAGGACAGGGACGGAGGCCCAGCACTCACATCCGCGGTTTACTCTTCAATCTCTTGTGCGCTGTGCAATCGCGCGCTAATGCTGCGTTTTAAGCCCCGAAGCAGATAAAAACGATGGCGAATAAAATGTGGGGCGGGCGATTCGAAACGAAGCCCGCCGAGATCATGGAGGAAATCAACGCCTCCATCTCATTCGACCGGCGCTTGTATGCAGAAGACATCCGCGCGAGCCAGGCGCACGCCAACATGCTCTTCGCTTGCGGCATCATCGCCGATGAGGAAGCGGAGGCCCTTGTCTCAGGCCTCGATACCGTGCGCGAGGAAATTGCCGCAGGCAAATTCAAATTCCGCCGCGAGTATGAGGACATCCACATGGCGGTCGAAGCGCGGCTCAAGGAGCTGATCGGCCCCGTTGCCGGCAAGCTTCACACGGCGCGCTCACGCAACGATCAGGTT
>JBAUNL010000625.1:0-5901 GCA_049579205.1 Rhodomicrobium sp. | reverse complement strand
CGAAACCTGAGCCAACCTTCCTGATCGCAAAGCCCTTCCAGCCCGAGACGGTGAAAGCGGTCATCAGCCAGGCGTTCTTTTTTGACGTGCACTCACGGACAAATTTGTCTGGCCCCCCGTCCCTCAGCTACCAAGCCCAGTTGCAACAGCACATACTAAAACAAAGCCACGGCCTCGGGGCAGCAAAAGACTGATCAGAGCGAAGTTACGGACTTGGATTTGGTTGAATCCTGGGAACAGGGAACGTGCCTAAAGGCAGCGGTGCTGTGCATGCGCGATTTTCTCATTTCGGTTGCGAGCGGCTTCGCGGTTGCGATGCTCTCGGCCATTTTTCTGCGAAGACCTCTTCCTAATGGACGGCCTTCCCAGAACATGAATATGAACACCGCGAGCAATGGCGGTGTGGTCCGGTTTTTGTTGGTTTTCCTGCTTGTAGCAGTGTTTGTTTTGGCTGCGCTCCTGCTGGCGAAAGATCACAACCTGTCTTCCTGGAGCCTGTCTGCCTTATAAGGAATCATCGAAGTTCCCCCTCACTCCCCCACTCCCCCCTATAGGGGAGAGGGCTGGGGTGAGGGTGTCTTTCCCCGCTTCGGTGTAACGCAGACGGAAACTGACGGGGCAGCGCCAGTGGTTAATAGGGGCACCCCAATTAGCAGTTTTGGGTTTTTACCTCTTTGCCTGCCTAAGGATTACCGAGCGGGAATGACTGGTGCTCCGGAAAGCTTCCGGGGTTAGCCTCACTTCCGGTCGTGGAAATAATCGTAGATTTGCTGGGCCATCGCAGCGCTTATACCGGCAACAGCCTGAAGGTCCTGCAAGCCGGCGCGGCTCACGGACTTCGCCGAACCGAAATGCCTCAAGAGCGCGCTCTTCCGTGATGGCCCGATGCCCGGAATTTCATCGAGCGCATTCTCGCTCATGGACTTCTTGCGCTTGACCCTATGTGAGCCAATCGCGAAGCGGTGAGCCTCGTCGCGAAGCCGCTGCACAAAATAAAGCACCGGATCGTTGGGGGGGAGGCTGAAGGGAGGCTTACCACGCAGGAAGAAGCGCTCGCGGCCGGCGTTGCGGTCCGGCCCTTTTGCGATCGCGGCCACGGCCATTCCATGTAGGCCGAGGCCAGCCAAAACTTCCTCCACGGCAGAGAGCTGGCCGGCACCGCCGTCGATGAAAATGAGGTCCGGCCAAGCCGAAACCTCGCCGCCTTGCCCCTCGGCATGGTCCGCGGTTTCATCCTCAACTGGCTCACCATTAGGGGTAGGTACCAGTTCCCCATTAGCAGAAGCATTGCCAGGCGGCGGTTCAGCCTGTTCCTGAGTCAGTGCGGTTTCCGCCGCAGGCAAGCCATGTTCCTTGAGGAGGCGCTTGAAGCGTCTGGTCAGGACCTCACGCATCATCCCGAAGTCATCGCCCGGTGTGATGTCGGCCGATTTAATGTTGAACTTTCTGTATTGGTTTTTCACGAAGCCCTCAGGCCCCGCGACAATCATCGCGCCGACTGCATTTGTGCCCATGATGTGCGAATTGTCGTAGACTTCGATCCGCCGCGGAGTGCGCTCCAACCCGAAGACCTTAGCCACGCCGGCCAATAGCTTGTTTTGGCTTGAGCTTTCGGCGAGTTTGCGGCCTAGCGCCTCCCGGGCATTCTGGACCGCGTGCTTGACGAGCTGGCGCTTCTCGCCCCGCTTGGGCGCGATCACTTCCACCTTGCGGCCGAGTTTAGTCGACATCGCTTCGGCGATCAGCGCTTGCTCCGGCACCTCCGTGGAAAGAAAGATGCACCGCGGCACCGGCTTATCGTCGTAGAACTGCGCAATGAAGGAGCCGAGCACCTCTGCCGCGCTTAAACCGCTAGCGGCACGCGGGAAGTAGGCGCGGTTTCCCCAGTTCTGACCGTTGCGGAAGAAGAACACTTGGATGCAGGACTGGCCCCCTTCCTGGGCAATCGCAAACACATCGGCTTCCTCCACGCTGCGGGGATTGATGCCTTGATGCGCCTGCACATGCGCCAGCGCCCATAGGCGGTTCCGGTATTTGGCCGCGCGCTCGAATTCGAGCTTCTCCGCCGCCTCTTCCATGAGTGCGTTCAGCTTTTTCTGCACCGCATCGGTCTTGCCGGATAAGAAAGCCGTCGCCTCACTCACAAGTTTTCCGTAGTCCTCAAGCGAGATTTCACGGGTGCAGGGCGCCGAGCAGCGTTTGATTTGGTAAAGCAAGCACGGCCGGGTGCGGCTTTCGTAAACGCTGTCCGAACAGGATCGCAGCAGAAACGCCCGCTGAAGGGTGTTGATGGTGCGATTCACCGCACCCGCGCTGGCGAATGGGCCGAAATAATCGCCTTTCAGCGAACGCGCGCCGCGATGTTTAGCGATTTGCGGAGCTTCCTGGTCACGGCGGACAACGATGTAGGGGAAGGATTTGTCATCTCGGAACGAGACGTTGTATCGCGGCTTGAAGCGCTTGATCAGATTGGCTTCGAGCAGAAGCGCTTCCGCCTCCGTGGCCGTGTTCATGAATTCCATCGAAGCGGTGGACCGGATCATCGCGGCAATGCGGCCCGTATGCCCGCCCAGGCGCGTATAGTTCTGCACACGGTTTTTGAGATTTCGCGCTTTGCCAACGTAGATGACCTGGCCCGTCTTATCGATCATGCGGTAAACGCCAGGTCCGCTTCCGAGGTGCTTCACATAGTGGGCAATCGCGGCCGGTCCGGTGCCTTCTTCATTGCCGGGCAAATCTTCTGAGCAGTCGTTGGCTTGGCGCTCTTCTGTTGCGCCGTCGGTATCGGACATAAGAGTTATGTAGCGCCGCCGCCAGGCGTTTGCCATACAAGGTGCTGACCGCCATCAAGGGCCAGCATCTGGCCCGTCATGGAATGGGCGCTCAGAATATAAACCACTGCTTCGGCGATCTCATCGGGCGAGGTACCATGGCCAAGCGGCATTCCGCGATACTCACGCTCGAAATCTTCGTCACTTTGATAGGCATTTCGTAGCGCCGGTCCTGGCGCGATCGCGTTTACCCTAATGCGAGGCGCAAGTGCCTGGGCCATGGTCTTGGTGGCAAACCAGAGCGCTCCTTTGCTCAGTGTATAGGAGAAAAAATGCGGGTTTGGGTGCAGAACTCGCTGGTCGACGATATTGACGATATTGCCGGGCGCTGCCTCCGGAAGCTGCGCTGCGAAAGTCTGCGCAAGGAAAATCGGCGCTTCAAGATTGACGTCCATATGCTTGCGCCAGCTTGTGCGGGTGAGGTCCGGTAAGCGATCATCAGCGAAATAGGATGCATTGTTTACGAGGCATGTCACAGGCCCCATTTGCTTGTTCACTTGCGGAATCAGCCCCTTAACTTCCGCATGGTTTTCCAGATCAGCTCGAAAACAGGCCGCATCCCCGTCAGCGCTCTTTATAGAGCTCACCACGTTCTGGGCCTCGGCCTCAGAATTACTGTACTGAATTGCAACCGAGAAGCCAGTTTTGGCGAGTTTAAGCGCAATAGATCTGCCAATGCGGACAGCACCCCCTGAAATGAGTGCAAGTTGTATCATCAGTATACCCGTGTTTTTTCCGCAACCTCTACGGGAAAGATAGTAAGAAAACTGCGAAACGTGTTGCTATGGGGTGCTACGCGCTGTAGTTGTATCTCCAACGAGGCGATTGAGTAACGCGAACTTGTAGCTCAGCCGGTTAACATGATCGATAGCTCAACTCATTGGAGAGCATACTCGGTTTCCTTGTTAATGATCTCTGCGATCCATGCCCAAGGATTGCTTCGATCATTTCCCTCTCAAGTGCCCAGGCCGGACCCCTGCCCCACCCGGGTCCGGCCAACCCTTCCCTACGTCGGACAGCGGGAAGTAAAGGCTCAGGCCCTTATAAGGTGCCGGTTCAATCATCGATCCAGCGAGTTCCAGCAGCGGCGAATGACCTCCACGGTCAGAATATAAATCAGCGCTGCAGCAATATAAGCCTGAAAATCATAAGTTCGTTGGAAAGCCATCTTCGCGGTGGCGAGCAGATCGTAGACCGTGACAACGCTCGCGAGCGCGCTTGCCTTCACCATCAAGATAAGCTCATTTCCGAAGGGGCGTAGCGCATAGCGCGCCGCCTGCGGAAGCAGAATTCTTCGGGCGATGACAATGGGAGGCATTGCTGCTGCGCGAGCGGCTTCGACCTGTCCATGAGGTATGCTTCGGATCGCACCTGCAAATATTTCGGTCTGATAGGCAGCCGTGTTCAAGGTGAAGGTCAGCAGCGAACAATAGAAAGGGTCCCGAAACAGCCACCAAAGTCCAGCGGTGGAGAGGCTCGTTTGAAACTGTGCCGACCCATAGTAGACCAGGAACAACTGAGCCAGCAGGGGGGTCCCTCGAAAGACATAGGTGTAGGCGAACAGGCCAGAGCTGACGGGCTTGGGTCCGAAGATACGCCCCAGGGCAGCAGGGATCGATATCAAAAGCGCAATCGCAACCGAGCCAAAGGCGAGCTCGAGAGTTACCGCGAACCCTTCAGCCATTCTTGGCCCAAACTTCTCAAAAAGGCTCCAATGGATCATGCGGCCTGACTCCATCCGTAGCGTGCGTGCCTTTCCATCCGGGAAATCGCGAGTGTCGAAATGGCCGTCATCGCGAGATAGATCGTGCATGCGACCGCGTAAAACTCAAAAGGCTTCCTGGTGCTCTCGACGGCAATAGATGTCATGCGCAAGAGGTCATCGAGCGCTATCACGGAAACGAGCGAGGTATCCTTCAGGAGGACGAGCCAATTGTTGCCCAGACCGGGAAGCGCGATGCGGAACATTTGAGGCGCGGTCACGCGGCGGAAAACGAGGGCGGGGCTCATCCCGAAGCTTCGGGCGCATTCGATCTGCGCGCGTTCCACGCCGCGCAAGGCTCCGAGAAACACCTCGCTCGAATAGGCTCCGAAAACGAGCGAGAGTGCAATAACACCGGCCATGAAGGGTGAGATGTTGATGGTAACGGGAAGGCCAGTCCAGTCGGCGAGATTCTGCGTCAGAATTTGCGAGCCGTAATAGATAAGGAGCAGCGTCAGTAGCTCGGGCAGGCCACGGAATATAGTGGTATAAGCCTCGCCAGTGGCCCTTAGCGCAGCCGATTTCGAAACTTTCGCAAGAGCTGCCGCAAGACCGAAGACCAAACCAAAGGGCAGCGTCGCCAAGGCCAGCGCCACTGTCACCGCTGTGCCGAGCGCGAGTTGATGCCCCCATCTTAATAATAGAATCAGGTCCAATCTTGCTTATCTCCGGGTTTGGCCTCGTGTAGGGCCTCACCCCACCCGCTGCCAAGGAGAGAAGGTGAAACCGCGTCACTTCTCCCAAGCGAATGAAAAGACAGGATGAGGTCTTGGTGCTTTTACATCCAACTAATTAATAGGAAACGGAAAATACTTTGCATTGATCTTGGCGTAGGTGCCATCGGCTACGATTCCGTCGATGGCATCGTTGAATCTCTTCACAAGAGTTCCGTCGCCCTTACGCAAGGCAATGGCTACCCCGGACCCGAAATACGCGGGATCGTCCAGATCTTTGGGTGCCATTTCGCAGCATGCGCCTTCCGGCGACTTGAGCCAGCTATAAACTGCGAGCTTGTCATACATGACATACTCGACCCGCCCCGCTGCGAGATCGCGGTACGCATCACCCACGGTATTGTAGAGCCGGACGATGGAGTGACTGTATTTGTCTTCCAGGAAAGCCGCGTGATTGGTGGCGGTTTGCACCCCGATTGACTTTCCGGCCAAGGCATTCGGAACAATGTCGTGTGTATCGGTTCCTTTGCGGACCACGAATGCGCCGGGCGAATGGTAGTAAGGCTTAGTGAAAGCTACGACGCTCTTGCGATCCTCGGTGACGTTCATCGATGCGATGATCGCATCGTATTTC
>JBAUNL010000624.1:0-7312 GCA_049579205.1 Rhodomicrobium sp. | reverse complement strand
GGATAGCGGCCGAAGCCCGCGTTTCCGCTGCCGCCTTGAGGGCCTTCGCAAACTCCAGAGGGTTCACAGGAGCTTGTGCGCTCAACTCCTTCGCTTGTGCGGCTGAAGCGCCTAACGCTATGGGCTCAGCGGATTTGCCACCGTGGCCGGCATTAGCCGCCTCGTCCATCGCCGAGGGCGGCACGAGCAGTTCGGGCGTTGGAAGATGTGCATGGGCAATGTTTACCGGAAAGACGTCCTCAGCGGAAACGATCACCCGCTGACCAGCATTTGTTACGCTGAAAAGGTGTCTCGCGAAATCACCCGGCAGCCGGATGCAACCGTGCGACGCTGGGTGCCCCGTGACCATACCTTCATGCAAAGCGACCCCCGTCCAGGTTAGCCGCTGCATGAAAGGCATTGGTGCCCCGCTATAAATGTTGGATCTATGCCAGCGTTCCTTTTCGAGAATTGTGAATACACCGGTTGGTGTTGGATAAGCGGACACACCTGTAGAGACCGTGCTTTGTGCCCATAAGCCGTTCGCATCGTAAAAAGAGACATGCTGATCAGCGATCGATACCACCGCAAAGAGCGGACCTGTCGGCGGCTTGCTCACCTCTGCCCGCTGTTCGCTGCGAGGTGCAACCTGCCGGTGCAGATGGTGCTTGAGCTGACGCGCAGCTGCCGGCTGCGAAACGGTGACTAAAGTTGCGAGCGCAATCAAGGCGAGCCGAATGCAGCGACGCAAATAACACAAGGGGGCGTCCGCAGAAGCAGGCGTCCTTGAATCTGAAACATAAACCATGAGATTCGAATGTGGCGAGGTTAGGCTTGACCGTTATGCCTTCCACACATAACCACAACGTAAACAGAGGCAACAAAAATATTGTATGTGCCGGCCCCACTCTCATACCGGCCTTCGAATGCGAACACATCTTCCTCTCACCAACTCCCCAAGGTCAGCGTCCGCGGAAAACGGGCGCACGTTTTTCGACAAACGCGCGAGCGGCCTCGCGATGGTCTTCGGTTTGGCCGGTCTCAATTTGATGGCGTGCTTCAAGATCGAGAAGCTCACCAAGCGATCCGCTCTCAGCAGCGTTGAAGTTTCGCTTCATTAAGCCGAGAGCGACGCGCGGCCCGTCTGCCAACCGCCTGGCAAGGGCCTGGGTCGCCTCGGCAAGCGCCTCGTCAGCGACGACCTGATTGACGATCCCCAGTTCCAACGCCTCGGCCGCATTAACAGATGCCGCGGTATAGTAGAGTTCGCGCGCTTTTCCGGTGCCGACAAGCTTTGACAGGAAGTAGCTGCCGCCGAAGTCACCAGAAAATCCGACGTTAGCAAAGGCCGTAATGAATCGCGCCGACTCTGCTGCGATGCGAAGATCGCAAGCAAGCGCCAGCGCCATGCCGGCCCCAGCGGCGGGACCATTGACCATCGCGATCACCGGCTTTTGGATTTCATGCAGCAAGCGGGCGACTTCCATCCGGCCCCGAAGACGTTGGATTGCTTGTTCATCATTGTGGTGAACGGAGCCCTCAGCCATGCTTTTGACGTCCCCGCCGGCGCAGAAGGCTCGCCCCGCCCCCGTCAGCACAATTACCCCAGTATCGGCGTCCTTGGCCAATCTGTGCAAGGCTTCAAGAAGGCCGTCTATCATCGCGGCCGAAAAAGCGTTGAGACGAGCAGGCCGATTAAGTGTCAGGGTAACAACGCCGCCACTGGCCGTTTCAATCAGATCTTCCTCCATGCAATCCTCCCAGGGGTGTGTTCTCGATTATAGGCAATTCGGGGCTGCTCAATAGCCTGCCCAGCCCCTGACCCAACAAGGATGCATTTGCTAAGGCTGGCGAGCCAGCCACTCGAAGACGGCTAATTCAATCAGCTCCTGCAGATCTGTGCCCCTGGCTAGCGCTATCTGCTTCAAGCGTGCAGCAGTCTCTCGCGACATTGCGAATGTCATGTTGGTCTCTGTGTTTTCTAGCCTACCTTGTGGCCTTGTTAGAAAATCCCGTACGTTTCGCTTTCGCATAATTGTCTCTTCTGGCTTCTTTGCCGGCTGATACATCGGTCTATCCAATATCTTCACGACGGTGCGGTGAATCGAGGGCACGGTCGAGGACCAGACATAGGCTGCTCCCGCTCGACTGACCAATTGGCCCGCGAGCGGGGCAGAATTCGAACCCTACCATCAAGGAAAAATGCGCCTGTTTTCAAGCTCCGAGATAAACTTCTCGGACAGTCTCATTGGATAAGAGCGCTTGCGTTGCCTGCTCAAGAATGACATGGCCGTTTTGCAGAACATAGCCGCGCGTGGCCACCGAAAGAGCAAGCGCTGTGTTCTGTTCGACGAGCAGGATTGTTGTTCCGCCTAGGTGGATTTGGGTGAGCGCCAGCCGCATAGCTTCGACGACAATCGGCGCGAGACCATGACTTGGCTCATCGAGGATACCGCGGCTGCACCGATCCTGCCCCTTAGAAAGGTTCTGCGGCAGAGCCGCATGATAGGTCGCCAGCCTAGACCCTCATCAGAGAGGCAAGCCAGTCCTGGGGCAGAAGCGGCGCCCGGCGCACTGCGAAAGCGCCGTCCCCGATGACGACGAATGAGGCTTGCGCAAAAAGCCAGAATAGTGGGTATTCCCAGCCGCCGCCTGCATTGGAATAGACCCAGCCCGCCGGCCATTTGATCCAGACTACGGTGCCAAGAAGGACGAGGAGCGCCGCTGCCCACTGACGGCCATAGAAGCCGAAGAGAATTGCGAGGCCGCCGGCCACTTCAAACCCAAAGGTCGGCCAGGCAAGGAGAGGATCGATGCCGTTGCGGACAAGCAAATCCGCATGCGTGTGCATGCCGCGATAGGTCTTCAAAAATGCGTGCGCGAGCCAGTCGATCCCCAGAGCAACTCGCAGCAGAAAGAGGCCATAAGGAGCAAGAATAAAGTCGATCGGCGAACTCTCGGTTTGCAGAAGGCTAGTTGCCGGTTCCTCGGTTGAGATACCTGAACGGTCTAGGGCTTCCGTCATGAACTTGCCTCCTCGAGATGACGCTGCCGTTATCGAATTGATCGGTAAGTTCGCTGATCGTAGAGGCTTCCCGCCATAGGCAAAAGCGCCGTGCGGTACGAAACGATGAAGTCTCTTTCGGCGTGAGCGCTCATTTCCCTTTCGTTCTTCCACGCTTCAAAAAGCGTCATGTGATTGGCTCGGCTGGTTTGCTGGAGCACGTCGAAGCTTATATTTCCCGGTTCTCTTCGTGACGGCTCCGCGAGTGCCCTGGTTGCAGCAATGCCTTCGTCCTTTCTGGTGGGGATGATGTCCACATGCGTGATAACGAAGATCGTGCCTCCCCGCGCGGATGCGATTGCCGTGCTGGTGCGCAGAGCATCGGCTGCGAGCGGCGAATGCGGGCGCTCATCGATGGGTGCGATTAAAAGAGGGGACAAAGCGGCCTTGAAGCTCCGACCTTCTGAGGAGGCAGCCTGAGCATTGAATGCGTCAAAATTCTTCCAAATCTGCACGATCGCGAAATGGTTATTCAATTCACGCCGGTTTAGAAGAGCGATGGCGATATTGTCCTTGTTTCCATGAACTGCTGCCGCCCAGGCTCTGAGAGCAGATACAGCCTTCGCGTGGGCACTCTGCCGCACTTCAATATAGGTCACGATATAAGCCTCCGCAGAAGACGCCGGCGCTGACGTTTGTGCGGCCGCGTGGGAGACCGGATAATACAACACAGCGAGAAAGATCGCCGAAGCGATTACCGGTCCAGGGCGAAGAGAATAACCGCATGGGTCGGCAAGAAATTTGAAGAGACTAAACAAACACCTCACGGAATCCATTCCCCCCTTAAGCCTGAATTCGTATTCCCAGGCGCCGGCTTCATTTTGATGGAGGTTCGCCCGCCACGCCGATAGCTGCACCATATACTGGCAAAGCCAGCAGGAAAATCACTGACTAAAATGCAAACTTCTGAATGGGCTCGTTCTGATGGTACCGGCAGAATGGCTGCGCGTAGAAACCTACTCGTCCTCAACAGAGGACGAGTAAAGCGAACGATCCCGAGGCCGATTAATTTGCTGATCTCTTTACTTCTACCCGGCCCACAGCGTTCACAAGGCTATTGGCGAGAACCGGATTGCCGTCGCGGTCCACATCCATGTTGCGCACTATGTCGCCGCCGCCGGGTATAGCCCAGCTCTGGAATTTCTCGCTTTTCGGATCGAAGCGCACGACCGTATTCGGCTCGGCGGCAGACTCGCTATACCAGATCGCGCCCTGCGCCGCGACCATACCGTAGGGTTGAGATTTCGGCCCGCTCGGCGACGGCCATTCCTTGACCTCGCCGCTTGTGGGATCGAGCTTGCCAATATGGCCGCGCGCGAAGTCGGCATACCAGATCATGCCGCCGGGCGAGATAGCGAGCCGGCGGGGGCGCGAGGCAGGATTAGGCAGCTGATATTCCTTGATCTGCATCGCATCGCTGATCGTCGCGATTTTGGGCGCCCCAAACTCCACGAAAAAGACCTGGTTCTTGGAATTGACTGCGAGGCCATAAGGGCGCGCGTTCGGAGTAGGCACGGTCGTGAGCTTGATATCTCCGGTCGCCGGATCGAGCCGGCCCATGAAGTTCCCGTTTTGGACGCTGAACCAGATGATGCCCTTTTGGTCGATCACGATCGTGTGCGGGTCACGCGCTTTCGGATCGGGAAGCGGATACTCCTTCACTTCGCCCGTCGCTGGGTTGAGCTTGCCGATAAACCCGCGAAAATTCCCGGTGAACCAAATATTGCCGTCCTTGTCCTCCACAAGGCCATGCGGCCCGGACATAGGATTCACTGGATACTCCTTGAAGGTTCCTGTCGCGGGATCCAGGCGCCCTATCTTGTTGGCAAGCTGCCCAGTCCACCAGATTGCCCCATCCTTGGCCGCCATCGGATCATGCGGACGCGAACCCGGCGTTGGAACCGGCCATTCCATAATGGTGACTTCGACCGGCCCATTGACGAGCACCGCAGGCGGCCGCGGCTTCTCAGGGAAGTTCCGGATCAGATAGGCGCGCACTGTGTCCCATTGCTCGTCCGTAACCGGAGCGCCGAAATTGTGCATCATGGCTGTGACACTTAGCCAGCCCTCTGGCGTATAACCGGCCCGGAGACGGTTGATGTCGTGGCAAGCGCCGCATGTCCCAGTTACGATATCTTTGCCGGGGCCATCTGGAAAATTCATAGGCGAAGCCTGCTGGGCGATCGCCGCGAAACCCGGCGCAAGAAAAGTGGCTGCTAGGATGGACCGAAGGGTCTTGCTAGACATCAAAATCTCCAACCTGCTGTTGAGAAGACACGTAACGGTGGGCGGGTCCGGCAGCAGCCCAATCATTCAGATAGACTGATGCGGGCGGGGCTGCAGGCGAATAAAAGACCAGTAATGCTATCGTTCTGGGCAGGCAAGATACATCTCGATCTCGATGCGACCTGCATGCAAATGCGAGACACCGGTAGCGGCCAGTCCCAATAGTCTCGTGGAAGGGTGCTCTTGTTTGAGACAGTTAGCAGGAAATTGATGCAGGCTGAAAAGCGGCGGCATTGACATCACAGGCGCGCATGGGCGAAGACATCTCGGACTTGAGTGTATCCCGCCGCAACTAAACCAGACCGGATCAACCCATGGCCGTTTCCGCGCTTGGCAGATTCTGCCAATGGCTGGAGCAGACTCCGCCGAGCTTGTTCGTACAGAGCCATGGTTGGGTGGTTCCCTCGGTTCAGACCGTTCATATCCTCGCGATCTCTGCCGTGGCGGGTTCCGCGCTGATGATCAATTTGCGCCTTATGGGAGTGGCTTTTACGGCGCAGCCGGTGAGCAGCGTCTCCGGCCGCTTCGCGCCCGTCATCTGGTACGCTTTGCCAGTCCTGCTAGTGACCGGCCTTGTCCTCACTCTTGGGGAGCCCGCGCGCGAGTTGCTTAATCCGGTATTCAGAATCAAGATGCTTTTGATTTTGGCCGCAATGGCGCTTTTGACCCTCTTGCAGACGCGCCTGAACCGTAATCCCGAGCGCTATGAGCGTGGGCGAGGTGGCAGAGGATCTGCGATAGCGATTGCAATTGGTTCGCTTCTGTTGTGGACGGGCATTGTGATCGCCGGCCGCTGGATCGCCTATGTTTAGCAGGGATTCCGCGCGGTGACGCCTTTGCTTCACTCGACCCTGGCCGCGCTTCAAGAGCTTCCAATACCTACGGCCATCCGAGAGAACGAGACGCTATTCCCGCTGGTAGAATGCATTCATGTGCTGGCGATCTGCACCGTCGTTGGCACGATCATGATCGTCGATCTGCGCCTCCTTGGCCTTGCTTCACGCGACAGGCCGGTCTTGGAGCTTTCCCGCAGCGTTCTCTCATGCACCTGGATTGCCTTTGCCGTAGCGGCCGTGACGGGCAGCCTTTTGTTCTCAGCGAAGGCACTCGACTATGCCGGAAATTTCTATTTTCAGGTTAAGCTTATGCTGCTTGCACTGGCCGGGCTGAATATGGCAGCCTTTCACTTCGGAAGCGGCCGCCAGATGGGCGAGTGGGGAGCCTGCGTGACTCCGCCTCTTTCGGCGCGCATCGCAGCGGGACTCTCGCTCTCACTCTGGATTTGCATTGTCGGGTTTGGCCGCTGGATCGGCTTCACACTTCATTAAAAGGCGCTTCCTTCGACCGGAACTGCTCTGGAGACGCTATGAAATTGACTGCTGCTGCTTTCGCCTTGGTTGTCCTCGGCTCGACCGCACTTCCAGCCTGCGCGGAGGAAGGAACGGGACAAGTGAAAACCGTGATCAATCCTCCGCCGACTGCCAAGGATTGGGCCGATCTCGCAAAGCTGCCTGACTGGAGCGGCGTCTGGAATCCCAAGATTACCGATCAGGATGCTCAGGTCAAAACCAACATGCCGCCCTGGAAGCCTGAGATCGCTGCGAAAATCCAGTACCAGCTGGCAGAGGAGAAAGCAGGGCGGCCACCGCCCATCGTCGTGAACTGCTTGCCCGAGGCCATGCCAGCGTGGATGCTCATCTCACACAATGCACTTGAATTTCTGTTCACGCCGGGCCGCGTCACCATCCTTGGCGAGTCCGATGGCAACCGGCTCCGCCGCATCTACACCGATGGCCGCGGTCACCCCGATGACGGAGAACTTACATTCCACGGCCATTCAATCGGCCATTGGGAAGGCGACACGCTTGTGGTCGAGACCGTCAATATCAAGCCTGAGACCATGTTCGCTGTAAGCGAAGCGGCCGGTGTGCCCAACAACGGCGATATGAGGATCGTCGAGCGCATTCACCTCGCCGCGCCCGA
>JBAUNL010000623.1:0-1867 GCA_049579205.1 Rhodomicrobium sp. | reverse complement strand
AAGCGCCAGATGTACGGAAGGGCGAAGCTCGACCTTCTTGGCAAGCGCGATGGGTTCTCTGTAAGTCGGCCTCGACAAAAGCGGAGCCATCGTCTTCAAAGCCAAGCTTTCGCGCGGCCAGCGCGGCCACGAAGACGGCCATCAGGCCCAACGTTTCGCAGGCGACTGCGAACTTTTGCGGCAGCCTGGCCATGTGGCGGGAAGGGAGTTTTGGCGGCCCCCACCGGCATCCCGGCATATCCCTTCGGAAAATCCCCAATGCTGCCACTTATGCGTGGGGTGGTGTCGCCTATTAGCTTTTGTAATCTTGGATCTTCGTCGCCCTGAGACCAGTGAGCCCATGCCGGTCGATGGAGCGTTGGCAGAGGGTACGGCTTTGGCTACTTGGATTACGAGGACTACTACGACTACGGCTATCCCGATTACGGCTACCGGGCGCGCGCCTCGCTGTTTCGCCGGGTTCTTGCCGGAACGCGGATCAAGCGGACGATTGCGCACGGGCATTTTCCGGGCTGGCCACGTCCATCGTGCACCGGCGCCGCCCCTCAGCGCTCCTTGATAAAGGTGCCGTTCCGCAATTCGCGTACAGCCTCTTGCAACTGAGCCTGCGTGTTCATGACGATCGGTCCGTACCAGGCCACCGGAAGACCTCACATTGGTGTTTTCAAGCGAAGGCGGAAGCACGGATCAGGGCCTAGCGCTATACAACTTTATCCGGGCACTTCCTATTCCTGTCCACACTCACGCGGCTGGCCACGTCGGGAGCATAGCTGTGCCTGTGTTTTTAGCTGGACACAAACGCACGGCTTCACCGCTTTCGAGGTTCTTCTTCCATGCCTACGATTGGACGTTCGAAGGACGGCAAATGAGTGATCGCATAGCGGAGGCTATGCAACGCCTCGATAGCGACATCCAACTGTCTCGCCAGATCGTCGAGCGATGCACTTCGATACCGGCTGAAACTTTGAACAAGCTTTATGGAAGAGCCCCAACTCCTACAATTTTCACCCCAGCCCAGGCCAAGGATTTCGGGATCATTGAAGACGTGATCGAACTCAATCCTACCGGAGTCAGCCAGCCCGACATCGCCATTTGGACAGTTGGCTGGTAAGGCTCCATTGGCACCCTGAGGCACATAGGGAGCAGCAAGACCCATTCCGTTTCTCCATGAAAAAACCAGGTTTGTGACCGGGGTTTTGTCGCAATTACATGCTGTAAGGCTATCCACTCAACAACTTATGGGCGAGGTAGCGATGCTTCCGACATATCAAATCCGCAAACTGCCTGGTGGGACTCGTCTCTGGGAAGTCATTTTCAATTTCAAAAACGGAAATGTTGAGCAATGGGTCGGATTTAACGGCGAAGTCGAGGCCAGCAACTGGGCTAATAAAAAGTTCCTCCAGATTGCATCAAAACAGAAACAAAACGCAGCAGCTTAACGCTTCTTCGTCTTAGGCTTTTCGGCTTCCTGACGCGGTGGCGGCGCTTTCGCTACCTTCTTTACCACCCCTTCACCTGATTTAAACGGCTTCGCTGCCGTCACGCGACCAAAAGCACGCTCAAGATCCTCGGGATTGTTGCTTGTCCCTATCTCCTCCGCAGTTTCGCGGATACGCTTGGCGCGCTCTTCATCAGTAAGGGTATTGGCTTTGCGAGGCATTCTCAATCACTTCCTCTTTGTGCGCCATCGTCTCGGAAGCTATAGCGCCGTTTGTTCCCACCGCGGGCGGAGATGCGTTCGCGATAACAGGGCCATCTATTTGCATTCCCCCCGAGGCAACCATCACACTGGCCTTGATGCTCCATGAGCTTGCAAGCAATGCTGCCAAGTTTGGTGCACTCTTGGCGCCTAGCGGCCGGGTGACGA
>JBAUNL010000622.1:0-5124 GCA_049579205.1 Rhodomicrobium sp. | reverse complement strand
GGGCCGTCCACCCCATCATTCGATGAAAAAGGGAATCCCGATTCCTCTAAATCCTGACAAACTCTAGCGTAGCCTGCCGCCCCGCCACCCCGAGAAGTGCAGCTATAGGTATCCAGCCCTTGACTTTTTCCCTGGGCCGCTCGACCTCAAGCTCTTCTGCTGTTTTCTCATCTGATGTTTCCAACACCCCTCCAAGTCGTAACAGCCCTTCCCTGAGAGGCCGGCAAGGGCCAGCAAAGCTTGGTCGCTGGAACGATCACGGGATCGCCCCGAAGTAGCCGATACCTTCCCTAAACACTGTGCCCAGGTCAAGAAAAACGCAGCCTTCAGCTTGCTCTTTCCTCCCATGCTGGGCACCGCATACGCAGAGCCGCCGCCTCGCTCATACCGCCGAGCCTAGGCATTGACTTGTGGTATCCAAGGATAGGAGCATAGCGATTTTATACGCCCCGCCTCCGCGATGAGCCTATTCCAGGCGTTGCAGGCGGCTTCAACAATGGCATAGTAATCGGCGAGTAGCCGGTGCGAGAGGAAGCGTTCCTTGAGATAGAGCCAGACGCGCTCCAGCGGGTTCAGTTCGGGCGAGTAGGAGGGCAGCGAAACGAGCGTGATGTTGGCCGGAACGGCGAGGCTGTTTGAGCCATGCCGTCCCGCTTGATCGAGCATCATCACCGCATGTTCGTCTTCAGCAATGGTTTCTGAGAAGCCGTTCAAAGAGGCTTGCATCGCCTCCGTATTGGCATAGGAAAGCACCAGCGCAAAGGCGTTACCGGTGCCGGGTACGACGGCGGCGAAGATGTAGGCAAAGGTGAAGCGCTTATCGCAATAGCCCCGGCGGGCGCTGCCCGCGCTTCCACCAAATATGGCAGACACGGCCTTTTTGGCCGATGCGCGCCTCGTCCTGGAAAAACAGGGGGATGCGCTTTTCTTTATGCGTACACTGAATTTTTCTCAGAAGCGCGGGGCCCCTTTCAAAAGGCCTCGGCTGCAGCCGGGTCTTGCCTTCTGCCGCGAGAAGCCGAGCCGCCTTAAGAGCCGTCCCATTGAGGCCGGATGGAACGTCTTGCCGAAGCGGGCTTCGCAGATACGCACGAGATCCTTGCGCGTGAAGGCCGAAAGGCCGCTTTCAGAACCGGGGCCCGCTAGAACGATGCGGGCAAGCTTGGTCCGCTCCTGCGGTTCAAGCCGGGGCGGGCGCCCATCGCTCCAGCAATCGTAGAGCCCGTCCAGGCCGTGTACATTATAGCGGATCACCCAATCCCTTAGTGTCTGGCGGTCCATGCCGGCCGCCTCCGCAGCTTTCTTCCGGCTCAGCCCGGACAGCGCATCGGCGATCGCAAGCAGCCGCCGCACTACGCGCGCATTAGCTTCGGTCTTGGCCAACTTGCGCAGCACCTCAGGGCTGCGATCCCTTCGTATCGTAAGCGCCGTCATAATGCCCTCTCCCCAATCATCAAAGACAGGGAAGCATCATTGTGATCGCCATGGAATCGCTCGGGCGCAACAGGAGTCAAACATTCGGAACGGCAGTATCATTCGTCATGCCAGCAAGAATTCTTCTGCTGGCAGATGAACGCCCTCATGCCAAGAATATATTGGCGAATGCCCCGATTGCTTTGATTTTGATCAAGCAACAGCCCGACCGGGGGGCTATTTGTAGTAGCGGCCGTCTTTAATGGTGAAGATGGTTTGCAATGAGCTCGAAGCGCTGCTCCATGTATGTCCGAAGACCGGGAACTAGCGCCGAATGCGCCGCAAATTCAATGCGGGCGCGGGCACCTCACGGGCCGTCCGGATGGGGGGCAAAAAGCCGCGACTATACAAATGCCTGTTGCTAATGGCCGAGGTTGTGTATAGCTCAGGGGAAACGAGACCTGCACAGCCAGCAGATTTTACCGGAGGCTGGGTTATGAAAGTCACCAGGTTACAATTTGTGTTGCAAGCAACACTGCTAGCGGTTTTTTCCGGTTGCGTCGCGTGGGCCGATGACTTGCCTTCGAAGCGTCCGCCCTACTCGAAGGAAGCCCTTCAGAGTAAAATCGAATATTGCCAAACCTGCCATGGAACCTCCGCAGAAGGTGCTCGTGGCGCTAACCCAATACCACGCATTGCGGGGCAGCAGATTAAGTATACAGAGCACCAATTACAGAACTTCATCGTGCATAGGCGGCAGAATAACGCCATGTCTTTTGTTGTTCATGATATGAGCCCTGCGGAGATGACTGCTCTAGCTACCTATTTTCGCGGTCTGAATCCTAAGCCCCTCGGCGGTGCTCCCACCGAGTCTGTGGCTACCGGCGAAAAAATCTATAAAGAGGGAATTCCTGCAGCCAATGTAGCCGCATGCAGGTCTTGCCATGGAGCAGAGGCCAAAGGTAATGGAGAATTTCCCCGCTTAGCAGGTCAGCTCAATGATTACGTTATCAAGAAACTGACAAACTGGGAGAAAGAGCGCGGTAAGGACCCGACACTCCCGGATAAATCAGCGGCCATCATGAAACCGATGGCACACAGTTTGAGCGATGCCCAAATTGCAGCCGTCGCAGCGTATCTTAGTTATTTGGAGTAACTTTTCCCGTTCTTCTCGATCTTGTCCAAGACCTCAGGCCAAAGGCCGAGGTGACGCGTGCATACCTCCCAGCGCGCGGGAGGGATGTTATCATTTTTGTGGCGCCAAGACGCAAGTATCAAACAAACAAACGCGACGTTGATCTAAAGTCAAACTTTCGTGAGTTAGCGGTTGCTCTGTGACCTGCTCCCCATAAATGCCCTCGATCTTAAGTTAGGGTCCGCTCACCAGTGAAGCGCTCCCCAACTTACCCTCGCCGGAAATTAGAGTTTTCCGGCTTCATTGCGATGGCAGACTGCCTGCCTGATCGCAATTCATGAGCGCCATCGGCGGCTTGTTACCGATCGCACCATGTGGCCTGACTTCGTTATAGTCTCTGCGCCACGCCTCAAGCTTCTCCCGTGCATCGTCCAGCGTCAAGAACCAATGCGTGTTCAGGCATTCCTGGCGGAGCCGTCCGTTGAAAGCCTCGATAAACGCGTTATCGGTGGGCTTGCCGGGCCTAGAGAAGTCGAGCGTGACGCCCTTCTGATAAGCCCAGAGATCAAGATCCCGCGAGACGAACTCCGAGCCCTGATCTACCCGGATGGTCTTCGGATAGCCAACGGCGCTGCAAACCCGTTCGAGCGTGGCCACGACATCTTCCCCCCGATAACTAAACCGCGGATCAAGCACAGGCGAGAAGCGCGAGAAAATATCCACCACCGTCAGGATCCGGACTTTCCTGCCCGTCGCCAGCTGATCGTGAACAAAGTCCATGGCCCAGGTTTCATGCGGCCGGCTCGCCGCCGTCCGGTCCTCCCGCAGCTTCGCTGTCACGCGCCGTTTTGGCGTTTTGTTCCGTAACTGCAAGCCTAACTCCTTGTAAATGCGTAAAGTCTTTTTATGGTTGAGCCTAAAGCCTTCACGCCTCAGCGTCACATGCACACGCCGGTAGCCATAGCGCACCCGCGTCTCGCAAACCTCTTTAATGCGGCTCTTCAGTAAAGCCTGATCGGGGCGCCGGGTTTTGTAGCGATAGCTCTTGGGATCGAACCGCAGCGTAGAACACGCACGCCGGATCGAGACCTGCCAATCGCAACGCATCCCGTCCACCAGCTCGCGCTTGCGATCAGGCTTTAAAGCTTTCGCTTGATCACGTCCTGCAGCATCTCTTTGTCGAGGGACAGATCGGCCACAATCTTCTTCAACCGCGAATTCTCCGTCTCAAGCTCACGTAACCGCCTCATCTCTGACGGCAACATGCCTGCATATTTCTTCTTCCAGTTGAAGAAGGTCGCTTGGCTGATCCCCGCCTTCCGGCAGATGTCCGCAACCGGCGTCCCATCCTCTCCCTGCTTGATGATAAACGCCTTCTGCGCATCCGAAAACTTCGATGCCTTCATCGCTCCCGATCCCATCCAGCCCCGTTAAAAAGACCGGGAAAACTCTAATTAAAAACGAGGGAGTTTTTGGGGAGCTGATCAGTTATGCCCCTTCATGGGGCGGGTTGCAAACTCGGTTGGTGTGAGCCCGTCGAGGCTCGTGTGAGGACGTCCGGTGTTGTAGTCGAGACGCCAGCTTTCGATGATCTGGCGGGCCTCTGTCAGACTCCGGAACAAGTGCTCGTTCAGGCATTCATCCCGGAAACGTCCGTTAAAGCTCTCTGAGAAGCCATTCTGCATTGGCTTGCCGGGCGCGATGTAGTGCCATTCGACCTTGTGCTCCTCCTGCCAAGAAAGGATCGCGTTCGAGGTCAGTTCCGTGCCGTAGCACATTGGGAACCACTCGACGGAGGCCCTGATCGCTTGCGGAGGATCAAGCTCAAGCAGGCGGTCAGGGCCAGGCAGCAAATCTCTAAAGTGAAGGTGTCGAATCAACGCTTTTGAGGGCCCAACCATGACCTTTCTCCAGTGTATGCCGAAGGACACCGTTTTGGTAGCGATCGATGTCTCGAAGCTTCGGAATGACGTGCTCATCGAGTTACCTGGTAAAAGCCGCCGCAGACGGCTCACAGTCCTTAATTCGCGAGCAGAGCATGACCGTTTCGTCAACCTCCTGAGAGACCTCGGTTTGCCGGTGACCATCGGTTTCGAGGCGACCGGGAACTATCACCGGCCTCTAGCCTATCGCCTGCTTGAAAGCCAATATGCGAAAGAAGCATTTATCGAGGAAGCTTGGGACGTCGTGGGCCGGAAGGTCTCGAAGGCTCGGCTCTTGGCAGACATTTATGAGACGGCTCAATCATCTATAGGGTTGCCGGTACCTGCGGACAGCGCTGCGCTTTCCATGTTCAAGATGGTTTTGACCGAAGGCCGAAGCCTTATCCGCCAGCGTGACGCAATCGAGAGGCAAGCTCACACTGCCCTGGCGAACACCGAGGATTATCAGCGGCTGCGCCAGGGTCCAGGAATAGGGCCAATCACAGCGATGACCATTCTGGCCGAAGCCGGAGACCTTCGGCGTTTCCGGCACCATCGGCAGTTCCTGAAATTTTGCGGTCTTGATCTTGCAACCCACCAGTCCGGCCAGTTCCGAGGACAAACCAAGCTTTCGAAGTTTGGCAATGCCCGTTT
>JBAUNL010000621.1:0-1623 GCA_049579205.1 Rhodomicrobium sp. | reverse complement strand
CTCGTGGTGAAGCCAGCCGGAGAGCTGGATGCCGGAGATCGGCACGTCCAGTTCGATGAGCGGGGATGGGAAACGGGGTGATGGCCATAGGCCCCAAGCTACCGCGCCCATCCTCGACTCTACCTGACCGCCTGTTTTCGCAGTTGCAACAATTCCTTCCGCTAGGAAAGGATAAGCGGGCGTGTAGAATTTGCTCACAAAATCCGCGGTATTGACCCAATCTGGCCCTCGCTGCTGATTAAGGCGAGATAGCCATATTGAGTAGAAACCGGACTCTCGCCGCTAATCTTCGCGTCGCCAGTAAATTACTTGCCTGGCCTCGTCTTCACCGTCGGTATCTAGCTTGACTCGATCTGTGGCTTTCGGACCATTTCACCGTCGCGCTTAACCAGCTCCCGCGCTGCGAGGCAATTGAGGGCGTCTTCAACCTCTGCAACCGCCAGGGGTCTATTGAATTTGGCGATCAAGTGGTGCGTGAGTGCGCGGATATCACAGCCGGACTTCGCTTCTGGCCAGTTTAGAATCTCTTGGCCTAACATCGGTCTCGCCCCAATTGCCCGCCCCAAAAGCGGCCGCATTCCAAATGTTATTTTAGCCGTCGCCGTGATGCCAGGAAATTGGACCGGGCAATAATGAGTGCGATGAGCGTATTGCCGGGGCCCCAGGGCTGTGGTTCGTCGCGCTCGGGATCGTTTATTTTGCCTGCACCTTCTCGAAAAAAACCGATGATGTTTCCGCAACGTGGCGGTAGCGTTTTCTCGAAACATGAATGGCACCCGGCGCTCGACGCATGGGAACGGCGATCAAACATGGACCGCGCGGAGGACATCAAGGCGTCTCTTCTTGAGGCGAAAAAGGCTTACGAAGCGCTCGTCGGCGAGCAATCGAACCGGATCAAGCGTTATGAGGGGCCCACGTTTCGGCCGACCTATGGTGAAGCGCTTTGCCCGACGAGGCGCGCGCCCTGGAAAGAGGCGGGCGACATACCCTCAGCTCGTTGTTGCCCTGAATAGTCTGTCGTGTCCGCGTAAGCGAGCGTGGCACCGGTAGTTGACGCGGCGGCAGAGCTTGGCCCCACAGCCGCAGTTCCCGCGACCGGCGCGGCAGGCCAGCGCTTGAAATTCACGGGCGTAATCGCCGCACCGCCAAGGCTGCTCGATACCGTGCCGGTGAACATCTGGACATCAACCTGCTGGTTATTGGCGGTGTTCGTGCTCTTCTGGCCGAGGCGGATTTCGCGGATTTCCACACGGCCAGAAGATGGAGCGGTAAGGGTGACGAGATCCCAGGCAGACGCCGTGCTGCTTATGGTCACATCGGCGAAGGGAACCGCAAAAAGTGTTGTGCTAAATCGCTCGCTCGCTGGCTGCATCATTTGGCGACTCCATTCGGAAGCGCAGGAATATCTGCGTTTGCTTCCAACTGCCGGCGCCCCTTGTCGAGAATCATGCCCATGAAGCGGGCCAACTCGAGATGGTCGGTTGGATATTCAGAAATGAAATCCTTGCCATCCTTGCCGGTGACTTCGAGAGAGGCTTTGTCGCCGAACAGGTGTGGTGCATCGCGTCCTGCAAGCCATTTTAAGTTATTGCAAATCTCCCGCGCGGATTGCGGGTCAATTGT
>JBAUNL010000620.1:0-4873 GCA_049579205.1 Rhodomicrobium sp. | reverse complement strand
CTCGGTATCGGGCCCCTTGGCGTGGCCTTCTATGTCTGGGACTATGGCTGCAAGCACGGCGACTTACGCATCTTGGGTATTTCGGCCTATTTCGCGCCGCTGCTTTCGACTGCGGTTTTGATGGCGGCCGGGTTAAGTCCATTCAGCATGAAGCTCGCGGTCGCCGCGATTTTGATCACAGGTGGTGCTCTTATAAGCAGCGGGATTTATTGGCGCGGCAAAGTCATTCATGCTGAGTCCGCCTGAATGGCTCGACCCCCCCGCGGTCCTCTCCCCGAGCGCAAAGGGAGATTGGGTTTCAGCCGCCGGTCTTCGGGGGTTGCGGTACCTCGCCTTGCGAGGAGGAGGCCTCCGCCCCGTCCTCCGGCTTCGGGGCCAGCACAAGCTCCTCGCGCTTTGCCTTCACGATTGGCTCGATGCTCACTTCGGCCACCCGGAACAGAAAGTCATTGTTCGATCTCGTGAAGAGATAAGCGCCGCCTTCTGCTTCCTGCTTGAACCTGAGAATTACATCAGGTCCGCTCTTCCGCTTGAGCGTCACGTCGATGTCGGGGTTCTTCACCTTGGCGAGCGCTTCTTCGCCCTTGCCCTGAACCGCGTCGAAAGCGGGACGGGTGACGGCCCCCACTAGCTTCCAGATCGCCGTTTCGTTTGGCTTTTCACCCTTAGCGAGACCCGGAATGATGAAGTTGGCATCCTTCCGCTCAATGGTGACGCCGTTGACAGAGATGCTTGCAATCAGATCTTGCTGGGTATCGACGCTGCTCCGGTCCATCCAATCTTCCCCGCGCGTTCCGGCATCGTAAGTGGCGAAGGCTACGCTATAAATCTTAGACTCATTCGCATTGCGCGCATTGGTCTGGCGGAAGGTGGGAGATGTGCCGAGGAGCAGTTCGGCGGCTGTCTTGGCCCCGCTTTTCAGGATAATACGGCGCTCATGCAGATCATCGGTGACCTTGAAGCGTTTCTCCGCCTCGGAAGTGGTCCCGGCCGGCCAGCCTTTTTTAAGCGCGGCCAGCTTCGAAAGGAGACCGTCAACCTTAGCGCTGTCCGCTGGGAAGCCAGCCATGGATGGGATGATCCACTTTCCATCCTGCTTTTTGAGTGCGACGGAGTTCGTGGCGTTCTCGTCGAGTTCGATGCCGTCCACTTTCGTGGAGTCGAACGCAAGGAGAGGCTCCTTCGCGGCATAAGAACCGTGATCCGAGCCTGACAGCCAGAGCAGAGAGGCGAGAACGAGCTGCCCGCCCAGTATGCCTGCCAAAGTAACAGTACGCCGATTTTTGGTCATCAGGCGCTCCCCGTGCCGAGCATTTGCAGATATCTGCGATTAGAGGCTTCCCGCCAGCGGCGGCGAACAAAGTACACGATCCCCAGCCCCAGCAGAGCCAAGCCGTAGTTGAGATATTCCCACATCATTTGCTGACCTGCCTTCACAGGCGCCAGCGTCCGCGAAAAGAGGCCGCCGCGCGCCCGAAGAGCCAGCAGCCCGCGGTCCTCGAGCGACCAGTCCATGACGTTCTGGGCGAAATTAACAGGAGCAAGGTATTGCGTGCGATCAATCTGGGACGCCAAGGATAGCATGTCGTCGGAGAGGAAGCTGCCAGACCCGATCAGGATGATGCGGGCAGTCTCCGGAGAATGCTCGATCACACCCGTAATCGAGGGTTTCTCCGGTTCCGTCTTCTCTTTGCTGGCCGCTTCGTCGCCGGCCCCCTTGGGCTTCGATATTTCCGGCTTCACGTCTCTCGCCAGCGGCGAGGGTTTGCCCGCAAAGTATGACTTGAAACGGCCCTCAGCCATGGCACCGAGAATTTGCCGGCCCTTCTTCCGGCTCTCCTCAAAACCGAGATCGGGATACTTATCGAAATCGGGAACGACATTGCCTGAGGTCGAGACCCAGGACTTGCGTGAGCTTTCGATCAGCGGGACAACCTTCATGCCCTTCGTCTTTTCCTGATCTATCTGAATCGGTGAAGCCCAGGTCAGGGTCAGCTGACGCAGCCCAAGCGTGGGCGCTTCGCCCTGCGCGAGTCCGTCCTGCCGAACATCCGCGAAATAGGGATAATCGAGAAGCTGGATCTGCCTAATCGGTATTCCGCCAACTTGACGCTCGACCGGGATGGGCAAGGGAGCATTCTGCTGGTCGAGCACCATGCCGTCCTCAAGGCTCAGTCCCTGGAACTTGAGCCAATCCTCAAGCCCGGTTGGCGATTTTTGAGCCAGCACATCACCCTGCAGGGACACCTTGTAGGGTGATGCCGCAATCACGACCGTCCCGCCCTTCATCAGAAACTGATCGATGGCAAAGACCTGCTTCTGATCGAGCTTTTCTGGTGAGGCTACAAAGAGGATGTCGGACTGCTCCGGCACCCTGCCGGTCGCAAGCGCACCAGGCTCGACGCTGGCGTTTTCCTTAAGTTTCCCTTCCAGGAGCTGGAAGGCGGGCCCTCCCCCGCCCTGAATGCCGAATTGCGGCATCGGCGGAGTGGAAGGCGGCGTGTATAGAGCAACCGTGCGCAGGGCACCCGGCCGGAGGCGTTTGAGCTCGGCCTCGATGTTCTGTTTCAGCCCGGCCTTGTCCAAGGATTGCGGCAGTGAAACTTCCTGAACTTTGTCTCCGCTCTTCAAAACAAGAGAGAACCAGAACTGCTTCGGATTAAGCAGCCCAACGGCGAGGGGATGAAGTCCATACGCCCGGTCGAGCTGCTGGGCCATTGGCTCGCCCCCTTTATCCGGATCGGCGAACTTCGCGGAGAACTTGCCCCCACTGCTCTTGGTATAAGACGCGATCAAGTCCTGCAGATCGGCCTTGAGCTTCGGGAGAGGGTCGAGGAGCTTGTCGTCGGCTGAAATATAGGCTTCAAGCTGAACCGGCGCGGTGATGCTGCTGAAGACGTCGCCGCCGCCGCGATAGCTGTCCAACACTTTCTTGATTGCGCGCGTGATCTCGAATTCCGGATCGCGTAGGTTGACGTTTAGGCCAGTTTCACCTGATTGCTTGACCTCGATCAGGTCCTTGTAACCCAGCGTCTGAAACTCGCCGCCATATTTGACTAGAATGTCGAAGTAGGAATTCGTAACTGACGCCGAATACTTGTTTTCGGTCTGGAAGGGCACCGGCTTGATATTGTATTGGCTGTTCGCTTCCGATTCGATGCCCGAATCCTTCTGCGGATCTACAAACTCAACACGCACACGCCCGCCGCCGGCAATCTCATATTCCTTCAAGAGATCGCGCAAGCGAGGCACCAGTGGCGCAAGCAGCGGGTGGGTTTGCGCGCTGAAATACCCACGGATGAGAAGCGGCTCCTGAAGCTGGCGCAGATAGGACTTGGTCTCGCCGGAGATCGAATAAATGCTTCCTGAAGTAAGATCCGCCCGTGCCCAGGTCAGCTGTCCGAGCCACAAATTCCCGGCTACGAAATTGGCGGCCGCGAGAGCCGCGATAACGCGCCATTGAAAGTGCTTCTGGTCCCGGCCTTGGGCAGACCATCTCAGGCTTTCGAGCGAATAGAGATTGAGGATGAGAAAGACAGCGAAGATGCTGATGTAGTAGTAGATGTCGCGTAGATCGATGACGCCGCGGGCAATGGAATCGAAACGCGACCCGCTGCCGAAATCGCGCAGGAACTCGCTTCCGCTATTTCCAAACAGCGAAGTCAGCGAGTCCGAGCCCAAGACATAAAATGCTGCGCAGATCAGCGCGGTGACGATGAGGCTGACGATCTGATTGTCGGTGCGCGAACTAACGAAGAGCCCGATCGAAATGTAGGCCGAGGCCAGCGCAAGCGTCGCGATATAGCCGCCGAAAACAGGGCCCCAATCAAGCGGGCCAAGGATCGAGACTGTAATCGGAATCGGCAATGTCAGGGCGAGCGTAATTCCCACGAGAGCAAGGCAGGCCAGGAATTTGCCAATGACCAGTTCCACCGGCTTCACCGGTGCGGTCATCAGAAATTCGAGCGTGCCGGACCTGCGCTCCTCGCTCCACATCCGCATGGTCATGGCGGCGGCTAGGAAGATCAGCAGGATCGGCATCCATTCGAAGAGCGGACGGACATCCGCGATGTTGCGGGCGAAAAAGCGATCCACCCAGAAGAAGATGAAAAGCAATGCGGCCAGGAAAACGCCGATGAATATGAACGCCGCAGGCGAGGCGAAGTAGGCGGAAAGCTCTTTTCGCGCGATCTGCAGCGCATGAGTCATGCGGAATGCATCCGGCGGCGGCAGCATTTGGCGGACTTTATCGATCGGAAGTTTACGAAATACGTCAGACATGGGCCACCTCTTGCGCTTCCGCGCCGCGGGTAATCTCGGCAAAGACAGTTTCGAGGTCGCGCTGCTCCGGATAGAGGGCAATCAAGTCGAAGCCATTCTCGTTGATGGCGCGAGCCACACGGGGCGCAACCTGTCCGGCGCCGTGACCGTTGAGTGCCAACCCATAGGTATTGACTTCCCCTTCCGAGGAGAGCGGTTCCACGGCTTTGACCAGATCCAGGGCGGCGATAATTGGCCGGACCGCATCCGGCTTTCCGTTCGTGACGAGCCGAAGGCGGCCACCGGTGCCCAGATCGCCGATTGCAGAGTCTAGTGCCACTTTGCCTCGATTGATGATGATGACGCGGCCGCAGACAGCGGCCACTTCCTGCAGAATGTGCGTTGAGATCATTACGGTAGCGCTCTGCGCGAGCCGGTTGATCAGACCCCGCATCTGCTTGATCTGCGAGGGATCAAGGCCGTTCGTGGGCTCGTCGAGGATGACAATCTTGGGGTTATGCAGAATGGCCTGGGCAACGCCCACGCGCTGCCGGTAGCCGCGCGACAGGCTTGAAATCGGGGCCATGATCTTGTCCGAAAGCTCGGTCGCGGC
>JBAUNL010000619.1:0-2395 GCA_049579205.1 Rhodomicrobium sp. | reverse complement strand
ACCAATCACATCATCGACCAGGAACAATACACAATCCTGGTGACGGCGGTGATCGGCAGCGCCGTAGTGCCGACGCTCATCGCACAGCTTTGGTTCCATCCGCATTTCGAACCGCTGGAGGAAGATGCCTAAGGATCAGATGATAACCCGAAGCCAGCCCGATCAACGTGACTGCTCGAAAAGGGCGGCACTCTAGTGAGTTGTAGCCGCATCCGCAAACGGGTCGTAAGCGGAGTGAACGATCACAAAACGTCCCCATGTCGCCTGTCCACCCGGGGCGGTCTCATCGCCTTCCTGGCAGGAAATGTCTCGTTAGGGTCAACAGCGCGCCGCCCAAGTATCTAATTAAGCGGACAGGACTTACCAATCTGCGAAGCATGTGCTTTCGGTAACGAGTCCGGTTCCGGAGGTGTAGCCGCCTATATATGCTCCAAATGAGACTTACCGCTTTCGACCCCGAGCAGAGATTGGCGTACCTAAATAAGTAACTGCTTCACGGTGCACTCGCGACGAACCTCGCTTTCGTCTCATGAAGGCCGTTTCCCGACATTTGGGTCAACACCGGGAAGGTCTCTTGTTCGGGGTAAAGCTGGAGTGGGCCGAACGATTAAACGCCGGGCTGCCATTAAGCTTGTCGCACCACCATCGCCATCAACGGGCTCATGACGCTCTTAACAGAGAATTGACTGCCTTCAGACACTACGGTCACGCAGGACGTCTTGCATACTGCGCCGGCATCGAAGGAGCCTGGATAACAGGGCATAGCCGGGCCATCGGCGCACCGGCTCCTAATCATTCATATTCATCCACATAGCCGAAATGCAGCTCTGCCTTCTAGGGCCGACCGATGCGCTAAGGCTGGGACGCTCTGTAGGAAAGCCAGCCTTCGGGTCCCTGGGAGTTGGATGTGGGTCCGCTGCTAATCCTCAAGTTGTTTCCTTCGACCGTGTAGTTCGGGCGCTCGGTGAAATTGACTGCGAATTGGCCAAAAAGGCATGGCACGGCGAAATAGCCTGTGGCATCCGGTCCCAAAGTGCAGGTATAAGCGCGCAGGATCGTCTCAATTTCCACGTTGGTGAATTTCGCGTCTGAGCCGTTGCCATAGCCGTAAATGGTCCCGTTCAGATTACCCCAATTTGCAGGGCCCAACCCGAATAAGTCCGGCGCGTCCACGGAAAACCAGCCGCCCGCCCAGGGCAGGTAAGCCACGAGATGCAGGCACATCGGGGCTAGAAAACCACCAGTCTCTTTTGGACATTGGTAATAACCGATTACCTCGGCCGCACCGATAAACGCGTTCTTGCCCGTAAGCACGCCGCGAACGCCGGGAGCACTGAGTCTCAGGTCCATGGAACAGTTATCTAAATGAGTCTTGGCGTTCTGATTGGCGTCTTTATCCCATTGCTCAATACAAAGTGTGGTGTATGAGCCTGCGGCCACGTCTGCCGGCCGGACTTGCACGCCGAATTGCACGAACCCGAAATCCCCCGCTTGGCTGACCGGGAGGGGAGAGCCAGCCGAACATTTCGTACAGGGGAAAAAGTCGGTGTTGGCTTGTATAGAGAAGGCGTTCGGCCCGAGCATAGTATCGACTTCAGTAGCCAAGACCGGGTCGGAATGGATTTGAACGGTGACCGATCCCCAGACAATAGGGGTAGCAGGCGGCTGTCCCGGTGCCGGGGCAGTTGCCAAGATGCTTGGCACGCGAATAGGAGTAAGCGCAGGGCGTTTTTTCATCTGTTCTGGCGTCGCGCAGGGAATATCCTGCCACTCGCTTCCCACCAAGTGATGGCAGCCTCCTGTGAGCGGCGGAAACGGTATCCGCATTCTACGGGAAGGTGTGTCTGGCCGCGTGACCGCAGCGCTATTATCCTGCTGGGTCTGCGCTTGCGAAAGCGCCTGATCAACACCCAGGAAAAAGAGGGGTAATGTTGCGAAAGCAAGCATGTATTTTTGAATTTTCATATTCAAGACTCCCTTTTTCAGTTTTCATGTTTAGGCCCCCGAGGGCAGGCGAGAGCCGATAATGCGGGGTTGCACGCGACTGAGTTCAGGACTCATTACGGAGATAGAAGATGAAGCTTGCGGCGATGCAGATCCAGGAGAAAAAGGTGGGCTCAGCTGTCATAGCGGATTCCCCCGTCGAGGGGGAAGGGGGTAGGGCGGAGGACCTGGCTCGTGCGGGTACCATCCGTTAGATGCAGATCACGAGCACCACCAAAAAAACTCCAATCCGTCTGGCCGGGCTGATGGTTTGATATCGACGTACGATCTCGACGGCGCCAGCCACCAAGCACAGTCGCGAGAACTCGACGCTCTCGTTTGGAGCATATGTAGGCAGCTACACCTCCGGAACCGGACTCAGTCGAACCTCGTGATGAAGCGAACGGACAAG
>JBAUNL010000618.1:0-13122 GCA_049579205.1 Rhodomicrobium sp. | reverse complement strand
TGACGGTCTCAGATGCAACGTAAAATTCTAGTGTTTGCGGGTCTCGCCATCGTAGCTGCAGGTGGCGCATGGTTCTATATGAAGAACGCGACAGTCCAAGCGCCCCCGCCTGCATTTCCGCCTTCCGTGCCTGTCGTTGCGCAGCAGGTCAAAAGCAGCGACGTGCCCATTTATTTGCAGGGCATCGGGACTGTCTTCGCATACAACACGGCTGTTGTTCGCAGCCAGATTACTGGTCAGCTGGTTAAAATCAACTTCAAAGAAGGGCAATCCGTCAAGAAGGGGGACCTGCTGGCTGAGATCGACCCCCGCCCATACGAGGCTCTGATCGCCCAATTCATCGCCAACAAAAAACGCGATGAAGCTCAACTCAAGAACGCGAGAGCCAACCTCGGCCGGTACACTCCGCTTGAGAAACAGGGTTACGCCTCCTCGCAACTGCTCGAAACTCAACAAGCTCAGGTTGCTGAGCTGGAAGCCGCGGTGCAGTCGATTGATGCGCAGATCCAGGCTGCCGAGATCCAGCTATCCTATACCCGGCTCACCTCGCCCATTGATGGAGTGACCGGCATTCTCCAGATCGATATCGGCAACATCATCTACCCAATAGACGTAAATGGGCTAGTAACCGTCACCCAGATCGAGCCCATCTCAGTGATTTTCACGCTGCCGCAAAACGATCTCCCGCAAATTCAAGAGCGGCTGGCGAAAGGACCGATTACCGTCCTCGCCTACAGCCAGGACAATAAGACGAAGCTCGCCGAGGGCCAGTTTCTACTTGTGAACAACCAAATCAATCAGACGACGGGCACGCTGCAAATCAAGGCAAATTTCCCCAACAAGGATCACCGGCTCTGGCCAGGTCTGCTGGTCACAACGCATGGCTCCTGCTGGATACCCGCCATGAATGCATTGACTGTAGCGGCTTCCGCGGTTCAGCAGGGACCCAATGGCAGCTATGCTTACGTTGTAAAACCAGGCGGCGTCGCGGAAATACAGCCGATCAAGGTAGCGCAGATCAGCAACGGCCAGGCCCTCGTTGATTCTGGACTGGCTGCAAATGACCAGGTCGTGGTCGATGGGCAATACCGGTTGCGCCCTGGCGACCATGTCACGCTCCTGCATGGTAAGGCCGCCCAGGAGGCTACCGCACAGACCCAACAGCAAATGCAAATTCCATGAACCTTTCGGCCCCCTTCATAGCGCGGCCTATTGCAACCGTGCTTTTAATGGTCGGACTATTCGCCGGCGGTCTCGTCAGCTACCGCCTCCTACCCGTGGCGTCGCTGCCGAACGTGAATTATCCGACCTTGCAGGTTACCGCCCAACTCCCCGGGGCTAGCCCGCAAACGGTGGCGTTCTCGGTTACGACGCCTCTTGAGACTCAGTTCGGCGAAATTCCGGGCCTCACCCAGATGACGTCATCGAGCGCGCTTGGGTTCGTCAATATCACGTTGCAGTTCGACTTGAGCCGCACAGTCGACAGCGCCGAGGCAGACACTCTTTCGGCCATCAACGCGGCGAGTGCTCAGCTGCCGCCGCGGATGCCCTATCCACCCACAATCCGGAAGGTCAACCCGGCGGCAGCTCCAATCCTTGTTCTTGCTTTGTCCTCGGACACACTTCCGATCACGACGGTTGACGCGTATGCAGAAACAATCTTTCTGCAAAAGATTTCGCAAGTACAGGGAGTTGGCCTGGTAGGAATTGGCGGACAGCAGCAGCCCGCAGTCCGCGTTCAGGTTGATCCCGTAGCCCTCGCCAACCGCCAGATCGGCCTTGAGGACGTCCGTACTGTTCTAAGCCAGCAAAATGTCGACCTTCCGAAAGGCACACTAAACAGTCCGCGGGTAACCTACACGCTGAATACGAATGATCAGCTGATAGAACCTGAGCCCTACAACAACATGGTGCTCGCTTATCGGAACGGGGGGCCTGTGCACGTGCGCGATGTTGGGAGAGCGATCACTGGCCCGGTAAACGACCTGCTGGCTGGCTGGGCTAACAAGCAGCCTGCCATTATCCTCGCCGTGCAGGGCGAGCCTGGCGCCAACGTCATCGATACTGTTGATCGGGTGAAGGCGATGCTCCCCGTGCTCGAAGCGTCGATACCTTCGGCGATCAAGGTGCAGGTGCTAAGCGACCGCACGCTTACGATCCGCGCATCGGTAGCGGACGTTCAAACAACGCTTATGATCACCATTGGGTTGGTGATCATGGTCATCTTGCTGTTTTTGCGTAATTTGTGGGCAACCATAATTCCGGGCATCACGGTGCCACTTTCAATTATCGGCACATTCGCGGTGCTTTACGAGCTCGGCTATTCACTCGATAATCTATCCTTGATGGCCTTGACCATTGCAGTTGGCTTCGCCGTCGATGACGCCGTCGTCGTCATCGAAAATATCTATCGTCATCTTGAAGAAGGCGCGACCCCTTATCAGGCGGCACTGAAGGGGGCGGGCGAGATCGGCTTCACGATTGTATCGATTACGCTGTCGCTCATTGCCGTGTTCATCCCTTTATTCCTCATGAGCGGCTATGTCGGAATGCTCTTCCGCGAATTTGCGGTTGCGGTCAGCGTGGCGCTTGTCCTGTCTCTTCTCATCTCGCTGACGCTGACACCGATGCTATCGGCTCGGCTCCTTAGGCCGGAGGGCAACGAACACGGATTTCTTTACAACCTTCTCGAGCGCGGCTTCAACGGGCTGCTTCATCTTTACGAGATGGGCCTCAAGGTCGTGCTGCGGCATCGCTTCATTACGCTCATGTCTCTCTTCGCCACCATCGCGCTGACAGGCTACCTTTTCTGGGTCATTCCAAAAGGCTTCTTTCCTCAGCAAGATACCGGAATGATCCAGGGTATCAGCCAGGTCGGCGAAGACATCTCCTTCCCCGCTATGGCGCAACGCTCGCAAGCGCTTGTGGATGTCATACTCCAGGATCCTGCCGTTGCGTCGATTGGATCGCAGATCGGCGCCAGCGCTTTGACGCCGACACTGAATCAAGGCCGCATGTTCATTGCTTTGAAGCCGCAATCGCAGAGAAACGCGAGCGCCGATGAGGTCATCCGCCGGCTACAGCCAAAGCTCGCCAGGATTCAGGGCATCACCCTCTACTTGCAGTCGATGCAAGATATCACGATTGGGGCGCGCGTTTCGACATCCCAATATCAGTTTACGCTGACCGATGCCAATGCCGGTGAGCTCAATCTTTGGGCGGGGCTTTACCTTGACAAGATACGGAGCCTCCCTTTCGCCACCGGCGTCTCGAGCGACCAGCAGAATGCGGGCCCTCTGCTCGATATCACGATTGACCGAAATGTTGCCTCCACCTATGGCATAACAGCGGCTGCGATTGACAACGCCCTTAACAATGCGTTCGGCCAACGTATAGTCTCAAACATATATACACCGCAAAATCAGTATCACGTGGTGCTTGAAGTCCTGCGAAAATATCAATTTGGGCCGGAAGCCCTGAACGACATTTACGTCACGTCATCCATCGGACAGCAGGTTCCTCTTCGCACCCTGGTCAGGACAGCGACCAAGGTTGCTCCGATCCAGATCAATCATCAGGGGCAATTCCCCTCGGTGACGATTTCCTTCAATCTGAAGCCCGGCGCCTCGATCGGCCAAGCAGTCAACGCTGTACACGAGCTGGATCGGCAGCTCGGCAAACCCCTCTCGCTCGCTGCAACTTTCCAAGGCAATGCCCAAGCATTCACGGCCGCGCTGAGCAGCGAACCTATCCTGATCGCTGCGGCTGTTTTCGTGATCTATATTATTCTAGGCGTCCTCTACGAGAGCGCCATCCACCCCATCACAATCCTCTCCACCTTACCCGCCGCTGGCGTTGGTGCTTTGCTGATGCTGATGGCGTTTGGTTTCGATCTTACTGTTATCGCTATAATCGGCATCCTCCTGCTTATCGGCATCGTCAAGAAGAACGCGATCATGCTGGTCGACTTCGCCATGCAGGCGGAGCACCAGGGGATGACCCCGGAACAGGCGATCTACCAAGCCTGTATCCTGCGCTTCCGGCCGATCCTGATGACCACGATGGCGGCGCTTTTAGGCGCCGTACCGCTAATGGTTGGCACCGGCGTAGGCTCCGAAATCCGCCAGCCGCTGGGCTATGCGATAGTGGGAGGGCTCTTGGTCTCCCAACTCCTTACGCTTTATACAACGCCCGTCGTCTATCTTTACCTTGACGAGTTTCAAGAATGGCTCGGCAAATTTAAGTTTGGAAAGCGGATCGGCAAGCAAGTCTCGGTTCCAGCCGAATAGCGCGTTAACCGGACAGAGGCAGGACAATACTATCCAGCGCATGTTGGGACAAAACAGCTAGTATTTCAGTCCGGCATCTCACCCCTTCATTTGAGTGCGTCCCAGAATGGCTTTGATCTCCGGAATGCAGGACCCGCAATTGGTTCCGGCGCGCAAATTGGCGCCGATCTCTGCAACGGTGGTAAGCCGGCGGCTTACGATCGTGCGCTGCAATGTCTGTAAGCCGACCCCAAAACACGTACAGATCGTTTGGCCGGCGGCATCCTGCGCCGCGCCAACGGCGGGGTTCCCAGCGAGCACAAATGCCCGCGCTTCGGGATCGATCCGCGCACCAAGCAACGCCGCCAGGGAGTCTCGCGATGGCACCGAAGATTTATCACGCGCAATAAAAAGGCATGCATCCAAGCGTCTTCCGACGATGCTGGCATAGCGAAACGTCCCGCGGGCCGGATCGGCATAAATCACCAATTCCGCCGCTGGTGGCGCATTGACGAGCGCTGAAATCCACAATTCGGTGCCGCGGCCGCTAGGCAAGGACTCCCAACCGATAAGCGTGAACGCATGCCCTCTTTCGAGCGGTACCCGTCCCCAATAATAGGGGCCTTGTGGTACTTGCCCGGAGCCTCGCAACAGCAGGCCGTGCCATCGTGGTACAAGCGCCGTGACACGCACCGGTGTCGCCTTCAATTCGGGCTGTCCCGATATGGGATCGGTTGCCGCACCCACAATCCCGCCGATCGGGCCGGCTGACGTAAACTGGTCGGTCCAGTGAATCGGTGCGAAAACCTCGCCCTCGCGGAGGGCGTCCGACAACCGGACCGGCAACACTGTTGCACCGTGCGGGCTTTCGGCCTGCGCAAGGTCACCATCATTGAGGTGCAGCCGCGCCGCGTCTGCCGGATGGACGTCAAGCGCTGGCTCACCCTGATGCGCCATGAGCCGCGGTAACCGCCCGGTGCGTGTCATTGTATGCCATTGATCGCGCACCCGTCCTGTATTGAGGATTAGCGGCCACTGATCATTGACTGCCACGGCTGGCGGACGGTAAGGCGTGGGCAAGAAGCGCGCGCGGCCATCGACAGTAGGAAATCCGTTGCCGTCACCGAACAGCCGGCTGACCCGCGGCCAGGGCTTCAATGTGCCCCGCGGTAAGGGCCAAACGACCGGCGGTAATTTGCCGTACTCTTCGACATTCAACTCCGAAAGCGCCCCGATATCAAAAATCCGCCGGCCCGACCCTTCGTTCTCAAAGGCCGATAGAGCGGCGTGCTCGCGAAAAATCGAGGCCGGGCTGCGATAGGCAAATGCGTCCTTCCAGCCCATGCGCCGGCCTAGCTCGGCCAGCATCCACCAATCCGGCCGTGCTTCGCCCGGCGGCCGGCGGAAGGCGCGCTGCCGCGAAATGCATCGTTCCGAATTGGTGACCGTTCCGTCCTTTTCGCCCCAGGCCGCCGCCGGCAGCACGACCTCGGCAAAACCCGTGGTGTCTGTTGGCCAGCAATCGCTCACGGCCACAAAGGGACAAGCCCCAAGCGCGGCACGCACCCGCCCGGCGCGCGGCATGCTGACGGCCGGATTAGTGTTGAGAATCCAAAGCGCCTTGACCCTGCCGTCGAGCGCCGCGTCGAACATTTCGACCGCCTTCAGGCCGGGCCGGGTGGCTATTCGAGGGGATCTCCAGAAACGCTGTACACGGTCTATATCCGCCAGGGTGGCGAAGTCCACATGGGCGGCGAGCTGGTTGGCAAGTCCGCCGACCTCCCGGCCGCCCATCGCATTCGGCTGCCCGGTCAATGAAAATGGCCCCATGCCAGGTCGCCCCAAGCGGCCTGTTGCCAAGTGACAATTGATGATCGCGTTGACCTTGTCGGTCCCGGAAGAAGATTGGTTAGTCCCTTGTGAATAGAGGGTCACGCTGCGTTCTGTGTTTGCGAACCAGTCGTAGAATTGAGCCAGATCGGCAGCCGGCACGCCGGCGATTTCAGCAACCTCAGCAAGCGACGGCGCCGATTGCCGTGCAGTCTGGGCTGCGGCGGCAAAACCGGTCGCGAACTTCTCCGTCCATGCGCCGTCGCAGGCTCCGCTTTCTGTGAGATGCACCAGCAAGCCTGCAAACACCGCCACATCGGAGCCGGAGCGTATTGCGAGGTGAATGCCGGCAATATCGCAGGTCGGGGTATGGCGCGGATCGATCACTACCACCTTTGTCCCGCGCTTTTCCTGGGCGGCGGCGAGACGCTGATAGAGGACGGGATGACACCAAGCAGTATTGCTGCCTACAAGAACAGCAAGATCGGCCGCCTCGATATCTTCGTAGCAGCCAGGCACGATGTCCTCGCCGAAAGCGCGAACGTGACCCGCCACTGAAGAGGCCATGCACAGCCGTGAGTTCGTGTCGATATTTGCACTGCCGATGAACCCTTTCATCAGCTTATTCGCGACGTAATAGTCCTCCGTCAGGAATTGGCCGGATACATACAGCGCGACCGCGTCCGGGCCATTCTCGGCGATAGTTTGAGTGAACTTTGCCGCGATACAATCGAGCGCCTCATCCCAACTTGCATTGCGACCGCCGATCTGTGGATGGAGCAATCTACCTTCAGTCGTGAGCGTGTCGCCGAGTGCAGCGCCTTTCGAACAAAGGCGGCCTTTGTTGGCAGGGTGATCCTGATCGCCGAAAAGAGTGCCGTCCGCGGCGACGCGCAGGCCGCAACCGACGCCGCAATAGGGACAGGTTGTCCGGATCACGCCGCCAGCCATTGCTGGTCCGCACTGAGTGTCCGCGCGACGGTCCCGGGCGCTGAGGCGTCATGGGCCTGCGCCAGGGCCGCGGCCGCTTCGTCGGCGAAGGGCCGGCCGAAAACAATATGATCGCGAATTGACGACACGTCGGTCCTGTCGTGCATCAGTTGCACGTACCAGGGACCATCGCTCACGCTGCCGTAGAGTACGCTTCCAACGACTCTGTTCTCGCGCAGGATTACCTTTTTGTAGAGGCCACCTTTGGCGTCGTGCAGCGTGATCTCTTCGTCGGCCTCATCGGTCGCGGCGAGTGCCCCGGCCGAGAAGACATCGATGCCGGTTATCTTGAGGCTTGTGAAGACCGGCGGCGGAACATAGACAGCGGCAGCATCCCCGGCTAGCTGCGCGCCGCATACTCTTGCCTGATCCCAAATCGGTGCGACAAGCCCAAACACCTGGCCGTTATGCTCGATGCACTCGCCGACCGCGTAGATATTCGGGTCGCTCGTTGCCATAGCATCGCCGACGAGGATGCCGCGATTAACGTCGAGCTGTGCAGTGCGCGCCAAGTCGATATTGGGCCGGATGCCGATCGCCAGTACGACGAGATCGGCAGGGATGCGACCGCCGTCGGCGAGCAGCACCGCTTCTGCTGAACCAGTGCCAACGATTTCTTCGGTTTGGCTGTCGGTGTAGAAGGCAATGCCGCGGGTATCGAGATCGCGGCGCAAGAGTTCGGCCGCAGCAGTATCGAGCTGGCGCTCCATAAGCGCCGGCATCAGATGGACGACAGAGACCGTCATGCCGCGCTGTTTTAATCCCCACGCCGCTTCGAGGCCCAGCAGGCCGCCGCCAACGACTACCGCGCGCTGATTAGTCTTCGCGGCTTCGATCATCGCCTCGACATCGGCAATTTCGCGGAAGGCACGCACATTGGGCAACCCGATGCCCAGGATTGGCGGCGCCAGCGGCTTCGAGCCCGTGGCCAACAGCAGTTTGTCGTAAGGGATGACGGCTCCACTGGCGAGCGTGACCTCTCGCGCCGCCTGATCGATAGTCGTGGCGCGGTCGCCCGCTATCAAGCGTATCCCCTGTTCTTCGTACCAGCTGAGTGGATTGATGACGATTTCGTCGAGCGTCTTCTCACCGGACAGGACGGAGGAAAGGAGGATACGGTTATAATTCGGGTGCGGTTCAGCGCCGATGACGGTAATGTCGAAGCGGTCCGGAGCGCGCGATAACAGCTCCTCGACCGCGCGCATCCCCGCCATGCCGTTGCCTACGACCACGAGTTGCTGGCAGCGGCTACTCACTGCTTTGCCTCATCCGGTCGCGGCGTTACGCCCGTAGGCCTCACCGATCATGAATTCCGAGAGCACGCCATAGGCCGCCGCCCAGCCCGCCGCCAGCTCCGGGGTCCATTGCGCTCCAAGACCCTTTTCCAGCGTCCAAAGCAGTGCTTCTCCGACGGGCGCGTAGTCGGCAGGCCTCACGCCATATCCCACATGACGTTTCGCGAGCGCGCTCGCCGCCGGCAGTATGGTTTCGAGATTGCTGAGCCCATTGACGACAACTGCGAGCGTTGCCATCAGCTTGCGCCCTTGCTCCTTCATGTCGCTGCGAAACAACGGCTTCACCGATGGCGCGATCTCGAACAATCGCCCATAAAAAAGCTCCGCAGCCTGCTCCGATATGGGCGCAACCTTGGCGAAACTCTCCTGGATCGCTTTTATCTGGTCCGGTGTCATAGCTCCACTCCTTCGCTGGCGGCTAGCTGATCACATCGACGATCACACGCGCGCTTCTGCAAGGCTCGTGGCGGTGGCTGAACGGAAGCTCTTGCGAAGGTAATACCACCAAGTGAGGCCAACGCAGGTCACGTAGAAGGCGAGGAAGCCCTCCAAAGCTAGATCAGGAGCGCCGGTGGCAGCGATTGAGGCGCCGAAGCTGCGCGGGATCAGGTAGCCGCCGCAAGCGCCGATTGCACTGACAAATCCCAGCGCGGCAGCACTCTCGATACCGGCCGCCTTCAAGGCGAGCGCCCTGCCGGAGTCGCCCTGCCTTCTGGCTCCCCGAAGCTTTTCTTGCCGGAAGATCAACGGGATCATCCGGAAGGTCGAGCCGTTGCCTACCCCGGTTGTGATGAAAAGGATCAAGAACATTGCCATGAAGCCGGGAAAGTCCTTGGTGCCTACGAAGTAGATAACGCCGATCGTCGCGGCGCCCATGGCGATGAAATTCCAGAACGTCACGATGGCGCCACCGACCTTGTCGGCAAGCAAGCCGCCAAGCGGACGCGAAAGCGATCCCACCAACGGTCCGAGGAAGGCAATGCCCACGGTGATTGCCGGGAACTGGGTTTTGATCAACAGCGGAAACGCCGCCGAATAGCCGATGAACGAGCCGAAAGTCCCGATATAGATGTAGGACATGATCCAGGTATGCTTGTTGCCGACGATTGCGAGCTGTTCTTTGAACGTCGAGCGCGCCGAGGTGATGTTGTTCATGAAGAACACGGCCCCGAACACGGCTATGACCAATGGCAGCAGCCACATCAGTCCGGCGTTCTGAAGATAGATGCCCTGAGAAGTTGGCGTTGCCTGATACAAATTGATAATGCCGGCCCCCAGCAAAATCGGGGCAAGCAGTTGAACGACGCTGACACCGATATTGCCGCCAGCTGCGTTTAGGCCCAGCGCCCAGCCCTTCATGCGATCCGGAAAGAAAAAGGAAATATTGGCCATGCTCGAAGCGAAGTTGCCGCCTCCGAGCCCCGCAGTCGCCGCCACCAGCAACATCACCCAGAACGGCGTATCGGGCTGGGTTACGAAATAGGCGAGCGCGATTGTGGGGATGAACAGCACTGACGCGCTAAAAATGGTCCAATTCCGGCCACCAAATGCCGTCACGGCAAAGGTGTAAGGAAAGCGCATGATCGAGCCGACTAGCCCGGGCAGAGCCACGAGCTGAAACAACTGATCGGTAGTATAATGAAATCCGGCCTGGGGAAGTTTGGTCGCGACGATGCTCCAGATCAGCCAGATCGAAAAACCGAAATGCTCGGCGACGATCGACCAGATGAGATTGCGCCTGGCAATGGATTTGCCCTTGGATTCCCAGAAATTCTCATCCTCAGGGTCCCATTCCGATATCCAGGCCGAGTTCTCTCTGCCCATCAAGTTTTCCTTTGCGCTTGCGTCAGACACCTGGGTGCGACCCCGGTCATTGCTTCGCAAAGGACATGCCAATGTTATGTCACTGAAAAACAGTTGATTTTGCCGGCCACGCAGTGAATGTTGCGCGCTCTGTGGGCGCTCCGGCATAAAGTTGTGCGACGCACAAAAAAAGGGCACGCGGGCACTTAGGGCCGGCCGGCCATTACGCAGCCCAGAAATGTGCTTACTCGCTGCACCTCAGCAGCTGGATATCCTGTTTGTAGGCCTCTGTATCCGGCAGCCGAAGGCGGGATGTCAGCCGTGGACGACGACCATTTTTCCGGGAGCCTCGTTGGCCTCCATGACGCGATGAGCCTCACGGATCTCGTCGAAGCCAAAAATTCTCGCAGGCTTCGCGTCGAGGCGGCCAGCCACAACGTCCTCGGCGATCTTTTGAAGCGGGACGTCCGAAAGCGGGAAGCCTTTCGTGCCGAATACGAAGCTGCCGAAGAAGGTCAAATAGACGCCGCTCGGCATCTGCAGGAGGGGATTGAAGTCGGGGATGGGATCGAGGCCGCCGAGCCATCCGGCAAGGCAGGAACGGCCGCCGCGGCGAAGCATGGCGAGGGAATCGAGCATGACGCTGTTGCCGACCAAATTGAGCACGGCATCAATCTTCTTCGCCTCGGAGATGTGTTTCGACAAATCTCGGCGCTCGATTTCGCAGCGTCCGGCTCCCAGCTTCTCCAGCATCGGGAAACGATCGGGGTTGCGGCTCGTTGCAATGACCTGCGCTGCGGCATTGACCGCCATCTTGAGTGCAGCTTGACCGAATGAGGAGGTCGCCCCACGGATTACGAGCAGTTGCCCTTTCTGAATTTCAAGATTGCGGAAGAGGCAGGTCCAAGCCGTCGCATAGGTCTCAGGAATTGCCGCAAGCTCCGCCCAGGGCAGGTCTGCCTCCATAAGCGCGACGTTGGAAACCGGCGCACGTGTATATTCGGCATAGCTGCCGTTGATTGTGCGGCCGAGGCCGCCCATAAGGGCTGCCACCTTTGCGCCTACCGGGAGCTCGCCGCCCGGACAGGATTTTATGAGGCCCACGCATTCGATGCCGCTGACGGGAGCCGCTTCAGCCCACTAGCCGCGCCGCATATGTAACTCGGCATGGTTGAGGCCAAAGGCCTTGATTTGAATGACAACATGACCGGCTTTTGGCTCGGGTTCAGGGATCTCCTTGTAGACGAGGCCGTCGAGGCCACCGAATTTCTCGAGAACGATGGCACGCATGATGACTTCTTAATCAGGTTGGGGTTGTCCGGCAGGTTTCGCTAATCAGGCCTGGCCGGCTATTGCGCGGCTAAGGAACGCGCTTATGGCCGAAGCGATTTCAGGCGCATGCGTCTCGAGCGCAAAATGGCCGGTGTCGTAGAAGTGCACCTCGGCAGCTGGAATATCCCGTTTGTAGGCTTCCGCACCCGCAGGAAGGAAGAAGGGATCGTTCCGCCCCCAGACAGCCAGCAATGCTGGCTGATATTTACGGAAGTAGGCTTGGAATTCGGGATAGAGGGCAATGTTGCTTGCATAATCGCCGAAGAGATCGAGCTGCGCTTCGTGGGCGCCGGGACGGGTCAAGTAGAATTCATCCAGAGAATAGCCATCCGGTGAGACCGCCGTCACATTGCTCACGCCATGTGTGTACTGCCAGTAGACCGCCTCCGGTGACAGGAGCGTCCGCAGAGCATCCCGATTGGCTTGCGATGGCTCCTTCCAGTATGCCCGGATGGCGTTCCACCCCTCACTGAGGCCTTCCTCATAAGCGTTGCCGTTTTGAGTGATGATCGCGGTGACCCGTTCAGGATATTTGAGCGCGAGGCGAAGACCCGTGGGTGCTCCGTAGTCGAAAATGTAAATCGCGAAGCGATTCAATTCGATAATCTCAGTGAATCTGCCGATGATGTTCGCAATCTTTGCGAATGTGATCCCGCCTGGAATGTTACTCCGGCCGAAACCAGGCAAATCTGGTGCCAGGACGTGAAAACGCTCGCTAAGCAGGGGGATCAGGTCACGGAACATGTGGCTTGAAGTTGGAAAGCCATGAAGGAGGAGAAGCGCGGGAGCTTCTGCCTGACCGCTCTCGCGATAGAAAATGCGCGTCCCCTCCACGTCCACGGTCTTGAATTTGATCGCTGCCATTGGGTCTCTCCGCAACCTATTACAGTGATCCAAAGAGGTTACACGAGTTCGGTAACCTGTTAACATGCTATTTGTTGGTTACGGTAAATCTAACGTGTGCGCTAAACATCGGATCTGCAGGGTTCGGCAAACACCATCGCCCCGCCGAAGCCGTGGCCGGACATTTATAAACTGGAGAACACGGATGGCCCTCAAAAATTGTGGAGCGATTATCTCAACCACTGGATAGATAAATAAGTAAAGGCAATCAGGAATACCCGTAGATCGGCAGTCCCGCCGGCAGTTGCGCCTTCGACGATAACCGTCTTACGCAGCTATCCGAAACCTCGCAACGATGCTCTGGTTACATATGCAACAAGCAACATCGCCACGGTTGCCGGACCCCAATACCCCCGCCTTCTTGTTAGGGAATAACACTGCGCTGGATTTTCTGAACTCCATCGCGAGCCCCGTTGATGTGCCAATTGAATGGTTGGGAAATGGCGACGCCCTAATCAGATGGCTGCGTCAAGCGGACCTGGTTCCGGAGGACGCACTTGGGGCCTTAAGTGACAAGGCAGGTCCAGGGGACCTCGACGCGGTAGCCGGCCGCGCGCGTGCCCTGCGCGAATGGTTCCGGGGCTTCGTCCATAAACATCGAGGCAAGCCGCTTTCACAGGCCGTGCTAGAGGAATTGGAACCAATCAATCGCATCCTCGCGCGCGATGAGCGCTATGGACAGCTCGCTTTGGGTGCAAACG
>JBAUNL010000617.1:0-2944 GCA_049579205.1 Rhodomicrobium sp. | reverse complement strand
GCCCGCATTGTCCGTCACAGGACCAAAGGCGTCGAGGGCAACGACCATGCCTGCGAGCGCGAGCATTGTCGTCACCGCGATGGCGATGCCGTAAAGCCCAGCGAAATTATAAGCAACGAGGATGCCGCCAATAATAACGATGGCAGGAAGGGCCGTCGCTTCCAGGGAGACAGCAAGCCCTTGGATCACATTGGTGCCATGGCCCGTAACCGAGGCTTGAGCGATGGATTTTACTGGGCGAAAACCGGTGCCCGTATAGTACTCGGTGATCACGACGATCAGGGTTGTCACCACCAGCCCGGTGATGCCGCAATAGAAGAGGTCCATGCCCGTAAAGGCCACGCCTTGCGCCTTGAGCTGCGTATCCATGCCCACGAGGTAGCCCGTGAGAGGATAAAGGGCGACGAGCGATAACACGCCGGTTGCGATGAATCCCTTGTAAAGCGCCCCCATGATGGAATTGCTGGAGCCGAGCTGGACGAAGAATGTGCCTATGATTGAAGTCACCACACAAACCGCGCCGATGGCGAGCGGAAAGACCATCATCCGCGAGAGCAGGCCCGCGTCGTAGCTGAAATAAATCGATGAGAGCACCATGGTCGCCACGACGGTGACGGCATAGGTCTCGAAAAGGTCCGCAGCCATACCAGCGCAGTCGCCGACATTATCGCCGACATTATCAGCAATAGTTGCCGGATTACGCGGATCATCCTCCGGGATGCCCTTCTCCACCTTGCCGACGAGATCGCCGCCAACGTCGGCGCCCTTCGTGAATATGCCGCCGCCAAGCCGCGCAAAGATCGAAATCAGGGAGGCTCCAAAGCCAAGGGCGACAAGCGCGTCGATGACGCGACGGTCATTTGGCGCGTAGCCCAATGCGCCGGTTAACACGAAGTAATAACAAGTCACACCAAGAAGTGCGAGGCCGGCCACGAGAAGACCGGTAACGGCACCCGCCTTGAAGGCCATGGAAAGGCCCTGAGCCAAGCCCTGCGAGGAGGCCTGTGTTGTGCGTACGTTGGCGCGAACCGAAACGAGCATGCCGATGAAGCCAGCGGCGCCGGAAAGCACGGCGCCAATCAAAAACCCTATTCCCACCGTGATGGAAAGCAGGACGGTGAGCAGCACGAAAATGACGGCGCCCGCGATTGCAATGGTCGTGTATTGCCGTGTCAGATAGGCTTGGGCGCCTTCCTGGATGGCGGCGGCGATCTCTTGCATGCGCGCATTGCCTGGGCTCGCCGCAAGCAGAGAGCGGGTCGTCAGCGCTCCATACACGATGGAAAGCGCACCTCCCGCGATAATAATCCAAAGTACTTGGTTCATGAGTTAACGGTCCTGGATGTAAGAGTTGGGCGGATATTTCTATCTTATTGCCTGCCCACCGGGAACACCGAACGGAACGTGGGAGAATGCCCCTCCGGCATGGCGGCAGGACTTTAGAAAAAGCGAGGCCGCCACGCAACAACGGATTTGTTCATCGCGGCAATATGCGCGCAAGCTGGTAGTCTTAACACAATAGCGTCCATTCTGGATTACTTTTCGTGGTGAAAATACTGCGGGACTGCTTGTGTGGTCAAAGGCCCGGAAGCTAGCCTCGCCCAAAAAATGGGGTCTGCCAAATGAGCTTGAACACTTCCTTGAAAAATGAACCGGATCTCTCCGCTTTCTGGATGCCTTTCACCGCAAACCGGCAATTCAAAGCCAATCCCAGGCTTATGGTGGCCGCGAAGGGGATGTATTACACAAGCGCGGACGGGCGGCAGATCCTGGATGGCATGGCTGGGCTTTGGTGCGTGAATGCAGGGCACGGGCGGCGTGAGATTGCGCAGGCCGTGGAGCGGCAGCTTTTAAGCCTTGATTATGCTCCAGGTTTTCAAATGGGCCACCCTGCCGCCTTCGAGTTTGCGGCCCGGCTGGCCCGGATGACGCCGGAAGGGCTCGACCGTATCTTTTTTACAAATTCAGGTTCCGAAGCGGTCGACACCGCGCTGAAGATCGCGCTCGCCTATCATCGCACCCGGGGAGAGGGGCAACGCACGCGCTTCATTGGCCGGGAACGCGGATATCATGGCTCAGGTTTTGGCGGCATGACCGTTGGCGGGATCGTGCATAACCGGCGCACGTTCGGAGCCATGCTGCCGGGAGCCGATCATCTGCCTCACACCCATGGCTTATCTAATAATCTGTTCTCAAAGGGGCAGCCCGAGCATGGCGCCGAGCTCGCGGATCACCTTGAGCGCATCATCGGTTTGCATGGCGCCGATACCATCGCCGCGGTGATCGTGGAGCCGTTGGCAGGTGCAACCGGCGTGCTCGTACCGCCGAAAGGGTACTTAGAGAAGCTTAGCGCCATTTGCACCAAGCATGGGCTTCTTCTCATTTTCGACGAGGTCATTACCGGTTTTGGGCGTATGGGAACCGCGTTCGCGTCGCAATATTTCGGCATCACGCCGGACATCATCACCGTGGCAAAGGGGATCACAAATGGTGCGATCCCAATGGGCGCGGTTTTCGTCAAGCGGGGCATTCATGATGCCCTTATGCAAGGCCCCGAACATATGGTGGAACTCTTCCACGGCTACACCTATTCCGGACACCCCGCAGCTTGTGCGGCGGGCATGGCGACCGCAGACATTTACGAGAACGAAGGTCTTTTCGAACGCTGTGCGTCACTCTTGCCATTCTGGCAGGAAATTATGCACTCTCTCCGGGACAGCCCGCATGTGATCGACATTCGCGATCTGGGCCTTATCGTAGCGATCGAACTGGAGCCCCGCCCCGGTGAACCAACGAAGCGCGCTTACGACGTCTTTCTGGATTGTTTCCAGAATGGTGTTCTGATCCGCCAGACAGGCGAAATCCTCGCCATTTCCCCGCCGTTGATCGTGGAGCAAAGCCAGATCGAGCAAATGGCCACGAGTGTCGCGAAGGCATTGCGGCG
>JBAUNL010000616.1:0-1682 GCA_049579205.1 Rhodomicrobium sp. | reverse complement strand
GTGGGGCGTCGCGGTGGCAGGGCTGATTGTGATTTTTCTGCAGGTTATTTAGTGCTGGGCTGACGGCGACGGCAGGCCCGCCGTCAGCGTACTCCAATCGATGACGAGTTCCACGAACGGCAACGGCCTTCCTCGCGCGCTTTCGGAAGGTGCAAAGAGATAGCGCCGTTCCGTGTCATCCCTTGCTTCCATCCTTGCCGCTTCGGAATAGAAGGGCGCCGCCATTCGCGCAGCAGATATGATATAGCTGTTGGACCATCGACCTGTGTATGGCCGGAAAGGTTGCGAAAGGACGCCTTCGGTTCTTGGCCGCCCCAATGCTCGACGATCTTGCCATCCGACGTGGCGTCCGTTCACCTTGAATGCGACTGCCATCGTTACCTCTCTTGCTGACGTTTTGTGCAATCGCTGACCACCTACAGCACCGTCTGCATTTCGATTGCGACGTAGCGATAATGATCACCGGTCTTGGCGACATGGCCAATGCCGGGCCAGGGGAAGTGATAAGCGACGATCGGAATTTTCCCGCTCGCCACCATGTCGAACGTGCGCAGCCGCGTCGTGACACCCTGCTTCGGGTCGGTATCGCGGGCGAACTCGGCGCGCGGATACTCCATTTGTAGCGAAGGCGCGTGACCGAGGTCGGCGAGATAGGCGATCGTGTCGCCCTGAGAGCTGATCACAAAGCTGGTGTGGCCCACCGTATGCCCGGGCGTCGAGAGCGCTTGCAGGCCTGGCACGACATCCTGGCCGTCCTTCAGGAATACGATGCGGTCGCGCCAGGGCAGCAGCGCGTCGCGGATCGGCCCAATGTAGTGGCCGAGCACCGGATCTGAAAGCTTGGCTTCGTCAGTCCAGTACTCGAGATCGGCCTGGGTGATGTAAATCTGAGCGTTCGGGAAGTTCGGCTTGCCGTCTTCGCTCACGAGACCCCAGACATGGTCCGGGTGAGCGTGGCTCAACGCCACCACATCGATTGACGCGGGATCAATACCCACGCCGCGGAGATTGGCGAGCAAGTGGCCAGTGCGCGGGCCGTAAATCTTGCGGGACCCCATGCCGGTATCGATCAGGACGAGCTTCCCGCCGGTATTCACGACGAGCGCATTCTGGTCGACCGTGAAATCGGTCTTGTCGAGGAAATTGGCAGCGAGAATCTCGTCGATCCTTTCCTGGCTGATGCCCTTAAACATCTCCGCAGTGAATTCGCCGAGCTTGAGCGGGCCATCAGAAACCACCGTGCACTCGAACCCGCCGAGCTTGAACCGATAGGCGGCCGGCACCTGCACGTTCACAATCGGCTGAGAGGCCCGGGTTTGTTGCGTGAGGCCTGAGCTGGCTACGGCGGCAGCGAACCCCAATAGAGCGCGACGGCGTGATAGTTCAGGCTCGCGGGATGTCATTGTCGTCTCCTCACTGGCTCCGGGTCGGCCAGACTCGCGGTTCCGGCTTTGTGGGCACTCAGCCTTTGATATTTCGTTTCGCCTCTGCGTACACAGCGTTCCTCACGCGAAACGGTCGGCGTTCTGCTACCCTGCCGCCCGCATCGGCGTCATAAAATGACCTGCTAGCGCGAATTGTAAAACGAACGTCGGAGGCCTGTCTTTCCCGCGCTTGCTATTGTTTTAGCATGTCCAGCCGAGGAGGGTAGTCATCAAACTCGGCGTGCGCCGCTCTTAACC
>JBAUNL010000615.1:0-3895 GCA_049579205.1 Rhodomicrobium sp. | reverse complement strand
TTAATTTTTAGAAGATAGTTCAGGCCGCTTGTATGATCGCCATGGCGGTGCGAAACGATTGCAAAGTCAAGCTTTGTTAGATCGATGCCCTTGGCCTTTACATTATGCGCGAAGATTTCAGCATTGTTACCAGTGTCAAAAAGGAACGTGCGTAAACGATTGCAAGCGCGGATCGACAGCGATCTTGGCGGCTATGACAAGTTCCGCGAGGCGCTCATCGAGGCCGGCAAGGCTCAATTCGGCTCCGGCTGGGCATGGCTTTCCGTAAAAAACGGACGCCGATCCTTGGCGTGGATGTGTGGGAGCATTCCTATTACATCGACTACCGCAACGCCCGGGGGGACGCCTTGTGTAAAATATTAGTCCAATCGGATGAGTGACTGACTGTATCGAAGCGGTCCTGGGGTTTCCGCCTACATCGCCTAAGGGAGAGAATTGAGGGGAGGAGCTGAGCCGAGTTTTTCGGAAGGCCGGTCCAAAAAAATAACGTCCCTTCGCCGTTCCATATGGTCTCCTCACGGTAAAGACCGAGGAGGTGGCCGCCGCCGAAGCCGCCGGTTCGCCGCTATGGCGGAGCTTAAGTGACTGCCATGTATACGATGCTAATTAATAGTGCGGCGAGGGCCAACGATAGCGGGACTATAAGTATCTGAATCCAGGCCTGAGCGCCCGTTAGCCTTTCCGTGGCCGTATCCACATTTGAAGAAAGAAAGTCCTCAAGCCTCCGCGATTGCGTCCGGCTCTTGCCCACGTGCGCCAGAACCGCCGGCAACCCTAAAGCAATTCCCAGCAAGAGCGAGATAATGATCGCACAGTTCCGGCAGGCGTTCGTCCAATAGCGCGGCCTTCTGTAGCTGTGGCACCAAGATCATGAATGTACCAGGGCCGCTGCAACGGCTGATAATCCAGTCAAACCAATAGAAACGGCGGTCCAAAAGGCAGCTTCTTTATTGATGCGCCCGGCTCTTTGTAAGCTGATACTTAGGGCGGTAAGCCGCGCCTCCACATCTGGCGTGGGAACCGGCCAGTCGTCTCTCTCATCAAACGCGACAATGTGAACATGGCTTGCGCGATACCATTTGAAGGCTGCCCACAAACCTGACGCCGCGGCCATAAGCGCTAAGATCAATGCCGCAACTTTCATTCTCCATCCAGATGTCAGATCGCTGCGAAACAACGCAGAAGCCAAGCGCCTCTTGGTTGAATGGCCGAAACCTAGTAGCGATCCAGCCCCGGGCTAGAAAGGGCTGGTCGCCATGACACTGATGCCAAGCGCGCGCTCGATGACGCACTTAATCAACTTCATATCTTCGCCAGCGTTCATAGTCAGCTTCGGCCTGATTGCGATGGAAACAGTTGCGTCGACAGCAAAGAATTCATTGGCGGTTTGTGCGCCGCGCTCGAAAAAACTGCAGCGGGAGCAAATCTCAGGTTTGAGCATTCCGGCGCCGGCATAGCTCTATCGTTATCTCAAGCCGTCGCCTTGGGGCTCGTTATCAATGAGCTGGTCACGAACTCTGCCAAGTACGCCTTTCCCGGCGGCCGCTGTGGAATAATCCTTGTCACTCTGCGCGTTCAGGGCAGGGAGTGCCGCGTTTGCGTCGCTGATAATGGCGTCGGCAAAGCCGTTGACGTGAAAGGCGGCGGAAGGGGGCTTGGTCTTGTGGAAGGCTTGGCAAAACAATTGAGCGGCAGCTTTAGCATGGAGGCCTCATCGGAGGGAACGCGATGTGAGGTTCGCTTTCCGTTAGTCAGAACTAAAGTGGCGTGACGCTGTTCTCAACGCGGGCGTGCGGGCTTTCCGTCAGCTTGCGAAGAACGCGACAGCCCGGCCGCGAGTGGCGGAGCGAGGCCCTATGTCACTAGTTAAGTTAAGCCATGAAGGCCGAGCTAAAGAACAGTTAGACGGAAGGTTGCTCCTTCGTAGCACTAATGCACCCGGCAGACGGGCTGACCGTTACTTACGCGCAGACCTCGGGTGGATTTCCCACGTTGTGTTATGCGGGATATCCATCGCAAAATAACCGCCAGTGCCTGCCAGTGCAGGCATTTCGTTACATGCAAACGGCTCACGCCCGGAGATCCCGGTGTACTTGCCGCTGCCACCCGTGATGATGTAGGTGCCGCGGTTCATTTGGGGCTGAGACCTCCGCCGATAGGCATAGGCCCGCTAGATCTCGATGTCGGTATTGGAGAAGCAGTTGCGTTGCCAATCAAGACAGCGCCGCGTGAGATACGGGAGCCGGCTCCGGCATTCTGCAAATATGGGAATCATCTGTTAACGATCGGTGGAATAGCGCAGGTTCTGAGCATCGTGCTTCTGATCGCGGCTGGAGTCGCTGTCTCTGTCATGCCGGCCGAGGCAGGGTTGGCGTCTTGCTCTCGCAAACAAAAGCATGCGCGTTAAAGAAGCTGACCATGGGCTGCAGTTATTCTGTCTGGCAATACACGCAGGACCAGACGCATTCAGGTTCCCAGGCAGTTGCCTGTGTGTGAATTATCATCTGGCACCCCACTTCAGGATCGTGCATCAGGGCAGAAATGGCCGCCTGGATTAATATTCCCGTTTACAGTGACGCTCTCGTCGTGCTCGGCACCGCTGGCGTCATTGTGCCGCTGTTGCAGCGTCGCGGCATCAGCCCGGTTCTCGCATATCTTGCAGCAGGCGCGATCCTCGGGCCAATAGGCCTCGGCTCCTTTGCCGATCAAGTGCCAATCCTGCGTTGGGTGACGGTTACCGACGCGAAGAATGTTTCGGGTATCGCTGACCTAGGCGTGGTGTTCCTGTTATTTCTGATCGGCCTCGAATTGTCCGTTGATCGCTTGGCCGCAATGCGCCGCCTCGTTTTCGGTCTCGGCGGGCTTCAGATCGCGCTGAGCACGGTCTTGCTAAGCGGGGGTCTGGTGCTCGCCGGACAGACAGCGCCCGTTTCGATATTGCTCGGGGCGTGTTTGGCTATGTCGTCGACCGCGATGGTGCTTGAGGTGCTGTCCAAGCAAGGCCGGTTGACGACGCCAGCGGGACGGGCAAGCTTCGCCGTTCTCCTTGCGCAGGATTTGGCCGTCATTCCGATTCTGGTCTTTATCACGGTCTTAGGTAGTAATTCCGGTGCGTCGGCATTGGCCATTATGGCCGAGGCTATCATTGAGGCCGCGTTGGCATTGGCCGTCATTGTCCTGTTCGGCCGGATTTTCTTGCGTCCGCTGTTTCGTCTGGTGGCTGGCGCGCGGTCGAGCGAAGTATTCGTTGCGGCCTCGCTGTTTGTGATCGTTGCCACCGGCGTGGTCGCGGCCATGGCAGGACTGTCTATGGCGCTTGGGGCTTTTGTGTCAGGACTATTGCTGGCAGAGACCGAATACCGCAAGGCCATCGAGGCGACGATCGAGCCTTTTAAGGGGCTTCTTCTTGGACTCTTCTTCTTTACGGTCGGGATGAACATTGACGCTCGTGAGCTGGTTAAGGCCCCGGCAGCGCTGCTCGCAAGCGGCGTATTACTCATCGGGCTCAAGGCGCTGGTGCTGATTGGGGCAGGGAGGCTGTTCAAGCTACCGTGGCCTGCTGCTGTCGAGACAAGCCTTCTGCTTGGGCCCGGAGGGGAGTTCGCCTTCGTGGGCATTGGTCTTGCCGCTACCCTTGGGCTCATCACGGCCCAAGCTTCAAGCTTTGCACTGGCTGTCATTTCGCTGACCATGGCTACCATCCCGCTCCTTGCCATCGCGGCGCGCCGGTTTGCGCCCCTGCTCGAAAGAGCGTCAAGACTGCCGGCAGAGCTTGCCATTCAGCCAGCTTCTCTTAAAGGGCATGTGATCGTCGCGGGATATGGCCGCGTCGGCAAGATCGTGTGCTCGCTTTTGAAGCAGCACGGGATACCCTATACAACCGCCGATCATGACG
>JBAUNL010000614.1:0-10565 GCA_049579205.1 Rhodomicrobium sp. | reverse complement strand
CGCTTATGCGCCGTTGGGCAATTTGAACAAGCCCGCGGGAAGCGTGGCGAAGAACGCCAGCACTTCGGACGTCGGCACAACGTCTGCATATTTCGAGTTCATATCGCACAGATTGATCGCGTGGCTTGCCTCCGAGCGGTCGAAGCAGCCCTCTTCCGCGACGGCGACCCGGTAGTTCAGGCTAAACGCGTCGATCACCGTGCCACGCACGCAGCCCGAGGTTGTCGAACCGGCCACGACCACGCTATCGCAGCCAAGCAGGGTGAGATAAGATGCCAGGTTGGTGCCGAAGAACCCGGACGGCTTCTGCTTGTAGATCACGATGTCCTTCGGACCTGGGGCGATCTCGGAGACGATCTCGTTGCCGTCACGTCCTTCAGTGGATCCCACCGTGCGATCTTCTTCGCTTCGGCTGTTCTTCCAGCTCCAGCTGCCCCTGTCCCAATTGTCATTGCGTTGGAACCCCGTTGTGTAAATCACCGGAATACCTTTTTTATGCGCCTTGTCGACCAGCTGGCTAATATACCCGATCGCCACCCAAGCCTCCTCGCCGCAGCTGTTCCTCCAGCGTCTGATAGAGTCCAAGATCGGCTCCGGCTTGTCGCCGCAGAATGCCCAGTTGACGTCCACCACGATCATCGCCGGTCGCTGGCCGAACCCGCCCGGCGCGCCGTAGCCGGACCGTGCGAACACCTCTTTGTCTCGTTCGGTCAGGAACTTATCCCAGATACGTTCAACCATTTATTTTTTCCTTGGTCCAACGCGCCAATTTCTTGACGCTGCTAATGTTAATGACCGCGCTTAGCGCGCAGTTTGGCTGGCGGTCCCAACATTCCGCGATGGTCCATCCGCGACAAATGAATAAGATAGACTTCGCGGATAAAATCTGCCTCATCCCTTGGCCGTAGCGCGCTAAATCCGCGACATCTCGAATGTGGAAGGTGCAAACAGTTCCTCCGTAGTCAACACACGCTCGGCCAGACCTTGCTCATGGGAATAGCGCGCTAAGGCCGCGATCTCGCCGGCGTTTTCGCTGACGCCGTATCGCCAGAAATCCGCCCCCATCACGGCCATCGTCTCAAGCGTTTCCTGTTCTGCCCACGGCAACAGCAGCGAGGGCGCCGCAAGCGCGCGCAACTCGCCCATGGCGAGCGCCTTGGCCTGCACGAATGCCTTGTACACGCTAGCCGGAAGCCAGGGATAACGTTCCACCAGTGTCTTGCGCACACCTATAAGGTGCATGATCGGAAATAGGCCGCTCTTGCGATAATAGTCCTTCTCTACGGTCCGGTGATCGCGAAATAGGCGATCAATGTTTGGCGCGCCGTTAAGAAAGCACGACGGCGCGCGGGCCGTCATCAAAACATCGAGTTTTCCGGCGGCGAGCATTCCAGAGAGAGTCTCGCCAAAGGGAATAGGTTGGAAATCGACGTCCGGCGGCAGGTTGATGCGCGCTCGTTCCTTGCGGCCGGGCTGCTCCTGGCCACCGCCGCGCCAGCGGATGTCCGATGGCTTGATTCCATATTGTTCCTGCAAGATGCCGCGCAACCACACGAGCGCCGTCAATTGGTACTCAGGAACACCGACCTCCCGCCCGATTAAATCGTGAACCGACTTAATTCCCCGATCGGTGCGGATGTAAACCATCGAATGACGAAACAGGCGGGAGACAAAGGCCGGAATGCCGATGTAACGACTCTCACCACGCGACGTCTGCAGCAGATAACTGCTGAACGACAGTTCTGAAACATCAAATTCCTCAAAACGAGCCGCTCGAAAGAACACCTCTTCCGGCTCGAGCGGAATGTATGTCAGGTTACATCCTTCGATACGAACGCGGCCATCCTTAATCGCTCGGGTGCGATCGTAATCTCCACAGGCCAGCGTAATGTTGATCATGTCGCACTCCATAGCCCTTTAGATATCCCATGCGGCGGCCTGAATATTGGTTGACTGCGATCGGCTGCTGTAGGCGGCGGTTTCAGCGACCGCGCCCAACAGGAATCAACTGGAATTTTCGGAAGCAAGACTTGGAGAGCGTGAAGTGCCCTACCGCCAGGGAATCTACGCTCAGATTTTTAACGAGGTATTGCGAACGCGCTCGATCAATTCCGCAGCTGCGTGTTCGAGAACCGTGACTCATCAACTTTCGGACCTCAAACTTGCGGTTTGTTCTTCATCCAAGGCTAGATTTGATCGGGTAATCACGTGGGCGGCTTGTCTGAGACGTGCGCAGAAACAATCCGCCAACCATCAGTCATCCGAACCCAAGTCTGGCTCTGCCGAGTTGTTATCCCCGCGTTGTCAGATTCAGTATTCGTGACGGCGAAGTCTCTGCCGAATGTGGTGATCACTGTATTGCGGCGAATGCGCGTGGCGCCCTTTATGTCCCGACCTCGACGGAAAGCGGATATGGCTTGATGTCCAACCAGAGTCCCGTTCGAGCCGTAACGCAATGTGAGCGGGCTATTCCAGAATAGCGAGTCGATGGTGTCCAGATCGTTGCTACTCAAAGCCTGTTCGTACTCCATGAACGCTCGGGTCACTTCAACTACTATTTCGGGAATGTCGATTTTCAGAGTCATGCTAATGTTCTCCTGCGCGGGCAAGGGCCGTCGCTCACGTGATCGTTGCCTTCTCGGCGTGAACAAACGTGAATTTGGCAAGTCTTTGCGGCGCTTCAAAATATGCTCTATGAAACGCCGATTCGTCTTCGAATACCTGCTGTGACAGCCGCCTATAAACCACCGCCACCTCGAGAGAAGGCCGATCGAATGGAAACGGATCCACCTTGATTCGCATCGGAGCGATGGGCACCAATTTCATACACACGCTACTGCTTTCTCCGCTGTAGCTTGTGGGAACGGGCTCGATCGATATCTCTCTGAGATCTTCGTTGCAGCAGATGTAAAGTGACAGTAAATCCCAGACTTGCAGCAGGATATAATTTATCGTCAGCTTCTGCCGATCAAGCGTGGCCGCGACCGCGTCCTGTTCGGCGTGGGCACGAGCTGCCAGATCTTCGATGCCGGCACTCAAATTACGGATCGGATAGTGTGGCTGTTTAATCAGACCGTAGCGGGACTTCCATATTCCAGTTCGGTGTCTGCTCACAAGCCAGCCGGCATAGGGGTCTGCTCGATTTATCCAATCAATGGTTGACCTGTATTCATCGTCTTGAGTGTCGAATGGGACGGCAAGAAAATTCGGTGTTTGGCCGGTTTTGGCGTCGAAGCAAGGCGAGCTCTCTTCCCTTAACCAAACCAGGTCGTGCAGGAGGGTGGCGCGCATCGTCGATAAGAATGGATCCGGCCTTTCGAAACGGTCATTCCCCCAATGTGCGGCATAGAAACCAGCAATTACGGCGTGATCGTTTTGCGTGATCATCACCAGGGAGCCGTCGGATTCATGTCTGACAATCATGCAAAATCCCTCATTGGAGCTGCGCTTCCTGACGGGCGGATTACCGATCGCCCGCAGCCACTTGATGGAACAACATCACTTCTCGGCGCTCGCGCGCCGACTGCAAGATCCCGAGAGCGACCTCCAGCGTGGCCTTGCCCCAGCGAGCATCGTGGAAATCCCCCTTGCCTAAGCGCACGGCGTCCCACAGCGCATCGAGGGCATCCCCTTGTCCCGGACGGCCATGGCCACGATCAACAGGGATCTCGCGACGGCCTTCCAAGCCATACAAGGTCAACCCCTCTGGCGAGACGCGCAGCTCGCCCTTTTCGCATGTCACAATCAGCACGCCGAAATGCGGCTGGTACGGTTGCTCCGTTGGTAGGTTTCGTCCGCCGTACGCGAGATCTTTCTGACGGAGGCTCTCTGGCGTCTCGCCGGACCTAAGAATTCTTCGGGCCGTTCCTTGGGTGTTCGGTTGCTTTGAGGCGCCGCCTTCGGCCACCCAACCGTGGAATTCATCGCTATCGAAAAAATCATAGGAGCTATAGACAAGCGAGGCGGCGCTGCCGTTGTGAAATTCCAGGAATGCGAGGCAGTTACCTTCTGTCGGTCTTGTCTGGTCCAGTATACCGACGTTGGCACGGACGCTGCGTACGAAGCCGCCGCCGATCGCACGAACTGAATCTATCTGATGAGATACTTGATTGAAAGTCACGCCTCCGCCCCTGGACGTGTCCAATTCTTCTGGACGGCGCGGCCGATAAAGGAAATCCGTGTAGTTGAAGCCAAGCATCATCCCCAATCGGCCGAGCTCGCCGCTCTTTACGATGCGTTGGATGGTGCGGATATTCGGATCGAATGCATGCGTATGGCCGACGATCAGATGAAGGTTTGAACGTTCGGCCGCGGCAATCACAGCATCACAGTCTTCGAGCGTGAGTGCGAGTGGCTTTTCGACGATGACGTGCTTACCGTGTGCTAGCGCGCGGATCGCTTGTTCGGCATGAAATTCATGAGGCGACGCGATGTACACCGCATCGATTGCTGGATCATTGCACAGCTCGTCAAAATCGGCGTAGGCTCTGGCGCCAAAGGCGCGGGTGAAGGCATCGCGCGGCCGGGAAAGTGGATCCGCAGCGGCGCAGATTTCGAAGTGTGAATGAACTGCAGCGGCGCGGATCATGAAGGCTCCAGCCAAGCCGAGACCCGCGATCCCAAGCCGGATCGGATTTGGCTCTTTGCCTTCTCCGGATACTACGCTTGGAGCCATTCGATTTTGCTTTCACTTTTTAAAATATTACGCTCAGGCTACCAACCAAAACGGTCTGGTCGAGGCAGATTGAACGACGCATCAACCGCCAGTTTCCATTAACGCGGCAGAGCACATCTTGTCGGGCGCCGGCATAAAGACTTCCGTCCGGCAGCTGAGACCTGGTTCGGTACACAAGGATGCTGGATTTCGCCACGTAATTATCCGGGCCATCGCCGTGCTCCACTAGGAGATTGGAAAAAAACCGCCGGACCAGCGTCGGCGGGTTCTCCGCGTGCGTCAGCCGGGGATTAGAGATCTGATCAATCCGCGCTTTGAGGCCGGCGGCATCCTCGTCAATAATGGCGTAGTCGAGCGTGCCGGCAGCAGCGTCTTGACGTACTTGCGCCGTGACGCGGTAGTGTAGGTCGTCTGACCATAGGTCAAGCCATTCGCGAAAGGCACGACGATTTAGACAATCTCCTTCGAGGTTCAGAAAACGCTGAATGGAGATGTAGATATGATCATCGGCCGGATTTCCAGTTGTACTCGCTGTCATCAAGGCCTCGGCCGATCGTTGGAAGTCATTAGCCCGTTCCAATGACACATAAACTCAAACTGGGTTACCTCCGAGGTAGATGGGCGGTAGGCGCGACCGGGTCCTTCGTAATCCGCGAGCGGCTTCTCGCGATACGGGGCAGCCGAATGGAAACTGTACGGAAACTGTCGGGCGATGGTGTTGTCGCTAGCAGCAGTTGCGGCCTCCCAAAGCTCGACATCGTCCTGTTCGAAGACACCGGACACCCCAAAATTATGAGAGCCGTTCTTCAGCATGCGAGCCTTGTATCCCGGCGATGCCTCGCGTTCGACAAGCACCCAGCTCAGTACTTCCATCTCGGTGCCGCTAATCGGGTGCCACAAACGTATAATAAGGGCTTTTTCACCGGGGCCCGCCTGCGACTCGATAAAAGAGAAATTCGGGAATACGTTACCAACCACGACCCTCAGATGCTCCAGCAGTTTGCTCTGCTCAGGCTTTAGTGTACTCTCATAAAGAGGAATTAAGTCACTGGGATGTGTATGGTATGCCGAATCAGGCATACCCGGCGCGAGATATGTGAGGGTACAGCCGTGCCCACCGTCGGTCATTATCTGCACGCTTTTATCGGCTGGGGTCACCGCTCGTACAGATCGCAAAGAATCAAGTGCGATGGGTCCTTTATGAGTTGTCATGATATGCTGGCCATCGCCAATGAAATTCAGAGCGCCAAGTTTCCAGTTCGCTTTGAGCCGCCATCGGTGGGGTGGACCGGTAACCTCCATGCCGCCCGGTGAACGCGCAACGAACGCGTCCAGGTACCAGCGGAAATCTCCAAGGTAATCGCTAAGACTCGCAGCATCGCTGTCCCAGCATCCAAATATGAGGCCTTTGTAGCTCTCGACTTTCGGCACACGGATCAGGCCCCACTGGGCAAAATCCATATTCGCCGGCAGCATTGAGTCAAATGTCGTCGTGACAAGTCTACCGTCGCGATCGTAGTTCCAGCCATGATAGGGACAAATAAACCTACTCCGAACCGTCCCCGAATCGGCCCGGCAAAGTTTGGCGCCACGATGGCGACAACTGTTGAGTAGGGCATGTATACTGTTTTCCGCGCCACGGATCACAATCACGGGAGCGTCGCCCAAGCTGCGAGCGACATAATTGCCGACTGAAGGAATCTCCGTCTCATGCGCTAGGTAGATCCAGCTACGGTTGAAAATCTGGTCCAGTTCACGCCGAAAAATATCGTTGCTGGTAAAAACATCGCGGCTTACCGTGCATTCCGATGGATCGACCCAGCCGTCTTGCGAAGACGATACTTTAGGTCTCATGTTCCATGCTCCTCGTTCGCCTTCTCGGGTATCTTCTCATAATCATGAAACTCTCTCCATCGTCAGTTTACTGATCTAGGTTACCTCAGGCAACGGTCTCCTTCTTGTCAAAAACGTAGTCCGATAGGTTAACCTTGCGTGTCCATTGCCATAGTTCTGATGTACTAAAAGGAAAGTTCTGTGTCGCGCGTCCCTTGCTGTTTTTGTACCAGCTGTTTACCTTCGAAAATCCCCAAGCTCGGAGCCGATTAGCCGCATCAACACGCTCCGCGTATGTGCGAAATACCTCCGATTTGACATCCATCGCTTTGGCATTTCCTTCTAAAAGGTTACGGATCGCGTCCATTACGTAAGTGACGCTGAACTCCGTCCACATCACAGCGCTTCCACCGTGAACAACCTGATTTGTATTCGGCCCATACAGTATAAATAGATTAGGGAAGTCCGGGACGGTCATTCCAAGATACGCCCGCGCATCATCGTCGTCCCAAATCTCACGCAACCGGGCGCCCTTCCGCCCAGTTACTTCGATTGGAAACAAGAATCGTGCAGCTTGAAATCCTGTACCATAGATAAGGATGTCGAATTCGCATCGCGTACCGTCTTTAAAGATCACGCCCTTCTCAGTAATAGAATTTATCGGTGCTGTAATCACGGAGACGTTATCGCGCTTCAAGGTTTTTACCCAAGCCCCATTGTCGCGAATGATGCGCTTTGCGCCCAACGGTGATGACGGTAAAACAAGGTGTCGAAGATCGGGTCGATCCGCGATCTGCGGTTCGAGCCATTCTAGAATTGCCTTCCGAACTGCGTCATTCTTGGCCGATACTGCCTTCTCCGTCGGCGGATAGTTGGGATCAACGATCACGCCGTCCAACATCCCTACCGCGCCAGGCAGTGCCAGGGTCGCACGATACCACATCGCATAGCTGGGTATGTTGTTGAGCAACCAGCGCTGCGCTGCTGACACCGGCTCTTGTAGAAGGGGCGTGGGTAGCAGCCATGGAACTGTGCGAGCCATTACGGAAACCTGGCTCGCCTTGCAAGCAATTTGAGGAATGAATTGAGCGGCACTTGCCCCTGTACCAATTACACCAACGCGTTTTCCGGTCATATCAATAGAATGATCCCAGCGCGCAGAGTGGAAGTGATGCCCCCCGAACGCTCTGAGTCCCTTTATGTCAGGATAACTCGGTCGGTTGAGCTGACCGACCGCGCTTATCAACACATGGTGATTCTCTGAGGCAACTCCACTGGGGCCGGTGAACGTTACCTCCCATGCTGCAGTGTCCTCCCGCCATGCGGCGTGACTTACCTCGGTCTCAAAACGAATTTGATCCCAAATCTCGCCGTCCCTCGCAACTTTGGCAAAGTAAGCCTGAACATCCTTGGCATGACCATAATAGTCATTCCAAACTTCCCGAGCGAAGGCGTAGCTATAAAAGAAACTGTTACAATCGACGCGGCAACCGGGGTACTGGTTCTCGAACCACGTTCCTCCGACGTCCGTATTCTTTTCATAGATTACGAAGGGGACACCCGCCTGGCGAAGACGTATGCCCATGAGCAGTCCGCTCTCACCCGCCCCAATAATACCCACTGAGAAAGACCGGTCTTTCGCAATCTTCGATTTTGACCAGCGAGGTCTCCGGGGATCGTGATCGGCAACGACCATTTCTTCGAAGATGAGTTGCAGGAAGGGCTCAATCGTGTCGCCCATCAGCCAGCGCCCGATGTTCTGAACATCGTCATAGGTCGGCGCCTGGGGCGCTGACGCCTTTGAATTTCGAAATGCCATGAGACGATCGAAACAATATGCTCGAGCGTTAGACTCCTCGTCAGCCGCCAATCCGCTCACAGCAACTCCAAATTCGAGCGTCGGCTTCCATTCAGGCCGAAGCACACCCAGATCCTTGTCAGATAGCAAACCGTAGCTAATAGCGTTGAAAGATCCGCCGCCAATATATTTTGTCGCAGGCTATTATCGTCAGCCGTTATCATGGTGAGCGCGCTGTCGCGAGGTCTATCAAGTTTCATCAGAGCTTCCGTGCTGAACGTGACGCCTGGATCTGGATATCGCTTATCGGTGCATGGATCCAATTATAGCCGGTGGCCAATTTGGCGGCTTTTGGTCACCGATTGAGGGTCTACTTTTGCTCCACCAATACGTTGCAGCGTTCGCGTTGAGACGAGGAACGCCTGATCAGTCGAAAACTTGTCGGAAATCAATTGTCCAGGATGTTTTTGCTGTGTTGTGGCATCCCGTCTCTGGCGTATCGAACTTCCAAAGTCACCACCCCGCCCTCGGTTCGGTAGGGACCATGCTTCATGCCCGGCGGACGGCAAGCATACATCCCTTTCTCGAAAAACTTGTCGCCATCCCATTGGCTACCTTCGAGGATGTAGACTTCCTCCCAAAAGTCATGCACGAACGTCTCGGTGCTAGCGCAACCCGGATCAACCTTGAGCATCCTGGTGACGAACATCTTATCTGGATCGTCAGTGAGAATTTTTTGGTAATGACCGGGCGGTGCACCAGGGACCGCGGTCCACGGCAGATCGTCGACGGGAAAAAATTCGAGTTCCGGTTTTGGCATTATTGGTCCTTTCACGATGCCAAGCTGGTTATGTTTTCGCGGCTGCTGTCAGCGTTCTTCACGGACATAGGGAAGCGCAAGTGCCGCAGGAGCTCCCGAGCGGCGTTTAGCGGACTCGCGCCCCATGGCCGCTAACACCGCAATGGCCATGACATATGGGAACATCTGCATCACGTAAGTAGAGATGAGGAAAAACACGCCACCGATAACCTGCGACTCCGCAATCAGAATGTAAGCGAAGCCGAAAAGATAGGCGCCTGCGAGTAGCTTAACTGGATGCCAGCCAGCAAAAATGACAAGAGCAAGAGCAACCCAGCCGCGTCCCGCGGTCATCCCCTCCGCCCAACTGTGCAAGTAAGCAACTGACAGGAAGGCACCAGCTAACCCCGCCATACCCGCGCCGAATATGACCGCGAGATAGCGGATGTGGAACACGTTCCATCCCACAACATCGATTGCACTCGGTTTCTCTCCCGCCGCGCGCAGTGCGAGCCCCGGCCGCGTCCGGTACAAGAAATACCATACCGCAGCGACCATGATGTAGGAGAAGTAGACGAGTACATTCTGGTTGAAGAGAATCGGACCGAGTGCGGGGATATTCGAAAGCAGAGGTACCGGAATGGCGTGAATGCTGTCACGAACGTCGATGCCTACAAGACCATGACCGGCGAAGCTGGAGAGGCCATCCCCGAACAAAACCATCGTTAGGCCGGCGACAACGTGGTCCGCGCGGATAGTGACCGTAAGGAACGCGAATAACAGTCCAAGCGCCATGCCAGCGATGACCGCTCCAGCCACTCCCACAGCGACAGTACCCGTGGCCAATGTTACGGCAACAGCCGTCAGCGCGCCCACTAGCATGATGCCCTCCACGCCTAGATTTAGGACGCCGCTTCTTTCAGCTACGAGTTCGCCCAGCGCCGCTAGCAAGAGTGGGGTCGCTGCTGCAACGCACGTCGCCAGCATGCTAATGAAGAAGGCGGCGTTCATGAGGGATCAGCTGCTTTGGGGCGCGGGCGGGCCTGAATTCTGCTTGCTAGCGTTAACCCGGCCAGCGCGAAAAGAATAATCGCCGCCTGAAAGATGCGAACGAGAGATGGATCAATCTGTGCAATCTGCAGAGAGGAACCTCCCTGCATGAGAATGCCGTAGAACACAGACATCACCAGAACAAGAATTGGGTTATGTCCAGCTAGCCAGGAGACGAGGATGCCAAGATAGCCGTAACCAGGCGTCAATACGTAAAGCCGTCCTGCTGAACCGCACACCTGTTGAATGCCTGCTATTCCAGCGATCCCACCACTGATCAACATAACTGCGATTGTAACGCGGGTAACGCTCACAGCGGCATATCGCGCGGCATCGTGGGAACGTCCGACGATACTGATTTCAAAACCTGACCTGGTAAACCGCAGCCAGATGGTCAGCGCCAATGCCAG
>JBAUNL010000613.1:0-10531 GCA_049579205.1 Rhodomicrobium sp. | reverse complement strand
AAAAGACCCCGAATGCCCGGATCGCCGAAGCATATGCAAGGCACTTAGCCTTTTGGGGCGACGGGAAGGCCGGACTTAGCATTCTTGAAGAGGCCGATGCCGCTGGCACACCGCTAGGTAAGGCACTTTCGAAGGAGCTTAAGGCAGGCAAAAAGCCGAAGCTGATGGTTTCGAACGTCGATGAGGGATTGGCCGAATCTTTCCTCGGTATTGGGCAGGTGCTTGCCGCGAATAATGGGTTGGATGCCGCCCAGATCTATTTCAGGTTTGCCCTTTTCCTTAATCCGAACTCGGATATTGCAAAGCTGGAGCTTGCCGAACTCTATGGAAACATAGAGAAATATGCAAAGGCAATGTCGGTGATCGACAAGATCCAAGAGGGCTCACCTTTCCGGGAGAATGCGCAGATACGGAAAGCGCTTTATGTAAATGCGCTGCAGAAGCAGGATGACGCTGTCACTTTGCTTACATCCCTTTTGGAAAAAGACCCCACGAACCAGCAAATCCTCCAAACTTTGGCCGGCATCGAGAGCACCCGCAAGAAGTACGATGCCGCTATTCCCTATTACGATCGCGCAATCGCAATGTTGGGGACCCCGGAAAAGAAGGACTGGACCCTCTTCTACTCTCGCGGCATTGCGTTTGAGCGGACGAAACAGTGGGCCAAGGCAGAACCGGATTTCAAGAAAGCTCTCGAACTCGATCCGGAGCAGGCTGCGGTGCTCAATTATCTTGGATATTCGTGGCTCGATCAGAACATGAATATTCAGGAAGCCTTCGATCTCATCAAGAAGGCGGTCAAGCTCAGGCCAAACGACGGCTACATCATTGATAGCCTTGGCTGGGCCTACTACCTCCAGAAAGATTACGATCAAGCGGTCAAGCACCTCGACAAGGCAGTAGAGCTCCGCCCCGAAGATCCCACCCTGAATGATCACCTCGGGGATGTGTATTGGCGGCTCGGCCGGAAGCTCGAAGCCAAGTTTCAGTGGAACCAGGCCCTTTCCCTCAATCCTGAACCTGAGGATGCCCTTAAGATCAAAAAGAAGCTGGAGGACGGATTGCCCGACGAGTCCGGGCCGCGGGCAGCGCTTGAGAATGATGCGCCGGCCGCGCCGTCCGCCAGTCCGGAAGGGGCAAAAGGCTCAGTCAGCAGTCATTAGGGCCCTAAAGTCTTACAATCGGAAGCGGCGGGATCCTCGCCGCATGTTGCCACGTGTCGCATGCCGATTTCACGCCACGAGCCAAGCAAGCGATTGCCTCTAGAGGCCGGCATGAGCCAGGGTAATTCAAGCGTTGTCATTCACGAGCGAGCCCGTGCAAAGGTCAATCTTACCCTTCACGTCCTCGGGCGAAGGCTCGACGGCTATCATGAACTCAGAAGTCTCATCGCTTTCGCAGATATTGCCGACGAATTGACCTTCGATCCCGCGGGCCCCGCCGGCCTCATCCTCGAAGGTCCGTTTGCGGAGGCGATAGATGGCGAGAACCTGATCCTTAAGGCAAAGCGCACTGTCGCGGGGTGGCTTGGGCGGGAACTTGACGGAGCGTTCCGGCTGCAAAAGCGCATTCCAGTCGCCGCAGGCCTCGGGGGCGGATCATCCGACGCAGCGGCTGCGATCCGGGTCCTTTTCAGGGCTTACGGCAGCGATCGGAGCGTAGAAAACTTCGTCACCAAGTCTGCAATTATAGGCGCTGACGTTCCCGTTTGCCTTTACAACAAAGCGGCGCTTGTAGCAGGCCTAGGCGAACGGATCTCCCCTGCGCCGTATTTAGGCACATTGCCCGCGGTCCTTGTCAATCCAGGCATAAAAGTACCGACGGCCGAAGTCTTCGGAAGGCTGAACGCCCCTCCTTACAGCGGTGACTGGGAGGGGGAAGCCAACGCAACAGATGACAGCTTCGCTTCTCCAGAAGATGTCGCGCTTGCCTTGGAGGATGGGCGCAACGACCTCCAACCGGCAGCGATAGCCCTGAAGCCGGCTATAGCTGAAGTGCTTGATGCGCTTCGCAACCGGAGGGGCTGCGTCTTGGCTCGCCTCTCGGGCAGTGGACCGACCTGCTTCGGGCTTTTCCCATCACCTGAAATTGCATCAGCCGCCGCAGACGAAATAAAGACGCTGCGTCCAAATTGGTGGGTCGCGGCGACCACCCTTTCTTGATTCTAGGCCGGTTGAGCTCCCTTTGGCCCGCACGCCGTTCGACCTAGCGACAACTAGCCTACTCTTTGCCCCGCATAGCCAAAATCTTTATGCTGCATTAATCCATGCCACTGGAATTAGCTGAAGCGAAACAAGGTATTAGACTAGACATACACCGCCCCAGGCGTATTATTATAAGCTTAGACTGGAACCCCTTTGGATGGAGGCGTCCTTGAAATCCCGTGCCGCGGTTGCCTTTGAAGCGAAGCGCCCTCTCGAAGTGGTTGAAGTTGACTTGGAAGGCCCGAAAGCCGGCGAGGTGCTGATCGAGATCAAGGCCACCGGCATATGCCATACCGACGCCTACACGCTCGACGGCCTCGACAGCGAGGGCATTTTTCCTTCAATTCTTGGGCATGAAGGCGCTGGGATCGTTCGCGAGATTGGCGCGGGCGTCACAAGCGTAAAGCCCGGGGACCACGTTATTCCGCTTTACACTCCGGAATGCCGCCAATGTGAGGCCTGTTTGAGCCGCAAGACGAATCTTTGCATCGCCATACGGGCAACCCAAGGCAAGGGGCTTATGCCCGACGGGACCACGAGGTTCTCATATAAGGGAAAGCCCATTTACCACTATATGGGCTGCTCTACTTTCTCGAACTATACGGTGGTGCCTGAGATCGCCGTCGCTAAAATCCGCAAGGACGCTCCCTTCGACACCTCATGCTATATCGGATGCGGCGTAACCACCGGCGTTGGCGCCGTTATATTCACCGGGAAGGTCGAACCTGGAGCCAACTGCGTCGTTTTCGGCCTGGGCGGGATTGGTCTAAACGTTATCCAAGGTCTGAAGCTCGTCGGTGCCGATAAAATCATTGGCGTAGATCTTAACCCTTCCAAGGAGGAATGGGGACGCCGCTTCGGGATGACCCATTTCGTCAACCCGAAGGAAGTTCAGGGTGACCTCGTCGCACATCTTGTCAAGTTGACTGGAGGCGGTGCGGATTACACCTTCGATTGCACCGGCAATGTTCAGGTGATGAGGCAGGCTCTCGAATGCTGCCACCGCGGCTGGGGCACAAGCATAATCATCGGCGTGGCTGAGGCGGGCAAAGAGATTTCAACCCGCCCCTTCCAACTCGTTACAGGCCGGGTCTGGAAGGGCTCAGCCTTTGGCGGGGCGCGTGGGCGCACGGATACACCGCGCATTGCCGATTGGTATATGGAGAAGAAAATCCAGATCGACCCGTTGATCACGCACAGGCTGCCCCTCGAACAGATCAACGAGGGGTTCGACCTCATGCATCAAGGAAAGAGCATCCGTTCGGTCGTCATCTACTAAATGGGGGACCTGAGAGTTGGCGCCTCAAGCATCCTCGGCGAATTCCGAGGTCCGGTCGGCTAGATCCTCAAGATTCTGCAAGGTCTGTTCGAAAGTGAACAGCAGCGTGTATGCCCGCACCACGTCATTATTTCCTGCCTGATATGAGAGGCCTTGCTGCCCATTTCCCGCAACTGCCCTCTTGTAGGTCTCTATCGCTGCCTTGACAGCTTCCAGGTTTGGGGCAGGCTTCCCAGCCGCCAGAGCCTGAGAATCCGCGGCAAGCCACGCTCCGAGAGCAGAGAAAATCGCGCTTAGCGGCGCCTCGATGTGCTGTTTTACCGGCTCCGAGAACGGTGTCCCCAAAGCCCGCGCAATCATCGCGAGGTCGTGACGCAGCCTCCGCAAGGTGCGGGCAAGGGGCTCCGGGTCAGGTCCCGCCGACAGCCGGTTCGCCCGCTCGACGGCAGCTTCGCTCGCGCGCAGCTCGGTTTGTGCGATCCCTGCTCTGATCTTGTTTTGCACCTTGAAAATCTCTGCCGCGCCGGTTCCGGAGCAAAGCGCAGCCGAAAATAATGAAACCAACTCCGCCATGGCCGCTACAACTGCTGTCGCGGATTGAGCGAGTAGCGAATGTGCCCGGGCAGGGAGAATGAAATAGGCTACGGCGATGGCGACGGCGCTGCCGAGGCTGATCTCAAAAACGCGCGACACCGCCGAAGTAACCGGGTCCGATTGCATTAGCGATGGGGCCATCTGAACGATTATTGCGGTGATGGGCGCGACACGGTAGTCCGGTCGAAACCCTGTCAGAATCGCGAGCGGAGCAATTGCCACAAAAAGAGCCACGGCCAGGGCAGCAGTGGTGTCATGCGGAATGAGAAGGGCGACGGCAGCGCCCCAAAACGCACCTCCGACTGTTCCTATCAGCCGGTTTATGCCGGCTCTCAGCGAGCCGCCGACGCTCCCCTGAATAACGATCACTGAAGAGAGCACGGCCCAATAAGTCTGAGCAAGACCGAGCGCTTCCCCTAAGCCATAGCTCGCAAGAGCGGCAAAGGTCATGCGCAGAGCGAACTGCAGCTTCACCCGGTTCTTGACAAGCCAAGCCGTCATTTCCGGTGCCCAAGCCGACGTATTTTGATGCAAGCTCATAGCCTAACCCATGATGCGCCAAAGCGGCGCTGCCAAACGCCGACATTTCCACTTTGCCCCCTATGCGAACAATCACGCAAGGGTCCCGCATCGCCGGGCCGGAACTTTTGAGCCTTCCAGTTCTTGGTTAATGACCGGGGACCAGCCTGCTGTTTCCTGATCTTGAGCAGAGCTGCCGCAATTTCTCCGTGCGAATCAGTTGGCACTGCATTCCAAGCAACGCAGCAAGGGAGAAAGTAATGACGTTTGCGATCGGAAACCGCGTCAAATGGAAAGAGGCTACTCCGATACGCCTCGGCTACACGCCGTTTGACATTGGCGAGGTCATCGGAATTGGCGAGGACGCGGGTGAGCCCGGTGCGATAGATGTCGAGTTCGACAACGGCGACATTCTGCACGGCGCGGAGGGGGACTGGTTTGAGCCTGTAGAGGATGCGGCCATGCAAAATGAAGAGGCAATAGATTGAGGGCAGCGGCTACTCTCTCCGCAGATAAGTTCACCGCTGCCGACCTAGTTACCTGATCATGCGTGCGAATTCGTTCTCCTAGGCCGCGAGCCGGAAAGCTTCGGGAGGTAGCGTTGCCTGCATGCTGGGGCGGGCGTTCACTCGGTTGAGCCAAGCAAGGAGCGCAGTATCCTTCATGATCCGCGTGCCTTCCGGGGTAGCAGCCAGAAAGTAGACTTGCGGCGCAAGGAGCAGGTCCGCGAGCGTTAATTCATCCCCGGCGAGGAATGGCTGATCCCCCAGCAGGCGGTTGAGCTCGCCCAGACAAAGTTCGGCATCAGGAATCGCGCGCGCGATCGCATCTTCGTCCGGCTTGGTGCCCATGAGTGCGGGCCCCACGATGCGATGGAAAACGATAATCCGTGCCACTTGCGGAAACAGATAACAATCATTGATGCCCATAATCTGGCTCATTCGCCCGATCGCTTCAGGGTCTTTCGGCTGAAGCGCTGGGTCGGGAAATAGCGCATCTACGTAGCGCAGGATGGCTTGGGTTTCGTAAAGCTTGTAGCCGCCGTGATCGATCGCCGGAATGCGTCCGAAGGGATGAAGCTTTAGATGGCGCTCGCCACGAAACTCGTCCGGACCGAACCTCTCGATCCGGTATGGCTTACCTTTTTCCTCAAGGGCAGCACACACACTGCGCAGACAAGGACTGGCTGGGTTTCCGTAGATAACGAAGTCCGTCATTTTCATCTCCTTTTCAGGTTTGGATGTCGCTCAACTGCCGGGACACCGCGCCCCACCGCACACTTCGCTAGTTGCCGCTGCGCTCGGCTTCCTGCGCGAAACGCTCCATGAGGCCGGGCCAGCCGCCATCGACGTCCTTGCGCATGGAAGCGCCTGCTTCCGCGCCCATCGTCTCGAATTTATGGTGCTTCAGTTCGACAAGCGTCGCGTTGGGGCCTTCCGCTGTGAAGCGGACATCGACCTCCGATTTCATCGACTTGTCAGGCTGCCATTTGGCATTCACCTGCCAAAGCAATACCAGGCGATGCGGGGGGTCCCACAGAGTGATAGTGGCAACCGTTGTCTCGGTCCCGTCCTCCGAAATTTCAAGCCAGCGCCCGGCTGGCCTCGGCTCCATCATGACCTTCTGGATAGGCTTCTTTCCAATTCCATGATTATAGGGCCACCAACGCGTCAGACCGCTGGTGAACACATCGAATGCGTGGGCGATCGGGGCCTTGACGCGGATCGTTTTGACAACCGGGGCGATTTCGGTGGTTGGGTTCATTCCTCTTCTCCTTGAATTTTCCGTTCCGGCTTTTCAGCCTCCGCTTTGAAGGCTTCCAGTGCCACACTCCAGAAGCTGTCGAGCCAATCGCGCAGATCAATCAGGCCTTCTCTTCGGATTGAATAAATCCGCCTTACGCCCTCGCTCCGCTCCTGAACAAGCCCGGCCTCCTTTAGCGCCTTCAGATGTTGCGACACCGCCGGGCGGGAAACCGGTAAACCGGAGGCGAGCGCGTTCACGGCGCGGGGACCGTCCCGGAGGCGCTCGAAGACCTTGCGGCGTGTCGGATCCGAGAGTACGGCAAGTGCCAATTCGTAAGCCATCACTTACCGTAAGCCATAACTTACATAAAGGCAAGCGTAACCTTTAGTGAAGGCCCTGTTCGCATCCCGACGGTGAAACTGGTAAGCTTTGCTTAGTTAACGGAAGTGGGACTCCGATGCGTAAATTGATCGAAGGCGCTTTGCGGTTTCAAAGCGAAGTTTATGCCCGGCGCAAAGAGCTGTTCGAGCAGCTCGGCGAAGCTCAGGCGCCATTCGCGCTCTTCATTGCGTGTTCGGACAGCAGGGTCGCGCCCGAGCTTCTGACCCAGCGCGAACCGGGGGACATTTTCGTTATTCGCAATGCCGGAAACATTATCCCGTCCTACGGGCCCGCTGCGGGTGGCGTCTCAGCCAGCATTGAATATGCGATTGCAGTACTCGGCATCGAGGATCTCGTGGTCTGCGGCCATTCCGATTGCGGCGCCATGAAAGCCATCTTGCGCGAGAACAGGCTTGATAAAATGCCCGCCGTCTCGAGCTGGATAAGACATGCGGCCGCGGCAAAGGAAATCATCGACGCTACTCTGCCGCCCAACGCAGACGAGCAGACGCGCCTGAATGCCCTGGTCCATGAAAACGTACTTTGCCAAATTAGGAACCTGCAAACCCACCCGATCGTGGCGGCGAGACTGGCAACCGGCCGGCTTCGGCTTTACGGCTGGGTTTACAATATCGAGAGCGGGACAATAGATACCTTTGACGCGGCCAACGGCCGCTTCGTACCTCTCACCGAAGGGATAATGGTGCAGGCTACGCCAAAATCCGGGCTTGCATCTTCTCCGCCGCAAGGTTAGCTGCGCCCAGGAGAGGGAAATGGCAATCGCGGCAACCGGCACCAAAACCAAGCCTAAGGAGCTGTTCGGGCACCCGAGAGGGCTGACCTTTTTGTTCGCGACGGAGATGTGGGAGCGCTTTTCCTATTACGGGATGCGCGCTCTGCTGGTTCTTTACCTCGTGAAATACCTTCTTCTGCCAGCGCATTCCGGGCAAGTCATAGGCTTGGCATCGCTGAAAAGCGGCTTTGAATCCGTGTTCGGGCCACTGGACACCCAGCCTTTTGCGTCGCAGCTTTATGGGTCCTACACAGCCCTCGTTTATTTAACCCCGATCCTTGGCGGCATCATTGCCGACCGCATCCTTGGCCAGCGCCGGACGGTTATCATCGGCGCTATCCTCATGGCCATCGGGCACTTCATGATGGCCTTCGAGCCGCTCCTATTGTTCGCGCTGCTGACGCTTATTCTCGGCAACGGCGCTTTCAAGCCGAACATTTCCACCCAGGTCGGGGGCCTTTACGGTGAAGGCGACCCCCGCCGCGACAGCGCCTATTCTATCTTCTATGTCGGTATCAATGTCGGGGCTTTTCTTGCCCCGCTCGTTTGCGGCACGCTGGGCGAGGAGTTCGGCTGGCATTACGGGTTCGCCGCGGCCGGCGTAGGCATGCTTATCGGGCTTACAATCTATTTGTGGGGCTACAGCGAACTGCCGCGAGACGAGCTTGCGAAAGCCAAAGCCGCGCATCATGAGCATGACCCCCTAAGCGTATCAGACTGGCGGGGGATTACGGCGCTGCTCGTCCTTTTCATTCCTAATACTCTGTTCTGGGCAGCTTATGAGCAGCAGGGAAATACCATTGCGCTTTGGGCCAACAGCTACACGGACCGGTCGATAAACCTCCTGTTTTGGCACGCGGAAATCCCGGTTACATGGTTCCAGGCCTTCAACCCCTTCATGATCTTCGCCTTCACGCCTTTCGTGGTCGCGCTTTGGGCGCGCCAGGCCGAGCGGCACAAAGAGCCCTCGTCGGTGACAAAGATGGCGATCGGCTGCTTTGGTGTGGCACTGGCCAACTTGCTGATGGTCTTTGCCGCCCTTAATCTAGCTGCAGACGCGAAGGTGAGCTGGCTTTGGCTTTTCGCCTATTTCGTGATCCTTACCCTCGGCGAGCTTTATTTGTCACCGGTGGGGCTTTCGCTCGTTTCGAAAGTAGCCCCCTCCCGGGTGCTCTCGTTGATGATGGGTGTGTGGCTTGCAACAAGCTTCCTGGGCAACTTCCTGGCCGGCTGGCTCGGCTCCTATTGGAGCAGCATGGAAAAGCCGGCTTTCTTCGTCATGATCGCAAGTGTTGCCGCAATCGCAGGCTTTGCCATCGTGCTGTTGAATAGGCCGCTCCGCAGAACCCTGCAGCATTAACCCCATCTCAGCCCGAAGGACCTGAATTGCTTCGCCAGCCCGCGTTCATCCTGGGTCTCTTTGCCAGCATTTTGCTCTCATCCGCCAAAGCCGATGAAGGCATGTGGACCGTGGACAATTTCCCCTCAGCCGAGATCGAGAAACTCTACGGGTTCAAGCCGAACCAGCAGTGGCTCGACCATGCGCGCCTATCGGCGGTCCGGCTCGCACAAGGCTGCTCGGCAGGCTTTGTCTCGGCCCGCGGCCTCGTGCAAACGAACCACCACTGCGCCGAGCATTGCATCGAAAATCTTTCTTCGCGCGGCAAGAACCTCCTACAGACCGGCTTCTACGCGGAGGAGGAGAAGGACGAGGTCAAGTGCCCTGCGCTTGAAATCGACCAGCTTATCGAGATCGGGGATGTAACGGCGCGGGTGCATCAAGCCCTCGACGGCAAGGAAGGAGAGGCTTTCGCGGAAGCAAAACGCGCCATTAAAGCGACGATCGCGAACGAGTGTGCCGGAGGCAACCCTGCTCTTCGCTGCGATGTTGTAGAGCTTTACAATGGCGGGATCTATGACCTCTACAAATACCGGCGCTACCAGGATGTGCGGCTGGTTTTTGCGCCCGAGCAGGCTATCGCCTTTTTCGGCGGTGACCCGGACAATTTCGAGTTTCCGCGCTACGATCTCGATGTGAGCTATCTGCGCGTCTACGAGAACGATAAGTCTCTCGATACAAGCGCGAACTACTTCCGCTATGCCAAGGAGGATGCGAAAGCCGGAGACCTGACCTTCACGATAGGGCATCCCGGCTCGACGAAGCGGCTCGATACGGTTGCCGAGCTCGAATACGACCGCGATGTCAGCCTGCCTCGGACGCTCTTCCGGCTTTCTGAGCTTCGCGGTGAGCTCACGGTGTTCTCAACGAAAGGCCCGGAAGAGGCCCGCATCGCGGCCGGCCGGCTATTCGGCGTCGAGAACTCGCTGAAGGCCAGGAAAGGACAGTTCGAGGCTCTCGTGGACCCAGCTTTAATCTTGGCGAAAGCGGAGTCCGAGAACGTGCTTCAGGCGAAGGTGAAAGCCGATCCCGCGCTTGAAGCCGAAGCCGGCGCTGCCTGGGACACGATCCGCGTGCTCCTGCAACGCTTGCGGCCAAAGAGCCTTCGCTTCAACTACCTCGAGGAGCGGGGGGGCTTCGATTCCCGCCTTTTTGGCGATGCCCTGGCCCTTGTCCGATATCCGGAAGAAAAGGCCAAGCCGAATACGAAAAGGCTCCCGGAATATTCGGAAGCCAACTTCCCGGCCCTGAAGCAATCGCTGCTTGCCGATTCGCCGATCTATCCCGAGCTTGAAAAGCTCACCCTCACCTTCTCGCTGACCAAGCTCAGGGAAGCGTTGGGCCCGGACGACACTTTCGTGCGCAAGGCTCTCGGCAGGAAATCGCCTGCGCAGCTCGCGGCAGAACTGATCGATGGCACCAAGCTGAGCGACGTAAAAGTGCGTCAGCGCCTTCTGGACGGCGGAGAGCCGGCGATAGAGGCCGCGAGCGATCCCATGATCGCGTTCGCACGCCTTGTCGAGCCGGACTTCCGTGCAGTCCGCAAGGACGAGGAGGACAATTTCGGAGCGCCGCTGAACAAGGCCCATAGCGCGATCGCCCGCGCCCGCTTCAAG
>JBAUNL010000612.1:0-23372 GCA_049579205.1 Rhodomicrobium sp. | reverse complement strand
TCGTGCCCGAAGGCGTTCCCCCGCACCGTGCAACGCTCGCCGCGAATATGGAGACGGCCCTGAACGCCATGTGGGACTCCGGTGCGGGACCCGCCGACAGGATCGCGATTATCGGCGCGGGTACGGTCGGCCTCCTCGTCGGCTACTTGGCCGGGAGGCTCGCCGGAGCGGAAGTCACACTTGTCGACGTAGTGGAAGAGCGGGGCGAACTGGCTGCTGCCATGGGCTGCCACTTTGCGCCGCCCGAGGCTGCACCTTCGGATTGTGACGTGGTCTTCCATACCAGCGCAACGGCGCAGGGGCTCGCGACAGCAATCGGCTGCGCCGGGCTTGAGGCGGCGATCATTGAACTTTCCTGGTATGGCGGTGATGGTGCTACCCCGGCACCCCTTGGGGGAGCCTTTCATAGCCGGCGGCTGAAACTCCTTTCGTCTCAGGTGGGGCATGTCTCGCCGTCACGGCGTCCAAGATGGAGCCACCGGCGGCGGATGGAAGCCGCGCTCTCCCTTCTGGCCGCTCCGGAACTCGACTTGCTCACCGCTGTTACCATTCCCTTCGAAGACGCTGCCGCGTGTCTGCCTGACCTTCTTAAGCCCGGCGCGCCGGGACTTGCGCCGGTCATTCAGTATAACGGAGAAAATCAGTAGCCGCGTTCAGTGCTGCTGCCGAAGGAGACCGCTATGTTCGCCGTCGAAGTCCGCGATCGCATCATGATCGCCCACAGCCTCCCGAACCCACTCTTCGGACCCGCACAAGCATTACATGGCGCGACCTTCGTGATCGACGTCGCTTTCTTTCGGGACACGCTTACCAAAGAGAATGTCGTTGTGGACATATTTGCCGCACATGATGCTCTTCGCGAGACGCTGAAACCTCTCGCCTTCCGGAATTTGGACGAGGCCCCGGAGTTGCAAGGCGTGCTGACGACAACGGAGTATCTTTGCAAGTATATATTCGAGAAACTCGCTGACGCGGCTCGATCCGGAGCGCTTGGTGAGGATGGAAAAAGTCTTACCAAAATCCGCGTCACGCTGCACGAGACCGATCTTGCCAGGGCTTTTTTTGAAGGCCCAATAAACGGGACGTAGACTGGCTGCCATTCCAAAGTGGACAGCGCGGCTTACGTGGCTCAGTTCTTTGTCTGCCGCATATCGCAGTCGAACAGAACGTCGCCTCCGGCAAGAGGATACACCCGGGTCTTCGGACGGGGCGCCTTGGCCAAGCACGAAACCGGGGCTAATTCGAGCCCAATCTTGCCGGAGCCAAGTATCAAAGGCGCCACAAGAACATGCAGGCGATCAATAGCCCCCGCATCTACGAAGGCTGAAACTGTTGCCGCTCCGCCCTCGATCAGAAGCCGCTTGAGGCCGCGGCTGTAAAGCGCCTGGGCTATCTCGGCGCAGTTCATTCGGCCGTTTATCCGTGACGGTGCAATGACCTCCACGCCGTCAGGGCCTGTGAATTCGCTAGCTGTAACAATGATCCGGCGGGCTCCGTCGCACGTCAGCCAACGCGCATTCGCTGGTGTCCGGCCCATTGGATCGATAACAACCCGGGCCGGGCTGCGTCCACTCACGCGGCGGACGGTCAGCAACGGATCGTCGGCAATGACGGTGCCGGCGCCCACAACGACGGCATCGACGAGAGCGCGGACCCTGTGAAGATGATCGAGAGCGCCGCTGCTATTAATGCATTGGCTCTCGCCGGTTACGGTGGCGATCCTGCCATCCAGCGACTGTCCCGTCTGGGCGACGACGAATGGGCGTCCGGAAGGCGCATTTATGATCGGGGAATAAGGATCCCCTCCGGCCCAGACCTCTGCCAGAGCAGCAAAGGAGGTTGCAGGGAATGGAGCAAGGATTCCGGATTGTGCAGGCGCAATCTCGTCCTCAGTTGTCATCGTGGCAACCCCTTAAGGCCTGTTCGCCGCCCAAGCAGATCCTAGATGGTGTCTGGTTATCGTCTCCCATAGGGAAAGGCGAATAGGTCGATATGGCCGATCTCGCATTCTGTCGCGCTCATGCGTGCAGACCGCCAGTTAGCGAACACCGTTTGAGGAACCAGTCCTGTCTCGGAAACCGCCTTCGTGACGCCGTCCACGAGGACAGAAATAAGCGGAGCATCCTTTTTGTTCAGCCGCCAAGGACTTGGCCCAACGCAAACGTTGTAGCCGTGATCTTTGAGCGTCTGTTGCAGCTTTGAGGTTGCGGCAGGACCCACGGCAGGACCGAAGCCTTTGTCGGTAGTCTGATGCCCATGGAAAGCCGAAAGCATGGCTGCGTCGGCCGCATGAGGAGGTCGCCAAGTTTCTTCGCCTGAGTAGTTGAGAACGGTATATAAAGGTAGATTCCGGACGCTAAGCTCCTCGCAGAAGGCGCCGATCCAATCCGGTGAAACAAGATCGAAGAAAGCGGCCGCGGTCACAAGATCGACGCCGCCGTCAAGCGCCTCGGCAAGCTCTGTTCTAAGGTCGAGCCGTCCGAAGCATACCTTAATGAGGCGGCCGCTTTTATGTAAACTAAGCGGATCGATAGATTTGACGTTATCCGCAAAGGTAATGAGCTCTTCGTGAGCCGCGGAGAGTAGGATAGGATCAGAGTCGACAAGGTGCCATGTTTGGCGCTCTGGCAGGTAGGGGGCAAGCGCGCGCAAGTTGGAACCCGTGCCGCAGGCCAGGTCAACGACTGAGATGTGCCGGCGCCCGGTGAAGGCAGCAACGACGGCGTCGCGAATCTCCGCGTTGCGGGCACGATGATCGCAAGGCTCCCGCAGAGATAGCCACCCGGGCGAAAAGCCGGTCATTGCGATGCCAAAGCCACCTCCTTAACAACCCGTGCGACAGCCCCCGCGGTATCGCCCCAAGAGGGTAGGTTTTGTCCGGCACGCCATGACGCCTCGGAGAGGCCGTCGCGCAGGGCCTTATCAAGGATGATCCTTCGCAGCGCTTCACCTAAAGCCGCGACATCGCCAGGCGGGACTTTGAGCGCGGCGTTGTCCGGCACAGTCTCTGCCGCAGCCCCGCCCGTGGATGTCACTATCGGAAGGCCGCGCGCCATCGCTTCAGAAAGTGCCATCCCGTATCCCTCATAAAGCGAGGATGACACGAAAACATCGCTCCGATGGAAATTATCGTCTAGCGCCGCACCGTAAAGCTCTCCCAGGCATTTCACTCGCGAACTCAGTCCGCTCGACTCGATAAGCTCTTGGAGCGCTGCAGCGGTTTCAGGCGAATGGTGGGCGCCCCCAACAATACGAAGCTGCCAATCAATATCGCTAATGCTTTCCAGGGCTTCGATCAAAATATTAAAAGCCTTCCGGGGGGTGATTGAACCGATGGCCAACAAGACAGGTGGCCCTCCCGAACCCTGAGCGCGGGATGCTGCCTCTGTACCGGGCAAAGCAACGGAGATGCGAACTGCGGGCACATCGAATTCTTGTTCAAGCGTTCGCGCAGTGAAGGCGCTTGTCGCCACAACCCGGGCCGCAAGGCCAAGTGCCTTCCTTTCTGAATTGAGTAGCGCGCGGCTTCGCTCCTGTTGAAGACCAGTTTCAAGCCCAAGCGGGTGATGACACAATGCGATGATAGGAGCCTTCATCGCGCGGATGGCAGCTTCCGGAAAAACCCCATAGGCAAGCCCGTCCATCAAGACGATATCCCCCGGCGATATTGCCGCGTTCACTGCATGGACAGCTGCACGAAGATCGTCAGTAGTGGGGTGAGGAAAACTTCCCGGCATTTGGCAATGAATTACGCCAATCCGGTATTCGGAAAGGCGAGCCATGAGCTCGCGGTCGTAACGATAGCCCCCGGTGAGTGAGGCGAGATCGCAAGGAATTGCAAATATGAGTCTCATGCCTGGATGTCACCACGCACGGACATAATGGCGCCCCTTTCGGTGCCTGAGTTGCGATCGGGAATTACGAGAATGATGCGTACCAAGTTCGCTCACCAGAAGGGTAGAGTATTTTCCTATAACTATCTGGGGTGCCAAGGCATCTCGTGGTACTCTTCATTATAAGTTGTCGCAGACTAACGTATCAACTCGAACGAGGTCCTGCACCTTGCCGGTACCAGTAATGAGCGCGGTGTAAAGCAGGGCTGGCCGTGTGACGGTGCGTTTGCCATGCTTGAAAATCCGAAGCGCAAGCTCGGCTCCTGTTCAGGAGAATCTGCATCGAGCACGGCGAGGTCCGCTTGGCACTTAATGGCGAGGCCATAGTCTTTCAAATTCATGAGCTTCGCGGACCGTTCCGAAATCGCGCGGGCTTTGATGGCCGCGACCAGTAACTCATCGGTACCCGGATTGTTTTCGCCGTTGCCACTACCTTATCAGAAAGTCTTCCTTAGTTTTACCCTTCGCCAAGAGCGGTTTCATCCACCTCGGCGAGGGTCCGCGGCCACTCCACTCTTCGCCATTTGGTCCGCGGTATTTCGGCGGCTGGGGACCTCTCGGATGTTTGGTTTCACGCTTTCTGCGGCCGTTACCTGATACGCCAACCAGTTCCTCAACTGTGACGCCAAGAGCTTTGGCGCTCTCCTCGACTTTGAGACGTAATTCTGCGATCTCCTTGGCCTTGCGGGACTCTACTTCTGCATCAAGGTGTTTCATGATTTCGAGGAGGTCCTCGAAGGAGTAATGCGAGAAGTCTAGCGCCTGCGTGCCAGATTTTGCGTGAGGTTGTAGGGACCTTGCCATTCTATGTTCCTTGGTAGCCCGGTTGAATAGGAGATGTGAGTGGGCGCGCTCAGTTGGGCCTGTGTGCTATTCACAGACTCTTTTGAGCTGTCATTTCCACTGGGGAAATGGCTTCACTCTTGCATACGTATTCAATTTTGCCGTACGCAGTCAATAATTTGTTTGATGAAAAGTCTGGAACCGTAGTTATTCTAAAGAGACTTTCCCAACACCGTTCCGCTCAATCTCGACCAGTGTCTTGGGAACCAGTGCTGACTGCCCTTTTCTCACAATGCCGCGGCCAGGTAAAAAGACACGCTCCAGCGCCCGGATCTCGAAATCCTCCGAGGTCTCGCTGATGATATCGACCGGGATTTTCAGGGGACCACTCCAGCCGCTAATGGTCAGGTAGTTACTCATCTACAAACTCCTCGCCTAACCGCCTGGCGAATAAACTCTTCAGCTTCACATTGGTTGCAGAAGCCGCATGCCAAGTTGTAATTCGAGCAGCTAAACAAACCGGCTGCTGGGGGCGCCGGTATTTGCTTACAATTTAAATGTAAGGGAACCGCAGTACCGGCCGGTAGCTGGAAAGATTGTGGCGGTTGCCGTGAGAAGCCTTCGGTCGCGCGAGCCCGGCTAAGCGAAGTCATGTGTCATCGGGATTTTTGCGGCGCTGATGCTGGCCCTTCAGAACAAACACAAGAGGAGGAGACCACAGCGCTCGCAAAAGCGTAGCGGGCCAAAACAATGCTGCAAATCAAGAATATGCAATGCCACTGCAATAGCATGCGCCGTCCCCTGGCGTGCGAAGGCAGAACCGCGAGCTGTTGGCACCCTGTTTACATCCTGTGACAGCTCCCCGAATTATCCCCAGCTTCTCCCGCGGTTTTTGCAACTTGACTTGTGTGTGAGGCGCGTCTGCCACAAAATCTAGTCCTATTCGGGCTTCGAACCACTAAACATAGATGAGGGTTGTTGCTTTCCCGTGACACCCCGGGAGCCCGAATCGCTTTAGCGTCATGACTTGCCGCTAGCGGGGAGCGCCCTTCAAGGAGGGTGCGGCGGCATTTTTTCCCGCTAGCCGTCCAGGCGGCTCCCTCGAGTGAAATCCTAATTCGGTTCGTTGAAATCGCAGCGTTCTCCGGCCTGCTGTGGTGCGGTCTTTTGTGCTCGGCTGCACCTGCCGGACTTGCGCGTCTCATGTCCTGCGTCCTGTCGTGTCATGCGTCTTCGAGACATTTCTGGGGCAATCGTAGCAGGCGCAGACCGCGCCGGGCAGGGAGAATTCCATGCGGATCGAACGGCGCTTCACAAAAAAGGGTCAGTCTCCTTACGCGGACATTGCGTTCCGTGAAGCCACCAGTGAGCTGAGAAATCCGGATGGCAAGCTCATTTTCCAGCTTGAGGGTTTTCTTGTGCCTGCCCAGTGGAGCCAAGTGGCCGCGGATATCCTCGCGCAGAAATATTTCCGAAAGGCCGGCATCCCGACCCGGTTGAAGCGGGTTGAAGAGAATTCGGTTCCCTCCTGGCTTTGGCGCTCCGTCCCCGATAAAGACGCGCTTTCGGAACTGCCGGAGGAAGGGCGCTACGGCCCGGAGGCGGATGCCCGGCAGGTCTTCGACCGTATGGCCGGCGCTTGGACCTATTGGGGTTGGAAGGGGGGCTATTTCTCCACAGAAGAGGATGCGCAAGCCTTCCACGACGAGCTTTGCTACATGCTCGCGATGCAGATGGCGGCACCGAACTCACCGCAATGGTTCAACACGGGCCTGCACTGGGCGTACGGCATCGATGGCCCCGGGCAGGGGCACTATTACGTAGATTCGCAGACGGGTGAACTCATCCGTTCATCAAGTGCTTATGAGCACCCGCAACCTCATGCTTGCTTCATCCAGTCCGTAAATGACGATCTTGTGAACGAAAATGGTATCATGGATCTCTGGGTCCGCGAAGCGAGGCTGTTCAAATACGGGTCTGGCACCGGCTCGAATTTCTCCCGGCTTCGGGGCGAAGGCGAGAAGCTCTCGGGGGGCGGAAAATCCTCCGGCCTTATGAGCTTCCTGAAGATTGGTGACAGGGCAGCCGGCGCTATAAAATCCGGTGGGACGACGCGCCGCGCGGCAAAGATGGTTATCGTCGACGCCGATCATCCCGACATAGAGGAATTCATCAACTGGAAGGTGGCCGAGGAGCAGAAGGTTGCGGCCCTCGTGGCGGGATCAAAGGCCTGCGTAAAGCACCTGACCGCGGTCATGAAAGCTTGCGTCAACTGCGAGGGCGAGGGCGAGGACTGCTTTGATTCCTCGAAAAATTCGGCACTGAAGCGTGAAATCAAAGCCGCGCGCGCGGCCTTTGTGCCCGACAACTACATTCAGCGCGTTATCCAATTCGCGCGGCAAGGCTTCAAGTCGATCTCCTTCCCGAGCTTTGATACCGATTGGGAAGGCGAGGCTTATCGCACCGTTGCCGGCCAAAACTCGAACAACACCGTTCGGGTCGACGACGCTTTCCTCCGTGCAGTCGAATCCGACGGAGATTGGGAACTGAAATCACGAATGGGCGGCAAAACCGTGAAGCGGATCAAGGCGCGCGCCCTAATGGATCAAATCGCCGAAGCCGCGTGGTCAAGCGCTGACCCCGGCATTCAATTCCACACCACTATAAACGACTGGCACACTTGTCCTGCAAGCGGCCCGATCCGGGCATCGAATCCCTGCTCCGAATATATGTTTCTCGACGATACCGCCTGCAATCTTGCTTCACTCAACCTGATCTCTTTTCGCCCTGCTTCCATCGCAGCCGGTTCTTGCCAGGCCAGCGAGAGGAAAAAACCAAGCCAAGCCGAGGCAGGGGAGTGTTCTGACAAGAACGATTCTCAAAGCCTGAAAATTCTTGACGTACAGGCTTTCGCGCATGGCTGCCGCCTTTGGACTATTGTTCTCGAGATCTCGGTGGCGATGGCGCAGTTCCCCTCGAAGGAAATTGCAAAGCTCTCTTACGAGTACCGCACCCTTGGCCTTGGCTTTGCGAATTTGGGTGGACTACTGATGGTCTCGGGGCTCGGCTACGATTCGCGGGAGGGGCGTTCTCTCACGGCGGCAATCTCAGCCCTTATGACCGGCGTGTGCTATGCCACCTCGGCCGCCATGGCGAAGGAACTCGGCACCTTTTCCGGCTATGCTCCCAACGCCAGCCATATGCTCCGGGTCATGAAAAATCATCGGCGTGCGGCCTATGGCCGTGAGAGCGGTTATGAACAACTCTCCACTCCGCCGGTGCCTCTCAAGGACGAAGAATGCCCACAAAAGGATGTTGTATTGGCCGCGCGCCAGACGTGGGATGAGGTGATTTCGCTTGGGCAGGCGCATGGCTTTCGAAATGCGCAAGTATCTGTTATCGCGCCAACGGGAACCATCGGCCTGGTGATGGACTGTGACACCACTGGCATCGAGCCCGACTTTGCGCTGGTTAAATTCAAGAAGCTGGCCGGAGGCGGCTATTTCAAGATCATTAACAGGGCTGTGCCGGAGGCGCTCCGCACCCTCGGCTACAGCGAGGAAGCTATTTCCGCGATTATTTTCTACGCTGTAGGGCGGGGCACGCTGGCGGATGCGCCTTACATCAATCACGCGTCTCTCGCAGCGAAAGGCTTCACGCCCGAGAAGATTGCCGCTGTTGAAGCGAGTCTGGGAAGTGCTTTCGATATCAAATTCGTCTTCAACAAGTGGAGGCTGGGGGAGGATTTCTGTACCGGGATTTTAAGACTTACTGCGGCTCAAATGGATGCCCAGGGCTTCGATCTTCTTTCGGCGATCGGCTTTTCGAAATCGGAAATCGAGGCTGCGAACGAGTATGCTTGCGGAACCATGACGCTCGAAGGGGCGCCAGGCCTTAAGCCGGAGCACCTTTCCATTTTCGACTGCGCAAGCCCCTGCGGAAAACGTGGCAAGCGCGCTCTTTCCTGGCAGAGCCACATTGACATGCTGGCGGCAGCCCAACCGTTTATCTCGGGTGCCATCTCCAAGACGATCAATATGCCCAATTCGGCGAAGATCGCCGAGTGCCGGGAGGCCTACATGCTGTCCTGGAAGCTCGGTCTCAAGGCCAATGCGCTTTACCGCGATGGCTCGAAGCTGTCGCAGCCCTTATCCGCCCAATTGCTGGCCGGCGATGATGCGGATGCAGAAGGGGTAGTGGAAACGATAGCCGCGGCCTCGCAGGCGAGAAGGGCGGAACTGATTGCCGAACGAATTGTGGAACGAGTTGTCGAACGGGTCCGGCTGAAGTCGGAGCGCGATAAGCTTCCCAACCGTCGCAAGGGCTACACGCAGAAAGCCGTCGTAGGCGGTCATAAGGTCTATTTACGCACGGGGGAGTTCGAGGACGGCCGGCTGGGCGAGATCTTCATCGACATGCACAAAGAGGGCGCCGCCTTCCGGAGCCTGATGAATAATTTCGCAATTGCCGTCAGTCTGGGCCTGCAGTATGGCGTCCCGCTCGACGAATTCGTTGAAGCTTTCACCTTCACTCGCTTCGAACCCGCCGGCTTCGTCGAGGGCAATGAGGCAATCAAGAACGCAACATCGATCCTCGATTACATTTTCCGCGAGCTGGCCGTGTCCTATCTCGGCCGCAGCGATCTTGCCCATGTAGACCCCTCGAACATCGGGGCCACGGTGATTGGCGGCGGCGTTGCGGAAGACAAGCCCGGACAAAAAGGATCTGGGTCCGTCCTTTATGCGGATCGCTTTGTCAGCAAGGGATTGACGCGCGGGCTTCACCACAAAGTGGTCATAGTTCAAGATCAGAATTCACACGAGCGAATCATAAGTGCTGCAACGCATGAGGTGCACGGTTCGCTAGCTTATGCCCTGCGTGCGGAGGAAGAGCATCTTCCGCTGGGATTTTCCGATGTAAACGCAGGCGATGGGGCCAGTCCCGCTTTAGTATCCTCCCATCTGTCAGTTTCAGCCGAAGTAAAGCCGCATAAGGCTGAACTGCTCGCTGAAGCGCGTGCGAAGGGGTACGAGGGGGAAGCCTGCGGCACATGCGGCAATTTCACTCTCGTTCGCAACGGAACCTGCCTGAAGTGCGATACCTGCGGCGGCACTACCGGATGCTCATAGGCATGAGCCTTCGCGGAGCCTGAGCTCCAAGCTGACGCGGGACTTTTCGCTGGAGGCACTGAGAACGCTGAGAGGCGGCAGATGACACTTTGGACAGGCACTCCCACACAGGATTACGATGTCTATACGATTGTGTACTTGTTGAAAGACGCGCTCCAATCAGCGCTCAACGACGCTTGGTTTTTCGAGCGCACTTCACTGCCTAGAACGGACATAAAGGGGGCGAACCATGCTGAGATCGCCGCCAAGCTTGGCCGTTTCCGCGACACCTGCAAGACGTTTCAAGAGCGCGAAGCGCTCATGGTGACGAAGCTTATGCGGGCGCGGATCTGGGCGGCAGAGCTGAAGAAGCTTTCGACGGAGATGGAGCAGGATGCCAATCAGTTCCTAGAGGCAACGGAGCCCTGTGAGGAAATGCAGGCCGAGTTCTTGAAGGACGCCCAGCGCATGTTCAACGGCGGCAATTCGCTGACACGGTTTCTTTCGCAAAGGAAGCCCGGCGCGGATGCGGGAGCGCCCGCTGGATTCGAGTCCACTGCATCGCCGTACCTTGTCGGTGGGCGAACCGCGCTTTATGAGCTTCGCGTAGCTTGCGAAGTCTTTCTCGGGCAAATCGATGAGGTGTTTTTCTCTTCTGCCCCTGAGTCGGAAGTGCCAGCGCCAGTTACGGCCTATCTGCAGGCGGAGGAAGAGCCCATCCTTCCGCTTTCCCTATCCGAGGAAGTGGGAGGAATCGGCCCAGAGATGCCGAAAGCGTTCAGTTAGTAGTTTTCACAGTTGCCATGCGCCGCCTATCCAAAAAGGAACAGGGACTAGTCAGGCATCGTACTTGATATAAGCATGACGCGGGTCTTCGGGTGTGCCTATGAAAGGCCCTGCTTCCTTGCCGGGCTGCCACATGATCAGCTCCTCGATTTTTTTCGCAAGTTCGAAATCCCGGTCCGTGATGCCTTTCACATCGTGGCTTTGAAGCCGGACCTCAACTGAGTTGTAGGATACGATCAGATCGGGATGGTGCCAGGCGGCCTCCGCGAGATGGCCAACGGCGTTGACAACCATGTGCGTCGCTTTCCAGCCATGGGTTTGGTATTTCCGGCCGATAAACCCGTCCTTGAAGTGCCATTGCGGCAGCTGCGACTTCAGCCGGGATTCAATCTCTGGGACGCTATAGATTTTCTCCTGACCTTCTCTCGAACTCATGGCGGCACCTTCGTTTTATCCACCTGGGAGAAATGGCCTTTCGAACAGCCATGACAATAAGCAACAATCGGCTGCTGCCGCCAGAGCGCTTTTCCATGGGCCAGTCGAAGGGGCGCGCCTCGAAATTACTCAGCCCTTTTTCTTCTTCACTTCGCCTAATTTCTGAGCGGCCGGATGCGGCTCTTCCTGGGATGCGATAGTGCCTTTCGTCCATGCGATAAGGCTTGAGGCGATACGGCCAAAAGCTGCGTCCAGCGCCTTTGCTGCGCCGGCCTCGTCTTGTGATTTCACCGGTGAGCTTTCAGAAAAGATTTTGGCTGCTACGATCTTCCCATCCGTTCCAATCAGCTTCGCGCTGATCTCGGCGCGCGCTGCGGCGTCGGGCGTCGGCGCGATATCAAAGTGCCGGATATCGATTGCAAGCTGATAATCCGGCGTCGCCCCCTCTATCGCCCGGCTGACCTCGCCCGGCGAGGTATTATTCTCGAAGCTTTGGATGAGCTTTGCTTGTATCAGCTTAGTAAGAGTGTCAGCCCATTTGCCATTACCAAGGGGGTTAAATTCTCCTGATCCTTGCTGAGTAAGAATTTTTTCCGAGTCGAAGGCAATCAACGCCGTTGGATCCGGTATGGCCAGTTGTTTGCCGAGGGTCTGCGGTTCTGAGGCTGGAGGAACTGCCGTAAGGGTATAGAAAACACCCGAGGTCTTCCCTCCGCCGGTCATCCGCTCCAGCCCAGCTAGGATTCCGTCAACCTTCCCAGAGTTGCGGCCCAACGCCTCCGAAAAAGCCGAGATACTGGACATCGCCTTGCGCAGATCGTCCGCGTTAGCAGCGAGGATGGTATCAATCCTGGTCAGCACCTGCCTTGCTTCCTCCGTCATGGTCCGCCCTGCGGCCTCGCTTGCTATCAGCATAGGCGCCTCGCCAGGTGCGCCAGCGACTAACGGAGCATCCGCAGAGCCTCCCGCCAGGGTCACGACAGGGACTCCGGTAAGACCTTGAAACTCCAGCGAGACCTGAGTATCCGAGCGAACTGGCGCCCGCGCATCGACTGCAATCGTTGCCTCAACCTCACGTGGCCGGCTAGGCACCAGGTTCAGCCCTGTAACCTCGCCCACGCGGATTCCGTTGAACAGAACCGGAGACCCAGACAATAGGCCGGAGACCGTGTTCTGGAACCGGACACGATAGTTGGTCCGCTTGCCTAGGCCCCCGGTCGTCTCCAGCCAATAGACGAATGCGAAGCCGCTCAGAATCACGGCAAGGGTGAAAAGACCAATCAGAATATAGCGAGCCCTGATTTCCATAGGATCTACCCTCGCACCGCTGTCTGAGCTATTTGGGCGAGCCCTTTTCCGCGCTGCCCCTGGAAATAGGATCTCACCCACGGGTGAGTTGAAAGAAGCATCGACTGAATCGAGCCCTCGGCCACGACCTTGCCATCGGCCAAGGCTGCAACGCGGTCGCAAACGAGGTAGAGGCTATCCAAATCGTGGGTCACCATGAAGACCGTCAGCCCAAGCGTGCGCTTCAACGTGCCGATAAGCGAATCGAATTCGGCGGCAGCGATGGGGTCCAGACCCGAAGTGGGTTCGTCAAGGAAGACGATTTCAGGATCGAGCGCCAATGCTCGCGCCAAAGCCACGCGCTTGGTCATACCGCCTGACAGCTCGGCGGGAAACTTGTCGCCGTCCGCGCGCGTCAAGCCCACCATTTCGAGCTTCACCGATGCGACCTCATCCATAAGCTCTTCGGAGAGATGCAAGTATTCCCGCATCGGGAACTGAACATTTTGGCGCGCGGTCAAAGACGAGAAAAGCGCCCCTTGCTGAAAAAGAATGCCCCATCTCCGCTCGATCGCGCGAAGCTCTTCTTCGCTTGCATTGTCCCGATCGAGGCCGAAAATGCGGATGGTGCCGCCGCGTTTAGGCAAAAGCCCAATGACGGTGCGCATGAGAACCGACTTCCCGCTACCAGAACCACCGACCAGCCCCAAGACTTCGCCGCGGTATACATCCAGCGAAAGCCCTTTCAGAACATTTGTGATTCCGAAACCGACGGTGAGATCGCGAACTTCGATCACTGCCTCGGGATTGCTTGTCATGTCACATCCCAATCGCAGCAAAGAAAATGGCGAAGAGGCCGTCCAAGACGATCACGAGGAAGATCGATTTCACCACCGAAACCGTCGTTTGCAGGCCGAGCGACTCCGAACTGCCCTTGACTAGAAAGCCTTCCGAGCAAGCAACGGCGCCGATGACAAGCGCCATGAAAGGAGCTTTGATCATCCCCACTTTGAAGTGCGTGACCGAGATCGCATCATGCAGGCGGGCGACGAAAATTCCTGGGCTCATACCCTCATAGAGCCAGGCTACGAGCCCGCCGCCATAAAGCGCCGCCATCGACCCGAGAAAAGTCAAGATAGGCACGGCGACGAGCAGAGCAAGAACACGCGGCAGGACGAGCACTTCTACCGGATCGAGCCCCATCGTTCTAAGGGCATCGATTTCCTCGCGCATTTTCATGGAGCCAAGTTCAGCGGTGTACGAGCTGCCGGACCGCCCCGCAACCATGATGCTAACGAGCAAGACACCAATCTCCCGCAGGATCAAAATGCCAACCATGTCAACAACATAGTTCTCAGCCCCGAACTTCCGGAAATGGAAGAAGCCCTGCTGAGCGATGATGCAGCCGATCAGGAACGTGATCAGCAGGACAATTGGTGCCGCCTGCCAGCCAACCCGATCGAGCTGATGAACAGCGGAAGTCAGCCTGAGCCGCTTCGGATGCTGGATAACGCGAGCTATAGCCATGCCGATCGCGCCAAGCATGGCCAGAAACGGCAAAATGTTGCGCGCTCCAGCTACGAAGGCGTCCGCGATGGCATCGGCAAATGCGATGATGGTATTCGGCGCGGGCTTCTTGGAAGCATCCTCCTTACTCGCATTGTGGACGTTGCGCAGCAGATCCTGGAACTCGTCCCTAAGCCCGGCAATCTCCGTGCGCTGGCCTTTGCCTGACCTCGACCGCACCAGCCGTTCTACGAGCCATGCGCCGAAGGTATCGAAGGCGCCGACTTCGCGCATGTTGATTGAAATTTCGCGTTCCCCGGAGACCCTTTCGGCAGCATGCCCGACCAGCGTTTCGAGCTCTCCCGCATAAACAGCCGTCCATGACCCGGAGGCAAGAAGCTCCCACTGGCGGCCCTGTTGACGGGCGTTGAGGGACGGCGCTGTACTCATAGCTCAATCTCGAAGCTTATCCACGCGAGAACGTGATGGACACGCTCTTGAAGCCGGGTCCCCCCGTCGTGACGCTGACGGCATGGGTCGCGCCATTTATTGAGACGCTCATAGAGCCCTGCAACTGGCCCGAAATCCTCAGCGTAATCTTATTTGGAGTCGCTTTGCCGCTCGCGTCCCCTTCCAAGCCGAAGTTCTTCTCCTCCCAGTGGCCACTCACGCGGCCATCTTCGTAGGTAAGGCCGCTTTTCATGTCGATCTTATTGTTCTCCGACTGGCACCGGATGGCGAGCGTAAGTTCAGAACCTCCAGATTTTTGGGTGTAATTGCCCCGGCACGATAGCCGTTCGGTTCTACCATCCGCGAGGCGCACCTGGCCCGAGCCATGCCAGCTTCCGGCAAGCTGTGCGAAAGGGGTTGCTCCTTGGGCGAAAGCCAGCTCAGACCCCGCCGCAGAAAATAAAACTGCAATGACGATCAGCGCCGATCTGCCAATAGCTAAGCGGGCCATATTACAAGCGTCCTTCTACAAAATTGCGCTCACGAATTGCAATGCGGAATGCTAATTATCGACGGTTCGAGGAACGGGTGGTCCTGCAGTACTTAGTGAAGCAACCCGCGCTGCGCATTGGTAGGGGCGAAGGTGCCAGAATAGAGGCGAACCTGAGGCCGCAAATTGACCGAACGCAAACATGCCTGTCGATCGTTTTTTTATAGGCTTCGAGTACCGCGGCCTCTGCTTAGGGAAATTAAGCGAAAGATACCCCGGCCCCGATTGCGGTCCACATAGCAAGCAGCACAAGCCAGCTCAGGAAATACATGCTCATGCGCCGGCGCAGCTTGTTCGTACTCAGGTGCACATAAGCATGGATCACGCGCAGTAGCACGTAGGCCCAAGCCAAAACATAGATCGGCATCGTAACCTGATGCGTCACCATGGCCGTGAGGCAGGCAGCATAATAGAGCGTGGGAGCCTCGAAAAGATTGATGAAGTGGCGAGCCGGCTTGACTGCGTAATCCGGCTCTATTTCGCCCCGGTAAAGCTTATAATAGCGAGCGGTGAGCAGACCTTCCCGGACGGCACGGACGCGGCTGCGGAATAGGATTGCAAGCGTTACAGCGGTAAGAATGACCATGGCAAGCATGGGGTAGACAAGACTTGCTTCCTTCATTGCTGCTCCCTTTAGCTCAGTGCTTTATCATTTTGCAAAGTGTGGTCTCTGCGTTTGCATAGCTGCGGCTTTGATCCCCAGTGCTAAGATTAGCACAAGCTTTAGGTTCGGCGGGGGCTTTCACTAATTTCTCCCTGTGCGGGGGCCAACTCACGGCCGAATCCGCCGTGCGGACCACAATCACAAATACCGGCGTAGCAGGAATCGGAAACAGCCGGAGTGCTGGCGGCTTTTTATCGGGTAGCTGGTAATCAGTATTCTCTTCAGGAACCGCCTTGGCAGGCCGCACCAACGCGGTTATGCAGGGCCGAACCAACACGGAGCCGCGCATGAGTGCCTCAGATCGTCCTGACCAAACCTTTCCGAAGCCGAGGGCGGACCTTAAGCCCAATACAGCCGATTTCGAACGCCTGCCCTTCGTCAAACCCTCCGGCTTCCGCGAATACGATGCGCGCTGGCTTTTCCCCCAGGAAATCAATTTGATGGGGATGCAGGTAATTGGACTGGCGATGGCCACTCTTATGCGCGAGCACAGCGCTCCGGTTCGAATTGTGACCGGGCACGATTACCGCTCTTACTCCTCGAGCATCAAATATGCGCTCATCTCTGGGATGCTCGCCGGCGGAGCGGAAGTTCATGATATCGGCCTCGCGCTCTCGCCTATGGCTTATTTCGCCCAATTCGCGCTCGGGATCGAAGGCGTGGCCATGGTTACCGCAAGCCATAACGATAATGGCTGGACTGGCATCAAGATGGGCATGGAGCGTCCGCTAACATTCGGCCCCGACGAAATGACGGAGCTGAAACGTATTGCCCTTGAGGGCCGGTACGCCCCTCATCCGGGCGGGTCCTACTTCTTTCATGGCGATATTGGGCGGCGTTATGTGGAGGACCTAACGAGCCGGGAGCCGTTCAAGCGGAAGCTCAAGGTTGTCGTGGCTTGTGGAAATGGCACGGCGGGAGCGTTCGCACCGCAGGTAATGGAGAAGCTTGGGTGCGAGGTTGTGCCTCTTAATACCGAACTCGATTATAATTTTCCGAACCACAATCCGAACCCGGAAGCGCTTGAGATGCTGCATGCTGTTTCTCACGCGGTCAAAGAGTCACGCGCCGATGTGGGCCTTGCATTCGATGGCGATGGAGACCGTTGTGGCGTTGTCGATAATGAAGGCAATGAAATCTTCGCCGACAAAGTTGGCGTCATGCTGGCGCGGGACATTTCAGCGCGTCACGCGAATTCGAAATTCGTGGTCGATGTGAAGTCTACGGGCCTCTACACAACCGATCCCGTCCTCCGCCACAATGGCGCCCACACCGACTACTGGAAAACCGGGCACTCCTACATCAAACGCTACAGCCATCAGACAGGCGCGCTTGTCGGGTTTGAGAAATCAGGACACTTCTTCTTCAACCCCCCACTCGGGCGCGGTTATGACGACGGACTCGTGTCCGCCATCGCCGTTTGCGACATGCTTTCCCGCAATCCTGGAAAAAGCATGGCCGATCTTTACCGCGATCTTCCGAAGACGTGGCAATCGCCGACTATGGCCCCGCACTGCGACGACGAGAAGAAATATGGCGTCGTCGACCGTGTCATAGCCCACTTTAAAGGTGTCGCCGAACGCGGCGAAAAGCTCGCGGGCCAGCCCATTCGCGATGTCATCACCGTCAACGGTATTCGCATTGTGCTCGAAGACGGGACCTGGGGACTTGTCCGCGCCTCATCGAACAAACCGGAACTTGTTGTGGTTGTCGAAAGCCCTGTATCCGAATCAAACATGCGCGCCATCTTTGCGGAAATCGACGCGCATTTGCGGACCTATCCGGAGGTTGGAGAGTACAATCAAAAAATTTAGGTAGACGATTACTTGACGCCACGTCAGCAACATTGTTGCAAAAAGAGAACAGCTTGCAACGGCGTAGGCTAATCCGATGAAAATAATCCGAACGGGTGATGCCAAGAGGAGTCGTTTTATCTATGGTCAAGGCTTGGATCACGTAATTGTACTGCCAACAATATTGGCACAGGTGATCCGGCGCGAGCTGGATCACCTGGGGCATACCAGCCAGGCAGCGCCTCTCACCCCGCTCGAATCACCCCAGCGGTTTGCTCTAACCGGCGTTGAGAAACAATCCGAGAAAACCCAATCCGGTAATTCGGCTTCGGCCATTTCCCTGATTGCGCTGACATTCGAAAGCCCGCCGCCGAAAACAATCACGTCAGGATCGGCGACATTAATGACCGTCGCGAGCGCCTTCGCAAGCCGCCTCGCATAGGTCGCAAGGACCGCTTTTGCGTTTTCCTCGCCCTGTTCGGCTCGGGAGGCAATGGATTTGGCCTCCGCAAGAATCCCTGACAGTTGCTGATATTGCCCTTCGAGCGCGGGGCCGCTCAAGAACGTTTCGATGCAGCCCCTCTTGCCGCAATAGCAGAAAGGGCCGGGCGTTTCGTCTGCTTCGGGCCACGGGAGCGGGTTGTGGCCCCACTCTCCAGCGATCGCATTACGGCCAATAATCGGACGTCCATCTATGACAAGGCCTCCGCCGACCCCTGTGCCAAGGATCACCCCGAAAACCATCCGGCAGCCTTGCGCGGCGCCGTCGGCTGCTTCGGAGAGGGCAAAACAATTCGCGTCGTTCTCGATTTTAAGCGGCCACTGTAATCTGGCTTGTAGATCGCTATGAAGAGGCCGCCCGTTAAGCCAAGTGGAATTCGCGTTCCGCACAAGACCCGTGCGCGGCGAAATGCTGCCGGGTATGCCAATGCCTATGCCGGCAATGTCCGCGGCGGCGAGCCCTAGCGTACAGGTTTCAACGAGGGAGGTTATCGCGTTCAGCGTAGCCTCGTAGTCCTGTTGTGGCGAAGGAATTCTTATGCGGCCGCGTTCCGCGCCTTCGGGCGATAGCGCCAAGGCCTCAATTTTCGTACCGCCCAGATCAATCCCGATGCGCCACATCGCAAACCGTTATGGCGTGACATGCGCCGCAGAGACAATTTGCTTAGCGGCATCCGCCGGCTCCAGCACCTGCTGCGACCCATCCCTCGTTCCGAGCACCGCTTTGCTGAGCGGATTATGCAGCCCTGGGAGCGATCTGGAGATATCGGTAATTTTGCCGGTCGCCATGTAAATCATGTCACCATTCGGTGCCGTGAATTGCGCGAGAGGAACCTTCTTGCCGACATCGGCTACAAGCGTCGAAAGTGGCGTTGCGACAAACAGGCGATTATTCGCAAAGTCGATGACTGTCGTGTTCTGCGGTTCGTCACTCGCAAACGCGCGTCGGATCCGCCAGATCTCGCCAAACTGAACAACTTGCGTTCCGCCATCCCGAACATCGACAACCACGCCATCGTCCGAGAGGCCCTTGAGTTGCGCAGGATGCTTGCGCCCAATCACTATCAGAGGGCGGTGGGGCCTTTCGAATATCTGCCCGAATGCCGGCGGAAAAAACGTAGAACTCGCGCCGCTTGCCAGCGATAGCGTCAATACGATCATTGACAATGCGCGCATCGCCTGTGGTCCTAGATGTGAATGGCACGCTTTTCGACAGCTAACGCCGCCTCACGGACAGCCTCCGTGAGCGTCGGGTGAGCGTGCGTGGTGCGAGCCAGGTCCTCCGCGGACCCGCCAAATTCCATGAGCACCGCTGCTTCCGCGATCATATTGCCGGCATCTGGTCCGAGAATATGAACGCCCAGAACGCGATCCGTTGTGGCGTCGGCGAGAATTTTGACAAACCCATCCGTCTGCCTGTTCACCTTCGCGCGCCCATTGGCAGTGAAGGGGAACTTCCCGGTAGTGTATGCGACTCCCGCCTCTTTCAGCTCCTCTTCCGTCTGGCCGACGCTTGCCACCTCGGGATAGGTATAGATGACGTTCGGGATGACGTTGTAGTTAACGTGACCGGCCTTCCCTGCGATGATTTCGGCAACCGCAATGCCTTCATCCTCGGCCTTATGGGCAAGCATCGGGCCGCGCACGACATCGCCAATCGCGTAAATGCCTACGACATTGGTTTGGAAGTGTTCGTCGATGACGACGCGCCGCTTATTGTCGATTTGAACGCCCGCCTCTTCGAGGCCAAGCCGTTCCGTGTAGGGGATCCGCCCGATCGCGATCAAGACTGCGTCAGCGGACAGAATCTCCTGTGGCCCTTCGCCCTGGCTCGGCTGGACCTGCACTTGCAGTGGCCCGGCACCATTGGATTTAACACCGGTAACTTTCTGACCTAGCCTGAACTGAATGCCTTGCTTTTGGAGGATTCGCTGAAACTGCTTGGCAATCTCCGCGTCCATTCCGGGGATGATGCGATCCAGAAATTCGACAACCGTCACTTTTGCCCCAAGCCGCCGCCAGACGGAGCCAAGCTCCAGGCCAATGATACCTCCGCCAACGACCAGGAAGTGGCCGGGCACTTTTTCGAGATCAAGCGCTCCGGTAGACGAAACGATACGCTTTTCATCGATGTCAATGCCAGGAAGGCGGATGATGTCAGACCCTGTCGCAATCACGATCGTCTTTGTTTCCAGGGTTGTCGCCTCGCCTCCGTTTAGCGGCCGGACGACGACCTTTCCGGGTGCAACGATCCGGCCGCTGCCGTGATGCGTATCCACCTTGTTCTTTTTCAGAAGGAACTCAACACCCTTGACATTGCCCTCCACGCCTTCGTCCTTGAACTTCATCATGGCGGGCAGATCGAGTTCCGGGCTTGCCTTGATGCCCATGGCCTCAAAGCCATGTCCCGCTTCCTCGAAAAGCTCAGACGCGTGCAAAAGGGCCTTTGACGGGATGCACCCGATATTCAGGCAGGTTCCACCGAACGTTGCGCTCTTCTCGACAACCGCGGTCCTTAGGCCAAGCTGAGCCGCACGGATAGCACACACGTAGCCGCCCGGCCCTGTTCCAATGACGACAACATCATATTGATCCGGCATAAGCACAGTCTCCAATGGCCCGTCTGCCTCACGTCCCGAAACCTCAAAGCGCCTTAGAGGGAATTGCGGCTTCTCTTTGGCTGCATCACGATTTTGCGGGCCAATCCTCGAATTTCTTTCAATCCACCGGCGAGCTGCTGCCCAAAACCTATAGATCAAGAACAAGCCGTTGCGGGTCTTCAAGGCTTTCCTTCACGCGAACGAGGAAAGTGACGGCATCCTTTCCATCGACTAGACGGTGGTCGTAGGAAAGTGCGAGATACATCATAGGCCGTATCTCGATTTTTCCATCCATTGCCACTGGCCGTTCCTGGATTTTATGCATGCCAAGTATCCCAGACTGCGGAACGTTTAAAATCGGAGTCGACATGAGCGATCCATACACGCCGCCATTCGATATGGTGAAGGTCCCGCCCTGCATTTCTTCCATGCTGAGCTTGCCGTCGCGTGCTTTCTTTCCAAAGGCAGCGATGTCTTTCTCGATTTCTGCCAATGTCTTCTGCTCGGCATCCCGGACGACCGGAACAACAAGACCGCGATCGCTGCCAACCGCTATACCAATGTGATAGTAGTTCTTGTACACGATGTCCTGGCCGTCGATTTCCGCGTTGACCGTAGGGACTTCGCGCAAGGCATGAATGCAGGCTTTCACGAAGAAGCCCATGAAGCCCATTTTCGTGCCGTGCTTCTTTTCGAAAAGCTCCTTGTACTGATTGCGCACATTCATGATCGTTGACATGTCCACCTCGTTGAAGGTGGTGAGCATGGCGGCGGTGTTTTGCGCCTCCTTGAGCCTGCGCGCTATTGTCTGGCGCAGCTTCGTCATGCGCACGCGTTCCTCGCGCGACTCGTCGGAGGGCGCCGATGGCGTACGGATTGCGGGTGCTGGCATTGGCTGGGTTCTGGCGAAGTTGATCGCGCCAGATTGGCGCGCGCCACCGTCGATCACGGCCAGCATGTCGCCCTTGGTAACGCGCCCATCCTTGCCGGATCCGCTGATAGACGCGGGATCGACCCCGCTTTCGGCAGCGAGCCTTTTAACCGAAGGGGCCAGCGCCTCAGCGCTCAGCCCTTGGGCGCGAGTTGCGGACGCCTGAAGTGTGGACATTGAAGCCCCCTGCGAAGAGACACTTGCGGGCCTCGGCTGCGGCTGCGGTGCGGAAGCAGAAGCAACCTGGCCTTCCGCGATAGAACCGAGCACAGCTCCGACCGCGACGGTCTCTCCCTCTTTCACGGCGATTTCGGAAATCACACCGGAAGCCGGAGCGTTGACCTCGAGCGTCACCTTGTCGGTTTCAAGCTCGGCCAGCGCTTCATCAGCTCTCACGCTGTCCCCAATTTTCTTGAACCATTTGCCAACAGTGGCTTCGGTGACAGACTCGCCCAAAGTAGGCACAACGATCTCAGTGGCCATCCGCAATCCTTGAGAGTGAGGCAAGAGGAAAACTTGTTACCAGTGACCGCCCCACCCGGCCAGTCACTGCGCACGCGGGGCACTATATCAAATAGCGGGATGAACCCGAAGCTAGATGAGCTATCAAAATTCCATTCAGTTCAGCTATCGCGCAGCGTCAGCGCTTCATCCAGGAAAGCGTGGAGCTCGGCGGTGTGTTTACTCATAAGTCCGGCCGCTGTCGAGGCGCTGGATGGCCGGCCGGCATAACGCGGGCGCCGGTATTTTGCGCCGATATGTTCGAGGACCCATTCGATATTCGGCTCAACGAATGTCCATGCGCCCTGGTTCTTTGGCTCTTCCTGGCACCAAACGATCTCGGCATTCGGGAAGCGGCCGAGTTCCTGGATGAGCGCGCGCGCCGGGAAAGGATAGAGCTGCTCCACCCGCATGAGGTAGACATTGTCGACTGCGCGACTCTCACGTTCCTCGAAGAGGTCGTAATAAACCTTTCCGCTGCAGAGCACGACGCGCGCCATCTTGTCATCGGCGACGAGCTTGACCCGTTCACTGATCCCGGTCTGAGCGTCGTCCCAAAGGACCCTGTGGAATGTTGCGCCCTGCCCAAATTCGGAAAGCGGTGAAACCACCCGCTTATGCCGTAAGAGGGATTTCGGCGTCATCAGGATCAGAGGCTTCCGGAAGCTGCGGTGAAGCTGCCGGCGAAGTACATGATAATAGTTGGCGGGTGTCGTGCAGTTGGCGACCTGCCAATTATCCTCGGCCGACAGCTGCAAATAACGCTCAAGCCGCGCCGAGGAATGTTCCGGCCCCTGGCCTTCGTAGCCGTGCGGAAGAAGAAGCGTCAGGCCGGACATACGCAGCCACTTGCGCTCGCCGCTCGCGAGAAACTGATCGATTACGACCTGAGCGCCGTTGGCAAAATCTCCGAATTGCGCTTCCCACAGCACGAGCGTATTCGGCTCGGCCAGGCTGTAGCCATATTCAAATCCAAGCACGGCTTCTTCGGAGAGCATCGAATTGATCACTTCGAAGGGGGCCTGCTTCTTGGAGATATGATTGAGCGGAATGTACTGATCTTCATTGATCTGATCGGTCAGCACGGAATGGCGCTGCGAAAACGTACCGCGCTCAACGTCCTGGCCGGAGAGGCGGACTGGGAAGCCTTCTTCGAGCAAAGTCCCAAAGGCGAGCGCCTCTGCCATTGACCAGTCGATTCCGCGTCCATCCTCAATCATCTTGCGGCGATTGGAGATGATCCGCTCGATTGTCCGGTGGACGGTAAAGCCCTTCGGTACTTCCGTGAGCTTCATCCCCACCTGCTTCAAGGTCTCCATCGCGACGGCAGTATCTCCGCGGCGCGGCCCCTCTTCAGCGCGCGTGATGCCAGACCACCTGCCATCAAGCCAATCAGCCTTGTTCGGACGGTATCCCTCGGAAGCCTCGAATTCGGTTTCGAGCAGGTTCCAGAACTCCGTCCGCAATTTTTCGGCATCCGCCTTCGTGACAAGTCCTTCGCCGGCAAGGCGATCGGAATAAATTTCCACAATGTCCGGCTTCTGCCGGATCTTCGTGTACATAAGCGGCTGCGTGAAAGATGGC
>JBAUNL010000611.1:0-9906 GCA_049579205.1 Rhodomicrobium sp. | reverse complement strand
CGACGGCCATCCCACGCTGGTAGGCTGCAAGGCCAAGAGCGAGCGCAATATGGCTTTTGCCCGTGCCCGAGTTCCCGAGCGCAATGACATTCTCCCGGCGCAGAATGTATTCGCGCCGGGCCAACTCCAGGACCAACATTTTGTTGAGCGAGGGGATCGCCGCAAAATCGAAGGTGTCGATCCCCTTCACGGCCGGAAAGCGCGCAGCGCGGATGCGCCGCTCGACCATGCGGCTGCGGTTTGTCCGCGATTTCCATCATGCCGCGGCTCGATCGAGGAGGGCTGTGTAATCTGCCGCGCGCGTAGCGCCCACATTGGCCTTGGGCAGATAGGGATAGGCTGTGATGTCAAGCGGGGTGGCCGAATCTTGATGCGGCACAGGATCAGCTGCTTGACGGCGTCAAAGCCCGGCGCGCTCCGCCATCTAACACACCAGAATGAATGGTTGCCTGGTCCCGTCAGGCTACCCGATCGCCTGTTGTTGTATCGCACTTGCAAGATAAATGTTAAAATTTTATGAAAGCTATTGAGGCAGTAAAATGCGTACTTTGTTTTGGTTCGGGCTTGCCGCTTTGATCGCAGCAGGCGCATCTAAGGTTGCTGCCGCCGACAAGACCGGGGTTACTCCCTCCACAATCAAGATCGGGCTTTTCGGCCCTCTTACCGGCCCGGTTGGGGCTGCCCGAAAAAATGTCCTGGGTGCTGCCGCAATCTATCAGGACGTCAACGATAGAGGCGGCATTCACGGCCGCAGAATCGAACTCATCATCGAAGACGATGGCTGCGATGGCAACAAAGGCATCACCGCCTTTAGAAAGCTTCTGAACCAAGATAAGGTTTTCTTGATCCACGGGGCTTGGTGCAGCAAGGTCGCGCTTGCCGTCAAACCAGAGGCCGCCAAGTACCCAGGGGTGCCGTACATGGTGCTTGGGGCAGCCAGTGCGGAAATCACTTCCACCTTTCAACGAAATCTTTATCAGCCCGTGGCGACAACTGAAACGGCCGGCGCGAAGATGGTCGCGTTTGCACTCTCCAAGCCTGGGGCAAAGACGATCGCCATCGTGCGTCATACCGATGAATGGGGCCGGGCCTATTCGACAGCAACGATCGCAGCACTTAAAGAGCATGGAATGAGCCCCACGGTGATTACGACCCTGGAACGGGGTGAAAAGGACGCCGCCTCCCAGGTGCGGGAGATCAAGCAATCGACGCCCGATGCAGTATTGGCGTTGCTCTATCCGGATGAGATGGTGATCTATCTTCGTGAAGCATATAAGCAAGGATTGAAGGTTACCACCATTGGCGCAACTGCGGCCTCTATTGATGATACCAACAAGAGGATCGGCATACCAGCCGCCGTCAACGACGTCTATATGGCTTTTCCGCTTCGCGCGACCCTTACATCGCCGGAGCTGCGCAAATTTGCGGAGTTGTTCAAGAAATATTATCCGTCCGAATCCCTCGACACCATGAGCTTCTACTCGATGGATGGAGCAATCGCCATTGTGGAAGTTCTGAAGCGGCTAGGACCCGACGTGACGCGCGAACGCTTCATGGCTGGGTTGGACAAGCTCAGACACTTCGAGGGCGGAGTACAGCCCGGTGGGATCACGTTTACCCCGACGGATCATCGTGGCATGAAAGCAATTAAAATGATCGGACTCGTGAAGCAAAGGGAAGTGGTCTTTGAGACCTATCCGGCGTTGCGGCGCTAGTCCACAGCGCGAGCAGCGGTTGTTTAAGGTGAACCTTTCACAGGCCTTGGTTGGACAGTCTGCGATGTGGGTTGGAGCTTCGTGTTCGGGCGGCTAACCCCACCCTCGATGCGACCTCTTGCACGCACCGTAACTTTGTATGCCAGACTAAGACGCGCTCAATAGCGCCCTTAACTTCGATGACTTGACAGACCTTGACGGGCAATCTGCTTAGCCAGTCGTGAGCTGCTGTGGGACAGTCCTGAAGCGGGGCACAAGTGTGGGGACAGCCATGTTTACCTTCGCATCTTCATCTGAGAGCGGCGATGCGAGAAGCGACATGGCGAGGCTGGGACCTGATCTGAAAACGACGCCGCCCGTCGCAAAACCGGATAGGCGGTTGCAAGCTGTGGCAAGCGAAGGCGGGAACATTTTGAATATCTAGGTTTTTTCGTTTTGCAAACTGTGAGTGCGGCCGCTCGGGACAGCAAACCCCGGGCGGCTTTTTGCAATCCAGTGTCCAGAGAGCAAAGACCATGGCCAGGGAACCCTCACCATCGCGCGCCCATCCCGCCCGCGCCCATCATATTAAAGCTGCCGAGCATCACGAGCAGGCGGCGAAGCATCACAAGGAAGCGGCTGGACACTATGCCTCTTGTCATTATGAAACGGCGGCGCATCACGCCCATAGTGCGCACGCTCATGTGCTGCAGGCGGGGCACCACGCAGGCGAAGCTGCAAAGGCTCATGCGTCTCACGGGCAGAAAAAGGGGTTGATAGCGGAGAGAGCGCCAAGCCCTAAGACCGCTTTACGCAAGCAAGTGAGCGGAGCGGCCGCCAAACCGCAACGGCGATCGCGGGCAACGCACTAATACACGCAGGCGAAAACCGGAAAATCGCCTTTCTGGGCAGATGCGATTTTCCGGCTGCATGTTTTGGCTGGTCAAGTGACAACGCCGGACCAGCGGGTCCATTTGCTGATGACCGCCTCCGAGCTGAAGGCTGTCGATGATTGGTCCTTTGCCCAGCGGATTCGGAGCCGAGGGGAGGCGATTCGCAAACTTGTTGCTATAGGGCTGAAGGCGGCAACCGGAAAGAAGAGCGGGGAATGAGCTGCCTTCCGGAGTTAGCCGCGATCCAGCGTCCAGTTTACTGATTTCAACTTCGATTGGTGACAAATGCCGTTTGAAAATCGCAAAAGCGTAAGGCGGCCGTCATCCTTAACGAGATTGGCCTTTTATCTATGGCTAGCGTTGTTGTTGATCAGTCTTGGCACCTTTGCCCTAGGTCTGTCCGGGCATATCCTGGCCCTGCTCGCCGCGCCATGGCTGAGCCTCAAGACCGAAGCAGCCATTCACGCTACGATCCCTGTCTTACTGACTGCGGTGAAGTTCGTCACGGTGCCCCTCTTGCTGTTGCTGACACCTTTCGCTCGCCACCATCCGACCTTTAAGTCCTGGACAAACTGGAGCAAAGCCAAGCTTAAGCAATTGGAGGGAGTTCTCAAATTGCCCTGGTATCTGGCTAAGGCGATTTTTGTTCGCACAAAATCACTTTGGTTACGGCTGACTCGATCTGAGCCACCGTCAGAGGATGGCGGGATTGGGCCGCCGAAGAAGAGCGGATGAATCAAGTCTCAAAGGAGGGAAGCATGTCACCTGCACTACAAACGCTACTCATCGTAGTCTTGATTGGCATTGTCGCTGGTTGGTTGATCACACGCTATGGCCGCGGTTGGTTCAAGACGCGGGCCAGCGATTTAACGGCGGCGCTTGTCGGCATCGCGGGTGCTTTCATAGGATTCCACGTCGGAGCGGTAATTGGCCTCCGGTCGCCCCTTATGGATTACATCGCGGCGATAGTGGGCGCGTTTATAATTTTGTGGCTATGGAAGAACCGGTAACGACGGCCTGGGCCAGCGGACAAAAAACAGAACAGCGTTGTAATGCGTCCACATCCCCACCGAACGAAAGGACGCATGAAGTATGGCTCGCATCACCGTCGAAGACTGCCTTGATAAAGTTTCGAACCGTTTCGAGCTGGTGCTGCTCGCCGCACACCGGGCTCGCGCCGTTGCTTCCGGCGCGCCGCTCACGCTCGATCGTGACAATGACAAGAGCCCTGTGATCGCTCTTCGCGAAATTGCCGGGAGAACCATTTCGACCGAGGACATCAAGGAAGACTTGATCCATTCACTCCAGGCCAATGTTGAAGTGGATGAGCCTGAGCTGGAGGCTGCTCCTGCCATGCCCGGCACTAAGTCCGCAAATGTCCTCGCGCCTGACGATCCATTCCAAGATGTGAAAATCGACCGGATCAGCGAAGAAGAACTATTGCACGGCCTTGCGCAAAGCATTCCGGCCGAATCGCGAAAGGAGCGGGAATGAATTCGCTCGTGCCGCCGAAGAGCTGAGTGAGCGGAACACTTTGATTCTGCGCTGATTGGTCTCCAAAATATCGTGGAGGCTAACGTGAAAACGATAGCCGGATTATGTGCACTTGCGCTTCTCCTCGGCAGCCTATTTGCGGACGCCAAGGCACAGCAGAATATGGGAACGCCGCGAAAGGGCTTCGGCATGGACGAAGTTCCTGGTCCGCCACGGGCAAGACGGAGCATTGGCGGATCACCGCCGCCTCAATTGGGCACGTTCCAAACAGCTCCTGAAACTCGCCGACGCCCGGCAAGGAGAAAAACCCGCTAAGCCAACACACCCACAGCCGGGCAAAAGTTGAACCCCCTCAGCCCGCGTCTTTGCCGGTCAAGAGTTACCTTTGCCGGGAGGGCGCTCTGAGCTGATAGGGCTACCGTAAACCCTAAGGTAGCAAGCCCTTCCAGAACGGCGAACGGTTCGCGCTCTTAGCCGATTAGCGCAGCGCGAAGAGAAATGGGTTGACGATCTCCAGCCAAAAATACGCCAGCGCGGCCGATATGGCGAGAATGATAGCGGGATGATCCGGTAAGGGTGCCATAAGCGGCATATTATGCCCCCGAGAATATCATTGCTTGCGCGCGTTTGCCGCCATTTCCCAATTCCTGCGCAAATCACCTTGGCTCAATCCGCGAGATCGACGTCTGCCATTCCACATCAGGACCGCGATTTGATCGTGCGCTTGGCAGCCTTAATTGCCGCGTCTTTCGTGGGATAGATCGAGCCCTCGTAATCCGTGGGCATGGCGCGTTCCCGCACGTTCACCCAGAGACTGTAACCGGGGATCTTGATGTCCGCGCTCCAGCCTACGATCTCGCCGGCGCCGTTCTTGCGTTTGTAGATGCGGATGGTCTTGTCAGGCGTCCGCTGAGGCTAGCACAAAAAGTGAACATTTCAGCCTGCAACCTTTCCATGCCGCTGGACCAGAACGCATCGCGACGTCGTTGCCACGGAGAAGTTTATAAGTATCAAATTCCAGGAACGCACAGAAACCAAGCGCCAACTGAGCCGCCAGCCTGCCGATCCTATCTCAAGCTATTTAAATCAATTGGGTTGCTAGAATTGGGATTGGTCTGCCGCGCGACCCGATCGCCTTCGATCATCTTAACCGCGTCGCGGGCAGTATTCAGGCATGTTTGCAAGGTGATGTAGCTTGGCAGTGCAGGCCGGGTCACGAGAAACAGGCACTGCTCTCGCATATTTTCAGAATAAGAGCCCCAAACCTTTTGCAGCTCGCAGCGGGCGTTTTGTTTTTCGCTCACGCACCCCGAAAGGTCTTGGACCTTATCGGCCCTTGCGCTGCTGCTTTCATAGCTAACGATAGAGCGGCAGGCATTCTTGATATCGATATTGGGAATGGCAGCTTGAGGGGTTTGTCTGGCGTCACGGCGAACGCGTGCCTCAACCTCCGTTGCTGAAAAATTCAAAAACGTAAAGAGCAAGACGAGCAGGGTAAGCAAGATTGGCATCGCGATGTCCTCACGCCAGTCCCCGGTCAATTCAGCTTCGCCAAGGAATGCCGAACGATAATTATGGTTCCAAACGTGAACAGACCTAAGCCGTCTTCTTCGCCCTCCGTTTTGGCGGTTCACTGCACGCAGTTACCAACAGCAAAGGCGCATTGCTCTCCACCTGTGAGAAGTCCTCCGGTGGGCCCGGCGTAGTTTACCCTTGAGACCCTTTCGCCGGTCATTACGACGTTGACGGTGCAATAGTGGGTTGACCCTACAGAAAACGAATTGCCGAAGCCGCTCCCCATCGCTATCGCGCTGTTGCCGTTCCCAGAAGCGCTTACAACGGCATTCGAGCTTGAGAAAGTGGAGACCGAAGTGTGGCCGTTTCGGTTATTGTACGCCCTTCTGCCGCTTTTGTTGTTGGCGACCCCATGCAGGCCAGGACCTGCTCCTTGCTCTGACCCATTTTGGACTGAGCATCCTGTGCGAGCATTGCCCGCTCTGCCACGCAGCCGGCTAGCAACCATAGGGAGCAGGCGCAAACGAACAAACGAATACTCATTTCATACCAATGCTTAAGAACAGGCTTTGGTTATAGAACATCGATTTCCGCGAGTATGCGACGACGATCTAAGGGGTATTCGATGCCTGGCGCCGCTTCCTCTTCGGAGGTTCCGGTTCCTCCGGGATCTCTGGCACCTCCAGCACGTTCATTAAGTTTGTGCGGCCTAAGAGCCAATCGATCGAGACGTCGAGCTTATCGGCAATTTGGGTCACACGATAAAGGTCGAGGGAGTTAAGGGGGGTATATTCGAGGTCAAGGGCCTTTCTCGGGGCGAGTCCGATGCCTTTGCACAGGGCCGAATGGGTCATGTTGCGCAGCCGGCAGGCCTCGGCAAGGCGCTCGCGGAAGAGGCTGAAATCTGTATGCATTCCTAGGAGATGCGGAGCGGGTACTTCGGCTGCAAGCGGGATTAACCGCCCACTTACGATGAATGCGGAAATCGCCCAACTGCGGCATCTGAGGACGGAACTTTCGCCCTGCTTATGAGTAACCGTGGCGTCCTCACCATGGACCACGTCCCGCCCAGCCCTCCTTCCCCCTCTTCTGGGCGGGATTTTTCTAAGGCGGTCTCACGTACCGCCCTTGCGCACTGCAAACAATCGAGGAACCGACATGCGCCTTCCGATAATCGCATTCATTCTCCCGGCGGCGTTGATGATCGCCTTCCCGCCTCATGTGAGCGCAGCTGCCCTCGCGGCTGGGAAGCTCCATGCAGAAGGGGCCAAACTCATGCATCCAATCGCGAAAAAAGAGTTCCGGTCGAGGAAATCGGCATACAATCGGCCAAAGGGAAATCCATTTCGCAGGGCGGGCGGGCTAACCCACGGATCAGCAAACCCGAACAGGATGCGCTGATCTTAGCAGCGCCAGTTGCCTAGATGGGTTGTTCTCTGCAGGCACGGCACCCGCACGCCGGCTAGTTACGAAGGTTTTCAATGTCAAACCGTCTAAGCTGGAAACTTGCTCTCATCACAGCCGCGCTTTTAGGCAGTGTCCTATCTGCCTCGGCCGGGCAAACATACTTGGCGACAGTCTCCGTCTCAGCTGCGAAAAGGGGCTTTACGACCGCTAGAATTATATCCCGAGCAGGCAGACACCACCTGCAACCGCGCCAGAAAAGCAGCTCTTACAGCAAGAGAAAGACTCCGAAATCCTAGCGACGCGGCGAGTATTAGAAAGGCTGACCACACAGTTCGGCGGAAGCTGCGATCCCACCGGCGCCGATCTGGACGGGTCCAGGCCAGGAGACAGAAAGCGGGCCGCCAGGTTACGCTCGAAGCGACCCGGCCACCGCAGCCAGGTTAGTTTGTCTGCGCCGCGAATTGCCAAAAAGGCCGCTCCACCGGGGTCGCGGTGACAGGGCGGCAATTTTAGCCGAATTTTAAACAAAACAAGGTTGGCGGCATTGTTCCGCCTGCGACGGCATACGCGTGAGCCGGCCTGAATGAAAACAATCAGGCGGTTTTTGCTTGCCTCCCCGAAACGCTATATGCTTCCCTGAGGCATAACGGGGCAAGGCATGTGCGGCCGTTTCACTCAGCTCTTCACCTGGAAAGAGATTCACGATCTCTACAATCTCTCGAACCCATTGACGCCGAACATCAGGCCGTCTTGGAATGTCGCCCCGACGCAGGACGTAGGCGTGATCGTTCCCGAGGATGGCGGGCGGATTTACAAGACCATGCGGTGGGGCCTTGTGCCGATGTGGGCGAAAGACCTCAAGATCGGAAACCAAGCGATTAATGCCAGGATCGAGACTGCAGCAGAAAAGCCAGTGTTCCGTTCGGCCTGGAAGTCGCGGCGCTGCCTCATTCCAGCAAGCGGCTTCTATGAATGGAGCGAGGTCGCTCTGCCTGAGCAAAAGAAGCCGGCCAAGATGCCCTTCTATGTCAGCCGGAGAGATGGCCTGCCGCTAACTTTCGCGGGTCTGTTTGAGCGGTGGGGACCAGACAATCTGCTTACCTGTACCATCCTGACAACCGAGCCCTGCGATGGCATCCGTGACTTGCATAACCGTATGACACTCATGCTGGCGAAGGATGGTTTCGAGCCATGGCTTTCAGGTGAAGATCCGGCCGTCGATCCCGCCATCGATAAAGCGGTCCAGGTCATACCCGTGTCGCCGAAAATGAACTCGACGCGCTATAACGAGCCCGATTGCATCGAGGCACTGGTAGCTTAGCCCCAGTCCGTTACGCGGATCACGCCCGCGAGAGACGCCTTGCGAACCTGCACATCAAAACCTCACTTTAGGGAACGAAAACAGCTATACGCACTGGAGGAGCCGTGTTTGATCACATCGGTTTTGACGTCGCTGACATTCAGAAATCAAAACGCTTCTATCTCGCTGCCCTAGCGCCACTCGGTTACGGCCTAATCGTCGAAGGGGAAAAATGGGCGATGATCGGAGACGAGAGCGGACGTATTTGGATTGGCGCATCAGGACCAGCCGCAAGCCCATTTCACATTGCCGTCGCTGCAAAAACGCGGGCTCAAGTAAGGGCGTTCTACAGCGCCGCGCTAAACGCAGGTGGACGCGACAATGGCGGACCAGGCCTTCGTGCGAACTACTCCCCAACCTATTACGCCGCCTTTGTGCTTGATCCCGATGGGCACAATGTAGAGGCGGTCTGCCATCAAGAATTCGAGTAGGCGGCCATAGCCTGTACAAAAACTAAATCAGGCAACCCCGATCTTACCGGTGGGTATATGGACTGCCGGGAACTTGCCCCGGGCGCCGAACCACTTCTCAAGCGTCGTGAGATCCGTGCGGCTCATTTCCCTGACACTAGTAGGTAGCAGCTCCACGAGCGCGGGATCGATCGAGCTTTGCGGCAGCCATTCCACCTCTCCGAAGTTCGCCGCCGTCCAGGGCCTAGGCTCGCGTCGGATGCGAGCTACGCAGGCAAAGCGGTCTTTGGGGGTGAGGCCAGCACAGAATACACAATCGGGTTCGTAAAGCTCACTGGCGAACGTGAAGGCCAGAGCCTGCTTCCACGCCATGAACAACGCGAAAGCGCGAAGAACCGCGCGGCGGCCGTAGGTATCGGAGGAGGGAAGTGTCACTGCGATGTGAAAATCGCCTTCTGGCGTTCCGAAGCGGACTTGCGGATCAAGTTCGTCTTGCACCTTGATGATGAGTCTGGCAGCGCGCCGCAGATCGGCCTCGACAATGTCGCGGAAGGTTTGCGGATTATAGGGCAGGCGTTCCATATTCGTGGTGCTCTAAGCGCTGACAATGCGCCGCACAAGCACAAAGCCGCAAAGAAAACCGCTCCAAGGGATTGGTGGAGCGGCTTCCGTTTCCTCGGCGTCTCCCTTACCCCAGACCCGATGACAGTACAACGAACCCATGCCGTGATTATTCCGCCGGCCGCTCTCCCATGGTACAGTGACCGTGCCGGATGCGGGGGCTGGAGGAACCCCAATGGCAACCTACATTGTGCTCGCCAACTTTACGGAACAGGGCATCCGGAACGTCAAAGATACCGTCAAGCGAGCCGAAGCCTTCAAAGAGGCAGCGGCGAAGCTTGGTGTTACCGTGAAGGACCTATACTGGACGCTGGGGCGTTATGACTTTGTCGTAACGGTCGAGGCACCTGACGATCCGTCTGTAACCGCACTCGGATTAGCTCTCGGCGCCATGGGTAACGTCCGCACGCAGACGCTGCGCGCCTTCGGGGCCGGAGAGATGAAGCAGATCATCGACAAGATGGCCTAGCTTCGCGTTCGACAGTCTGCCGCTTATGACCTAGAGGCAGCGT
>JBAUNL010000610.1:0-7393 GCA_049579205.1 Rhodomicrobium sp. | reverse complement strand
ATGGTTCTGACGAGAGAAATCTCGCGCGATCCTGGGCTCATCGTCGCTCTTTATCCCACGCGCGGCCTCGACGTTCAAAGTGCAAACGCGGTCCGCGATGCGCTCATCGAGATGCGGAATAAGGGTGCGGCGATTCTGGTGGTGTCGGAGGAGCTGGAAGAGCTTTTCATGTTGAGCGACCGTCTCGCCGTCCTAACCGAAGGCAGGCTGGTCGCGGAGTTTGAGCCAAGCCAATACAATGCCGAAACGGTCGGATCATGGATGGTTCGTGCGCTGGAGATGCCGAGTGCCGCATAACGCGCTGGCCATCGCTTTTCCACTAGCAGGAACGAAAGCAGGCCGCGCAGTGGCGACCGCTCTCATCGCCTTGGCGGTATTCGGTCTTCTGCTTGCAGCAGCGGGAAAGGACCCCTTCCGAGCCTATCTCGATACGCTCGCCTATGTGTTCGGGAATACTTATGGCTTCTCGGAGCTCCTCGTACGGATGGTGCCTCTAATGCTGACTGCCACGGCAGTCGCACTTCCGGCCCGGATCGGGCTCATCAATGTGGGCGGGGAAGGACAGCTCTATATGGGCGCGCTCTTCGCGACGGGAGGGGCCATCGCCTTTCCGGAGCAGCCGTCGTTTGTGCTCCTACCGCTCATCACCCTGCTAGGCTTCATCGGCGGCGGCCTTTGGGCACTGCTGCCCGGTCTTCTCCGCGCGGCCCGGCTTGTGAATGAGACGATTTCGACCCTGCTGCTCAACTACGTCGCGCCACTCATCGTCAGCTATCTCATCTTTGGACCTTGGCGCAGCGCCGAAAGTGCCGCCTATCCGGAGTCGACGGCATTCAGTGACGCAGCACGGCTACCGGTATTCTTTCATACGCGCATTCACGCTGGACTGCTCTTCGCCATCGTTTGTCTCGCGCTCTTCTGGTTCTTCATGGCGAAGTCGCGCTGGGGATTGGAGATGCGGGCGATTGGCGGAAATCCGGAAGCCGCGCGCCGGCTCGGCATTCCGGTCTTTCGATACACCGTCGCCGTGATGGCTATCGCCGGCGGTATCGCGGGTCTTGCCGGCATGTCGGAGGTCTCCGCTATCCAGGGTCGTCTGGTTATGGGGCTCTCTCCCGGATATGGCTTTGCGGGTTTCCTCGTAGCTTGGCTCGCCGGGACGAGCGCATGGGGGATCGCGTTTATGTCGTTCCTCTTCGCGATCATTGCCTCTGCCGGCGATATCCTGCAGTTCACGCAAGGTGTGCCGTATGCGGTCATCAATGTCCTGATGGCGATTGTGCTTTTCATCGTGTTGAGCCAGCGCCAATCGAGTAGGGCGCCAAGATGACGGCTGCTCTCTTCGCCGGGGTTCTCACCAGCGCCATTCTCTCCGCCGTCTCCCTCGTCTATGCCGGGCTCGGCGAACTCGTCAGCGAAAGGGCAGGCATCGTCAATCTGGGGGTGGAAGGGCTTATGCTTATAGGCGCTTCGGTTGGCTTCGCGGCAACCGCGGCCACAGGCAATCCCTATCTTGGAATAGCCGCCGCAGTGCTCGCCAGCACCTCGGCCAACGGCCTCTTCGCTTATGTCGTGATCGGAAGAAAAGCGAACCAGCTTGCGTCCGGCTTGACGCTCATGTTTTTTGGGATCGGCGTCAGCGCCCTGGCCGGCAAACCATTTATCGGAGATATCATCCAGGGGCTGCCGCGCATCCCAGTTCTAGGGCTTCCCTTCGATATTCTGACCTATCTCACTGTGCCGCTGGCAATCCTACTCTGGTGGCTGCTATTCCGCACGCGCTGGGGACTGGCGTTGCGCGCGACGGGGGAGAGCCCGGCAGTGGCCTTTGCCGCTGGGAAGCGGCCCCAAATGCTCCAATATCAGGCTGTGCTCATCGGAGGATGCCTCGCCGGAATCGGCGGTGGCCATCTGTCGGTCGCTTTGACCCGGACATGGGCAGAAGAGATGACCGCCGGACGCGGCTTCATCGCGATCGCCCTTGTCATCTTCGCGAAATGGAACCCGCTTCTGGTCATTCCCGCAGCACTTCTCTTCGGAGCGGCGGAAGCCATGCAGCTTCAGTTGCAGGCGGCCGGGATCGATCTTTCACCCTTCATACTGAGCATGGTCCCCTATCTCCTGACGCTTTGCATTCTGGCCTTCTGGGGATGGAGGCGCCAAACGGCAGCTCCCGCAGGCTTGGGGCGAACCTTTCTCGGCGTGGAATAGCGCATGTCAAAAATCGAAGTATAGGGTCGCAATTTTGAAGGAGGCACCATGAAAAGACTAGCACAGCTCTTGGCTCTGGCGTTTATCGCCGCCGTCTCATCTCTCAACGCTTCCGCGGAAGATAAGCCGAGCCTTATCGTGGGCGCGATCTATGTCGGAAGCGTCAATGACTATGGCTACAACCGGGCCATGAAAGATGGCCTGGAGACAATGAAGAAGAATATCCCGGGCCTGAAGCTCATCGAAGCCGAGAATGTGCCGGAGACCGGCGACGCGGAAAGGGTGATGGAGGGTATGATCCAGCAAGGCGCCAAGCTCATCTTTGCGACGAGCTTCGGCCATCAGCAATCAGCCTTCAATCTGGCGAAAACTCACCCGGATGTCTTCTTCGAACACGCCGGAGGCTGGATGCAATCCCCGAACTTTGGCAATTTCTTCGGTGCGACGCAGACCGCCTGGTACGCGATGGGTGTTGCCGCCGGCAAGATGACGAAGAACAACACGCTTGGCTTCGTCGTGGGAGTTCCGATTGGATACGCGATCGGGAACGTGAACGCGTTCGAGCTGGGCGCTCTTTCGGTGAACCCAAAGGCTCAGACCCGCGTCGTCGTCACTGGCGGATGGGCGGACAAAGCGAAAGAGGCGGCCGCTGCCAATGCCCTTATCGATCAGGGTGCGGATGTCGTCACCATGCATGTGGACTCGCCCGCCACCATCATTCAGGTGGCCGAAAGCCGTGGCGCCATGTCTATCGGATTCCAATCGATTGAAGCACGTCAGCTCGCCCCCAAAGGCTGGATCACGGGCCTTGGTTTTTCCTGGGGCGGCTTCATGACCGCTACTGCAAAGAGCGTCATGGACGGCTCTTTCAAAGGCGGCATGGTTCGCCAAGGGCTGGGAAGCATGCTTGAGGTTGCGCCGTTCGGGGCCTCCGTTCCGGAAGACGTCAAAAAGCTCGTGACCGCGGCAGCGGATAAGATCAAGGGCGGCTATAATCCCTTCACGGGCCCCATCAAGGACAACACAGGCGTTGTGCGCATCGCTGCGGGCGAGACTTGGGGCAACGACAAGATGGGCAAATTCGATTGGTATGCCGAGGGTGTGATCGGCAAGGCGAAATAGCTGCAAACCTCCTCTCCGTTCAGCCGGGCGTAAAGCGCCCGGCGGCTTGCACCTCATCCTTTACCGGCTTACCCCGCTAGGTATTACCCATGCTTGAGATCAACATTGCAGAAGTCGTGGCCGAGGTTACGGCTGCCTTCCGGCGCTATGAGCGCGCCCTAATCGCAAACGATACCGAAACCCTTGATAGCCTCTTCTGGAACAGCGCCCATACGGTTCGTTTCGGGGTCCGCGAAAACCTTTACGGTCACGAAGCCATCGCCGAGTTCCGCAGGGGCACCAAGTCAATCGACCTGACGCGGACCTTAAGAAACACAGTCATTACAAGCTACGGACGGGACTTTGCGACAGCCAACACCGAATTTCAGCGCGAAGGTTCGCCGATGTCCGGCCGTCAGAGCCACGTTTGGCTGCGCACGAATGAGGGCTGGAAAATCGCGTCCGCCCATGTAAGCCTCATGCCCGCGCAAGGCTGATCTCGATAGAGCTGCGCATTTTGTCAGGGCCTGCCGCGTCCGGCGAAAGGTTTGCAGTAGACGCTTGGCCGATTCAGGCGGTTGCGCAATATGAGATAGCGGCTCAGCCGTCAATAACGGACGCGCCTCTCAAATTCCTCTTGGAGTCCATCGGGGCCACTTGCTGAACATTGTGGTCGCTTGATCGAACACAGAGTATTGCCCGATGATAACCTTGTAAGAGCCCTTGGCCGGATTAAGAGATCGCCATTTCGAGTTTTTTCTCTTGCCTCAGCGCTTCAAGGGAGCGCAAGCGGCTTGCGTCTATTATTTTCTGTGACAAGCGATGACCAACTGCAATCAGGGGCTTTTCGATGAAAAAATAAGAAATTAGCGCAGGGACAAGGAAAACGGCGATCAGGAATGCGTGTTCACGGAAAAACCAATCTGCGCCCGTATTCAATTCGCCCCACACCTTTGGTGCCAAGCTCACTTGCTGCCAAAGATAAAGACTGTATGAAACGATACCGATTTTCTGGATGAACCGCATTGAGACAATTCGCAGGAAGGGCCCTTTACCGGAAAGCGTTCTGAACAGGATTATAGCAATCAATGCTGGCTGCACTTTAAACAAGGCAGTCTGAACAAAGGTGGCGCCCCCAGCGAACGGAACCACCAAAAGTAGCAAAACGCTCAAGCAAATCATTCGTCCTGTCGCAATATCCTCAATAGCAGCTCGAACCTGTCTAAATGATGCAACGAGAGCACCCATTGCAATGTAACTGAAACCTTCAAGAATAGGATAAAACACAGAGGCGATGGGCAGACCGATAGCAAATATCACAATGGCGGATTGCCGAACTGATCTTGCTAGCAGAAACATCGCTGGCCAGATGAGATAGAATTGCTCGTCACCGAACAACCCGAGCACGAAGATCACAAAAAGAAACATATAGAACGCCCGGAGCACCCTTAACGAGCGGGGTCTATCTCTGCGATATATCAAGAGGTAAGTGCTCGTGGTGGCTTTCCCACACATGGAGCCTCAGCGCTGGCATGATCCGAAATATTCGACGCACGTAAAAGGCGTTTATACTGACAGATCCGTTCCGCTCTTCCTCGGCAATCAGGAGAGAGGTAATCAAAAAGCCGCTGATATGTGTCCCATTATGACCAGGGACACGCTCACGCCACGCCAGCCGTCTATTAGACTGTTTCTCTGCTGCACCCGCGCCCCCGTCCAAAAACGGGCGATACTTAGGGCCTTTCTTTGATATGGCAAAAATTGATTGTATTAATTATATAATTGACCCAATCCTGTTGCTGATAGGCAACACGTCGGCTTGGGTCAATTTCGACCATCGCGTCCCGGAACTGCCCGAGCCCAGCCTTGCCCAGCACCAGGACTCAGTGCTGAACTTCGCCTACAAGCCGGTCTTAGGCTGATGAACGATGAGGGTATGCAGCATCTGCTTGTTGGTTCCCATCCGAATTTGCGTGACTTCGGGCGCTTGGATGGCATGCACCTCGAGCGGCGACAATAGTTGCCGGCAGCGCCCCAGACTGCGGCGCATTAGTACTTCCCCCATCGCAGCCAGGGCGAACTTGCGGCAGCTTCCTCATGTGCAGCCCCGGGGTAAGTACCGCCGCCAAATACGCTTCCGATCAAGCCGAGAACAAGGCGCATGAAGATTGCGAATGCGACGAGCACGATTTGATTTGGCTGGAGGAAGATATCGACCCAGACCATGTAGCTGTCGGGCAAGCCCAGAGCTGAGATTTGGTCGCGGACTTCCTGGGCCCCATAGAGAAGGCTTCGCATCGTGCTCGGATGGTGTATGGCAGTATAGGTAAAGGTAATGAGGGAAAGAATCATTGTGAAGGCAAAACTCGAAAGCGAGAAGATCAGTCTCATCGTCCGCCTCTTTCCGTGAATCGATCTCTTTCAGCCTTACGCTCGGCTTATACGATTTGCAGGCCGCGCATCTCTTCTTTCCACAAGTTCAATTCCGAAATGGAACGCTTTTGCGGCCTTATCCTGATGCGCGCGCCAATGATCTATTTGCATAAGGCCTTAAGCTCGCGGCCGCGGACGCGTTTCTGCGCTAGAATGTCGGCCCGCTTCCGGAGCCAAATGCTTCCGCCAAAGGAAACTGCTGGGTACGCACCCAAGACGGCTCACCCCTATGTCTCGCGCATGAGACGAGGGGTGAGGCCTTCGAAAGTAGTTATGTAAAAAGCTCTTGCCGCCTGAGAAACTCAGCTGATTTTTTCCAGGACGTTTTTAACTTGCTCAGCCCCGAAAGCCCTCAGAGTTTCCGTCCTAACATTGCCCATGGCCCCAGCAGCAAGACCAAGTGTCAACACCACGCCTTCATCCGGAGCCTCAAGTATGGTGACCATGTCGTGCGTTCCAAGCGTCCAGTAAATGTCCTTGACGGTCGCGCCGTGTTTTTGTGCCTTTTCTTTGAATGCCTCAGCGCGCTTTACTGTGTCCTTGACGTTCCGGATGCCCTGATCCGTGAACTTCGCAAGCATAATGTAGGTTGCCATTCAAGTTTCCTCCTGGCCCCCCGGGCGAACCGAAGTCAATCTAGCATGGGCGCCCAATTTTAGTTCGAGCGAGCGGCGCGCCCTCCCTCGATACTGATCGCCTTCGGCCCGATTTGATCAATCGCTAATTTAGATGCTTTGGCAATTGATCATCCGCCGCCCATAGCTGAGCGAGGGATTGGCCCTGTGCGCCGGCCGTTCGGAGAGATGTACCGTACGTAAGGACCCCTGCCAGTATACCTTTGACCTGAAGGGAAGGTATGGATGCGGTGCCCACGTCGCCTGGAGTAGTAGTAAACTACATCGCTTTTGGATGGTTGTAGTGTATATACGCCAGTAGGCTGAAGTTCCGCACTAGCGTCAGCGATACCACAAATAAAAATAATCGCTGATATAGCAAGTACTTCTTTCATTGCATCTTCTCCATGCGGTTTCCTAGGAGAGGGTTACGATATGGAGGAATTAAGTCCATGAACATTAAGATTTATGCTTATTAATGACTTAATAGTTCATGGCAAATAAAAGTTACCGGTTTTACAGCCTCAACAGCGCCCGGCTTGGACTCAGCCAGCGGTTAAGCCGAGCCGCGCCGCGGTCCGCACCGATGGAGATGCCGGAAATATGAACTGCAGCATAAGACGCCCCCCAAAAGAAGAGCTGCTCCCTAACCAAAGTCATGCCGCCGCAGACATCGGCGATTTGCGAAACGAACCCAAATTTGCAAACAGCATTCGATTTTCAAGCAAGTTAGGCACGAAGCGTCTGGTGGTCCGGCAAGGCCGCGTGCGTCTCTTTTTAAAAACTGCATTTCTTTGATTTCGATCAATGAAATTGGCAGCCAAGGGTCCATCATCTCGATACCTGGGCGTGCGGTTGCCCAGGCACTGAGAGGCGTCAAGACCTTGACGCCTCTTCTGGCCAAAGCGAGTGCTCCTCCGGCACCAGCCAGAATCAAAAAGCCCCGGATCGGATTGCCTCCGCCGGGGCTTCCTTCTGCCAGGAGCGCACAAATCAGCGCCTGTTGTCCCCATTCATGCTCTTAGACTAGAAGG
>JBAUNL010000609.1:0-28605 GCA_049579205.1 Rhodomicrobium sp. | reverse complement strand
CCTTTTCGGTAAGGGCGGGAACACCAGGCGGTTAAGCGGCTTTCCGCCGATTGACTTCCAATCGCTCATCAACGAGGGCGACTGTTGCATCGATGACCGGGTGGCGAAGCCCTTTTTGTTGTGCGACGAGCCGTACGAGCTTGTCCGCCCTTTCGATATAGCGGGCGCCATTCTCGAGAGCGCGCGCGGCCGAGGCTGGACGGGTAAGGCTTTCCGCGGCGGCAGCATATTTTTCGAAGGGAACAAGATCTGACGGCAAGGCGCCGAGCTCGATGCAGAGGTTGTTCACGAAATTGTAGATGGACCTTGCCTCCTCGATGTTGGAGTGCACCGCCTCCTGCGCCGTTCTCATGCCGGTCCTTGTGATGCAGCGGTAGTTCCCTGCTAGCAGCATGGCCCATTTTGCCAGCGGCACGAATAATGACTCATGCACTTTGAGCTTCACCGGCAATTCGATCTTGCCTTCGGGCGCATCGAAACGAACGGTTTCGATGTCCTCTTGCAGGTCTCGCAGTATTTTGGTGTTGGCGTCATCTTTAAAGCGGGCAACCTTGAAGTTCGTCGGGAGCGTAACCTGTAACACGTTGACCTTTGCGTCCGGGGGCCGGACCGCTTGCGGGTCCGGGCTGCATAACGTCAAAGTCGCGGGGTCGAAGCCGTTCCAAACGTTCGGGTCGGTGTAAGCGGGTTTTAGCGCTTCGTGATTGAGCCCTGGGATGCGCCTCATATAGGGAAGCGGCGGCATGTTCATGATCGACATGCAGGGGACACGCGATCGGGCCACCACGTCGAGCATTTCCCGCACACCGGGAGAACCGTATTGCGGCTCTTGCATAGCCAGCCCGACGAGATCGAAGTCCCTTGGATTGACACCCGCGGGACCGGTCGCACGAACCTTTCCAGGAAGTTTTGTGGAATCTATCTCGATCTGCTCTTTGCGGCCGCGCACCGGCATGCGAACGCGGAAACCCTCGGCGTTGATAAGGTCCGCCTCCGCCGGAAGGCAGACGAGGGTCACGGAATGCCCGCCGAACAGCAGCTTGGAGGCAAGAAGAGACCCATAAGAAGCGCCCATTATGAGAATGTTATAAGGCGTGCGCATAGCAAACTCCCCAGACGAACGGAAAAGAGAACCTTCAAGCCCCCACCGGGCGAAGGACGTGGATCGCGCTGCCACGGTCGTGGCCCGGCTCGTCGCAATTTGAGTGGATTTTGCCAGAATTGGCAACTGCTCAATATGCGCTGCGTATTCAACTTTTCATGTCTTAGAAAGAAACGTCTCTTGCGGCACTACTCAATGGAATGATCTTGCGTTCGCCAAATGCTTCGCAGAGAAATGGCTGCGAACCGAGATCACCTCGCGCCTGCAGATGGAAACGCGGTTATAGTGTGCCGGAATGAACGATCATCAGGCCTTTTTCAAGCTGTTGGAAACGCTAGGAATTGCATCGCAGACCGTGGTCCACGAAGCCGTGCATACCGCGGAAGGCCTGGCACATAGGGACACAGGAGGCTGGGAGTTCCCCGTTAAAAACATTGTCGTCGAGGATAAGAACAAGCAGCTATATTTGATCACGATGCACCTGCTCACTCCTCCGCTCGATCTCAAGGAATTAGCCAAGGGGCTGGGTGCCGCAGGGCGCTTTTCGTTTGCGCGGCCTCAAACTTTGGCCCAGACGCTAAGGGTGCTTCCCGGGAGTGTTACGCCATTCGCTATCTACAATGACAAAGAGCGAAAGGTTCAACTTGTACTGGATGACCGCATGCGGAAGGCGAAGACGATAAGCGCTCATCCGCTGGTCAATACGATGACTACGACCATTTCGATGGCCGATTTTTTGAAACTCATCGGCCTTTCCGGCCACCGGCCAATTTGGTGTGCCCTTCCGGTTAAAGAGGGCGATAAGGCTACGTAGGGAGCGCTTTATGACGAGGCCGGAATATTACAGCGTCACGGAGCAGATTGTGGCGCTGGCTAATCGAGAGGTCTCTGCGGCAGAGCTTGCCGAGATTGCGATAGCCCGCATCGAGAAATTTGATGCCGGCGTGAACGCTGTCGTCGTTAGAAGATTTGAGGAGGCGAGAAACGAAGCGCGCGAAGCCGATGCCGCTCTCGCGCGCGGGGAGCGCAAACCGCTGCTTGGCATTCCGATGACGGTGAAGGAGGCTTTCAACGTCGCAGGGCTGCCAACTACGTGGGGCGTTGCAAGTCAAAAGGACTGGAAACCGTCCGAAGACGCGGTGGCGGTTCAGCGCTTGCGGAATGCCGGAGCCATCATAATCGGCAAAACGAATGTGCCGCACCTCTTGATGGATTGGCAAAGCTACAATGACGTCTACGGAACTACAAATAATCCGTGGGATCTTTCCCGCACGGCGGGAGGCTCGTCTGGCGGTTCAGCCGCTTCCCTCGCGGCCGGATACGTGGCCCTCGAACTTGGTTCCGATATCGGCGGCTCATTGCGAGTGCCTGCTCACTTTTGTGGGGTTTTCGCTCATAAGCCATCCTACGGGCTCGTTCCCCGGCGCGGTCACACGCCGCCCGGCATCCCAGCCTTACCCCAAAATGTTGACCTTTCAGTCGCCGGGCCGATGGCGCGCAGCGCGAGCGATCTCGCCTTAGCACTCGATATTCTTGCTGGGCCGGATGAGCCTCAATCGATTGCCTACCGCCTTACAATGCCGCCGCCCCGCCATACCAGCTTGAAGGAAGTCCGCCTTCTCATCTTGGACACGCATCCCCTTGTCCCAACAAGCAAAGCGACCCTTGCCGCACTCGAATCGCTGGCGAAGAGTCTTAGGAAGACTGGCGCGAAGGTGGAACGTACCACACCGTTTCTGCCGAACCTGATGCTAATGTCTCGCATTTATCTACAGCTCTTAAACTCGATGTTCGGAGCGGACATCCCGATCGAGTCCTACCGCCGTCTTCAGCAAGCCGCGTCTTCCTTGGACTCGGATGAGACCCCGGATCAATGGCGCTTGCGCGGAACGGTGCTGAGCCATCGTGACTGGATTCATGCTGACAGGATCCGTGCCGGGCTATGCGCAAATTGGCGCGAGCTGTTCCGCGAGTTCGACGCAGTCGTGTGCCCGGTGATGCCCACGCCCGCATTCCCCCATGACCATTCGTCCGAGCAAAGGAAGCGCCGCATCGTCATCGACGGCGCAGAATATCCGTATCTCGATCAAATTCACTGGCCCGGCATCGCGACGCTCATCGGACTGCCGGCGACAGCGCTTCCCATTGCACAGTCGCCAGAAGGCTCGCCAATCGGCGCCCAAATCATAGGTCCCTATTTAGAGGACAGGACGCCGATCGCGCTTGCTGAACTGATCGAGCGGGAGTTTGGAGGCTTCAGGGCGCCTCCAGGATGCAATTAAAGGCACACAAGGAGGCTGTCTTGGAGATTGTTAAGTGCCTTCATGGCTGGTCGATATAGCTCACGGTTCTCCTTCCACCAGGGTGCTCCCTTCCTATGGCTTCGATGCCTGTCAAAAAGCTGTTCGCATCAATTCGACCAGCAGTCTAGTTGCAGGCCCGTACAACGTCCAGTCGAAGAGAGCAAGCCCACACGGCAGATTCTCATAAATAACAGATTTATCTTGCTTTTTGCTCACGCGCATCTGGCTGCGAGGTTGGCTTCCCTCGGGCCACAAAGGCAATTAGAGCGGAGGTTCGATACCGCCCTTAGCGTGGCCGGCAGCACTTGCCTCTTCGAGATCCAATTCGCGTTCCATCCGCCGGCGGGACTCGTCGGTAATCCGGCCCTGCCGCAGCAGGTCGAAGATGAAACGGCGTTCAGTTTCAAAAAGATCGGACCGGATTCTGGAAGCGAGGCCGAGGCCGCTTGAGTCACCGCGAATATGGCCTTTGTGCTGCAAGCGGCTTGACCGGTAATCCTGCCTTGTTCGAAGCGCCGAAAGAAGGTCGTCGGGGAGCGGCTTGCTACCCGTGAGTTCATCCAGCCGCCTCTGTGCCACTTCAAGGGCCTCAACCCGGGCCTTATGTTCCGCTTCTCTTTCCTGCCGGCGTTCGGCGCTGCTGGTGCTATCGAGCCCGAGCCATCGCACGAGCAGCGGTAGAGACATGCCCTGGCCGACAAGCGTGATGACGATGACGCCGAAGGTCACGAACAGGATAATGTCCCTGCCCGGAAAGGGAGTTCCATCGGCGACCGTAGTGGGAAGACCCAATGCCGCAGCGAGTGAAACAGCACCTCTGACACCGGCGAAGCCAAGAAAAAAGGCCCACGTCCAAGGCGGGGAGGGATCGCGCCGAGCTAATGCGGAGCTTAGCCACCGCGGCACGTAGATGGCAGGAAAAACCCATATGAAGCGCGCGGCAACTGCAACCGCGACAACGAGCAGGACGGCAAATGCCATGGACTCAGGCGTAAACGCATGCATGCGCTCGATCACGGTTCGCGCCTGAAGGCCCATGACCAGAAAAATCAGCCCCTCCAAAAGATAGACAAGCAAATCCCAAAAGAAGATGCCCTGGAGCCTCGTCGCGGCAGGAATCAGCAGCGGCCCGTTCCAGCTTACGAAAAGGCCGGCGGCAACCGTAGCCAAAACACCAGACCCGCCGAGATACGCGGGCAGCCAAAACGCTGCGTAGGGCGTCATTAAAGATAACGTGATTTCGACCCTTGGGTCCTTCGCCCAGCGCCGAAGGCGGAGGCTGAGCCATCCGATCCCTATTCCATAAGCAATTTCTCCCACGAGGATAAGGCAGAATGTGCCGGCGGCTTGCGGTAGCGAAAATACGCCGGTACTCGCTGCCACCACCGCAAAGCGGTAGAGGATCAGAGCAGTCGCATCATTCGCAAGGCCTTCGCCTTCGAGGACGACGACGAGCCGCCTTGGAAGACCGAGCTGGCGCGCTATGGCGAGCGGAGCCACAGCATCGGGGGGAGCCACGATCGCCCCAAGCACGAAGGCCGCAGCGAGGGGGAGACCCAGGAACCAATAAGCTGCTCCTGCCACGGCGCAGGCGGTGAAGATCACGCACCCGACCGCGAGCAGTGCAATGGGCCGCAAATTGAAGCGGAATTCACGCCAGCTCATCTGAACTCCGGCGGAATAAATTATAGGCGGCAAAACTCCAAGGAGAAAAAATTCCGGAGCCAATTCGACCCTTGGAAGCTGCGGCACAAGAGCTAGACCTGCGCCTGCGATAACGAGGAGGATCGAGGGAGCGATATTAAGCTTCCGCGCAAGGACGGCCACCACGACCAGGACCGCAAGGAGCAGCAAGGCCGTATGTAGGGTTGCGGTCATGCAAACTCCTGTGGGAGATGTACCTGAAAGAGTTGCCCTCTTTCAAAGGGTACAGCCTTACAAAATTATGCGGCGCTGGTGCCGCTGATTGCGGCGTAGGTCTTCAAAGCGAACATGTCTGTCATGCCTGCAATGAAATCCCCGATAACGCGCTGGCGCTCAACAGGGTCCTCGGACACAGCCGACTGCAACCCCGCCTCGAAGTGCATTTCCTCCGGATGTTCGGAAAAATACTCGTAGAGCTCCAGAAGAATCGTTTGCGCTTCCGTCATCTTTTCCAGGATCGAAGGATGCCGGTAAACCTTGGCGGAGAGAAACGTCCGCAACGCTGCGACGTTCCCCGCCATCTTCTCTGAGAAGGCCGCCAGCGGCATCCCCTGTTTGCGGATATCGTCGATTGAGCCAGGTTTTGCTCTTCCGATCCTTGCTTTTGTCTCGGCGAGCACATCCTCGACCATATTCGCAATCATCCTCCGGTTCATCTCGTAGATCAGAGTCGCACCGTAGATTTCGCTATAGCGAGCCCGCACCTGGGCCAGAAGGCGATCGACCATGGGCACCTCCTCCAGCTCCTTGATGCCGATGTATCCCGCCCGGAAACCGTCATCGATGTCGTGATTATTATAAGCGATGTCGTCGGCCAAAGCCGCCACCTGCCCTTCCAAGGAGGGCCAGGTGTCGAGGCCAAGATCCTGTACTTGCATATAGGCGCGGATGGCGTGAGGGAGGCCGCTTGCCGCATAACGCCCAGCCGGACGGCCGTTCTCATCGACGAGCGGGCCGTTGTGCTTAACGATTCCTTCGAGAGTTTCCCAAGTGAGGTTCAGCCCGCGAAAGGCACCATAGTGATGCTCAAGAGCTGTCACGATTCTGAGGCTCTGCGCGTTGTGGTCGAAGCCTCCGACATCCTGCATCGCTTCGTTCAACGCTTCTTCGCCTGCATGCCCGAACGGGGTGTGGCCAAGATCATGGGCCAATGCGATCGTTTCGATAAGGTCCTCGTTAAGACCAAGGGCGCGGCCGATCGTGCGGGCAATTTGCGCCACCTCCAGAGAGTGCGTTAGACGGGTGCGGTAATGGTCGCCCTCATGGTAGATAAAGACCTGAGTTTTATGGATGAGGCGCCGAAATGCGGTGGAATGAACGATACGGTCACGGTCGCGCTGGTAGACGGTGCGAGTCGGACAGGCGGCTTCCTCATAAATTCGGCCACGGCTCTTTTTAGGATGCGTGGCGTAAGGCGCAAGCCCAGCCCTTTGTCTCATCTGCTTTCCGCCCCTGCGGTTGACATCCACTCGCAAACATACGAACTCTTTGGGGAAGGTTCAAAACAAGCGAACAACATTTATGACCAATGAGCCGAACATAAGCGTGACCAGCCGCGCCGCCAACCGGATACGGGAGATCCTGGCGCAGGAGGCAGGACAAAAGGCACTGCGCGTCAGCGTCCTGGGCGGCGGCTGTTCAGGGTTTCGCTACGATTTCGAGGTAGTTCCGGACACAGGCGGAGACGACCTGGTCATTGAACAGGACGGTGCATGCGTTGTAATCGATCCCGTTTCTGTCCCATACATGGCCGGATCGCAAATCGACTACGTGGATGATCTCATCGGCGCCTCCTTCCAGATCAAGAACCCCAACGCCGTCGCATCCTGCGGCTGCGGTACCTCCTTCTCGCTTTGAACCCTTGCTGCCGTGCTAACCGTCGCCACCTGGAACGTCAATTCCATCAAACAGCGGGAGGCGGCGTGCATTGCGTGGCTGAAGCAAGCTTCGCCGGACGTCTTATGCCTGCAGGAGCTGAAGTGTTTAACTGAAGGTTTCCCTCGCGGCCCGTTTGAAGACCTGGGCTATAATTGTGCCGTTCTCGGCCAGAAGTCGTTCAACGGCGTTGCAGTTCTCTCAAAACATCCGATTGACGAAACCATAACATCACTGCCGGGCGATCCGGCGGACGAGCAATCGCGCTATATCGAGGCTGTGATTTCACTGCCGGGCGGGAAGGCCGTCCGGGTCGCCTCAGTATATGCGCCCAATGGAAACCCGGTTGCATCGCCAAAGCTCGATTACAAGCTCGCCTGGCTGGACCGGCTAAGGGCCCATACCCAAGGCCTCCTCGCCTTTGAAGAGGTGCTCCTGCTTGCGGGGGACTACAACATCATTCCGCGCCCGGTGGACGTTTATGACCCCACAAATTGGGTTCAGGATGCCCTGTACAGGCTTGAATCCCGCCAGGCATTCCGGCGCATCCTACATTTAGGGCTTGCGGATGCAGTAACTGCTTGCGACTCGAGGGGTGGGCAATTCACCTTCTGGGACTACCAAGCAGGCGCATGGCAGAAAAACCTCGGCCTTCGCATCGACCACGTTCTTCTGTCGCCGCAGGCCCAGGCGAGGCTTATGAACGCAGCAATAGATCGCAAACCCCGTAGCTGGGATAAGCCGTCCGACCATACACCCGTTCTCGTAACGCTCGATCTGTAGCGAGGAATTACTGCAGGATCTGCCGCAACCGTGCCGCGAGCCCAGCGCTATCTTGAGCCGGCGCTACCTCGCCCTTGGCCTTCATTCCCAAATATTTCTCGGCCACTTCCTCCGAGCGCAGGAGCGAGTGAGCCGCTCCCTCCAATGAGATGCGTCCGTTTTCCATGACATAGCCGCGGCTGGCGACGGCAAGGCTGAGCCGGGCATTCTGTTCGGCAAGCAGGATCGCAATTCCTTGGTGCGTCAATCCTGAAATGAGTTTGAAAATCTCGTCGACAAGCTTTGGCGAAAGACCAAGCGAGGGCTCATCGAGCAGCATCAGGCTTGGCCGCGCCATGAGACCTCGGCCAATCGCAAGCATTTGCTGCTGCCCGCCGGAAAGATTGCCAGCGAGGTGAGTCAAGCGGCCAGCAAGGGCAGGAAACGCGCGCAACACGTCCGCCATTCGCTCTTGCGCGCCGCCACCCTGCCTTTGGACATATCCGCCGAGCGAAAGATTCTGGCTGACACTCATCCCTGAAAAAACCTGCCGTCCTTCGGGGACATGAACGATGCCCGCCTGGACCCTGGCTGAAGTGGGCAGATTGTGAATGTCCTTGCCCTGATATTTGATCGCGCCGGCGGAGACACGGATCAAACCTGAAATCGCCTTTAGGAGCGTGGACTTGCCGGCGCCATTTGCTCCAATCAAAGCCACGATTTCCCCTGGATGCACTTCCAGGTTAACCCCGGAAATCACATCATCGCTGCCGTAACCCGCAGAGATGGCCCGCACCTCAAGCGACACCCAAGGCCCCCTGACTGCCAAGATAGGCTTCGACGACACGCGCATTGCGCTGAATGTCTGCGGGAGAGCCTTCGGCGATAAGACGTCCAGCATCGAGTACGATGACGTGGTCGGCACCGGTAACGAGGGACATGTTGTGCTCGACCACGACGACGGTGATGCCGGCGCTGCAAATCGCGCGAAGGAGCGTGGTGAGGGTCGCTGTCTCGCTGTCATTGAGGCCGGCGGCCGGCTCGTCAAGGAGCAGCACTTGCGGCCTTGCCATGAGGGCGCGCGCTACCTCGACCAATTTCTGCGCTCCTATCGGCAAATCATGAGCAAGACTGCCGCTGAACTCAGTCAAGCCAGTCAGCTCCAGCAGCTCGTGCGCTTTGGCCGTAAGCTCGCGCTCCTGCTCAATGGCAGCACGGGTCCAAAGCATCTGCCCGACGGGCCCTACCTGTGTGCGCAGATGCCCGCCAGCCTTCACGTTGTCGATGGCCGTCATCGCCGGAAAGACGCGGGCAGCCTGAAAAGTGCGTATCAGCCCGAGGCTTGCAAGTGCGTGACCCCTTAAGCCCGCGAGTGAACGCCCGAAATAGAAGACCGTCCCTTCTGTCGGGAGGAACAGGTTTGTGATGAGATTGAAAAGCGTTGTTTTGCCTGCGCCATTGGGTCCGATAATTGCGGTAAAGCTTCCAGCGGCCACATCGAAGCTGACTTCGGAGACGGCGAGCACGCCACCAAACCGCTTGCTGATGTTGCGCAGGCTCAGTGCAAATTGCGTTTTAATGGCACTCCTCGTTGTCATAGCCGGGCTTGACCCGGCTATCCAGTATCTCATTGTAATGTACTTGTTTTTGTCTCGTGGATGGGCTGGTCAAGCCGGGCCATGACAGCAGTGGACGTTTCCATCTCAATGCGGCTTGTCTTAGCGCTGGCAATTGAGGCTGATAGATTTCGGCGACAGTGCTCATTCCGCAAGACTTTCAATTGCGGTCCGATCCACGCATGGCGCCTTCCCTGCAAAGACTGAACCAAGCCTTGCAATGCCATTCACGATCAGGCCGAAGATGCCTTGGGGCATGTAAGAGAAGAACAGGATCAGAAGCATACCCGTGGCAAGGGTCTTATAGAGAGCAAGCGGCTGAATGATGGTTGGCAGAAGGGTGAGCAGCGCGACGCCTATGATTGGCCCCGCCAAAGTGGCTTCGCCTCCAATCACCAGCATGGCGAGCATTTCCAGCGAGTGTGGTGTTCCGACCATTTCCGGTGAGAGAAAGTGAAAGTTGAAGGCATAAAGACTGCCCGCGAGACCAGCCAAAGCAGCGCTGATCATTACAGCGGCCAGCCTGTAGCGAGGTACGTTGATACCAAGCGCCGCCGCCGCCAGCGGATCGGTTTTGATGGCTTTGAGCGCGCGCCCGAAATTGCCGCGCATCCCGCCTGCCAACAGGAACACATGGATCACGATCAGAGCAGCTGCCAGATAATATGTTGAACGTGGCGTGGAAAAAGCGAAGCCTGCCACCGAAAAGGAAGGGATGCCCACAAGCCCTGATGGTCCGCCGGTCAGTTCTGTCCATCCCGTGGCGACAGAGTCGATGAGAAGCCCAAAAGCGAGTGTGGCGAGCGCGAGGTAGTGACCTCGTAGCCGCGTGGTAACAAGCCCAAGAACAACCGAGCATGCGACGGCGAGAACGATACCGCATAAAGTTGCCGCGAGAGGGGGAACTTCATAGGTGGTGGCAAGGATCGCGGCCGTGTAGCCGCCTATCGCCATAAAGGCGGCTTGCCCAAGGCTGACCTGGCCTGCGAAGCCCATAAGCACGTCAAGGCCCAGCACTGCAATGAACCAGATGCCCGTGATCGCGAAGGAATTCAAAAGAGCGCCGGTAGGTATGATCGACGGGACCGCAAATAGAGCGCCTGCCGCTATCGCACCCAGGATCCAGACCCAGCGCCCGCCAAGGCGCACAGGTTCGCCATAAACGCGTTGTTCGTCCCGCACATCTGTCCGCCGCGCGGCAGCTGAGGCGAACAAACCGCTTGGCCTTACGAGCAAAATGAGGAGCAATATCGCAAGGGTCAGAGCATTCGAGAATAAGGAAGACACATAGCCTGCCGCGAGCTGACTCGCGATACCAAGGAATAATCCGCCAAGGACCGCGCCAAGGAACGAGCCTATGCCCCCGATGGCGACGGCTATAAAACCGTCGATGCTGAAGAGCCGTCCGTTATCGAATTGGAGCGAAGTAATGGGGGCGATGAGAATTCCACCGAGTGCCGCTATGCAAGCCGCAAGAACGAAGCTGAACAGCATCATGCGGCGGACATCAATGCCCATGAGCCGGGCCGCGGTCATGTTCTCGGCGCAAGCCCTCAGCGATTGACCAAGAAGCGTCCGTGCGAGGAGATACCAGAGTCCGCAAACTGCGAGCGTGCAGATACCAATAATCCAAAGACCTTGCGACGGGATGCGAAGCCCAAAAATTTCGACGGGCTGCTCGCCAGAGAAAGGCGGCAGGGCATATGGCTCGCTGCCCCATATGATCAGGGCCGCACCTTCGATTAGGGTCAAAATGCCAACAGTGAGCATCAAGACGCTGCTGTTCGGCAGCCGCGACATCGCCGGAACAAAGGTCAGCGCGCCGAGGATCAAGGCAGCGCACGCAGTAATTCCGACGGCTGCCATCGCTGCAAGCGGAACTGGCCAGCCGAGCGTCACCTCGAATGAATACATTGCGAGCGCGCCGGCAATGCAGAACGCACCCTGCGAAAGATTGATGACGCCAGCCACGCGGAAGATCAATGAGAAGCCGAGTGCAATCACGGCATAGATGCTGCCTTCGATCACGCCCCCGATAACGATCTGAAGGAACTGGGTCAGTATGTGTCTCCGTCAACGAGAGAAAGTGGGGCCGATGCGAAAGCCGCTAAGACCCCCTCACCCCAACCCTCTCCCCAAGGGGAGAGGGAGTCCGGCACGATTGCGGCAACGTCCCTTCTCCCCTGGGGGAGAAGGACAGGATGAGGGGGTCTTTTTGGCGAACTTCTCCGGCGGATCTGGATTGAGGGGCCACGCCAACGGGAGAAAGCTGGACAAGCATCGGCCCTTAGCTCTTTGGAATGCCGGCCGGCTTGCTCATGACTTCCCAGAATTTGATGGCCGGATTCCAGCGTGTGACGACGGCTTGCGTTTCTCCCACACCGCGCTGCGGTATTTTCGCGAAGTCATAAATGCCGTTGATGCCGGCCCATCCCTTGATCTTCGATATATGGTCCCTGACATCGGCCGCCGTGGCATTCTCGCTGAGAGAGCGAAGCGTCTCCACGACGATCAACCCTGGGTCCCAGGCGAGCGACGCAGGCGCATCCGGAAGAAGATTCGCTTCTTTGTAGGCATCAGCGAAAATCTTCTGAGCCTTCGTGACCTCCGGGCTTTCCGTTTCCCCAGCTCCCAGACCTGCCCATTCCGAGGCCGGAATGTAAAGCTCTTTCGGCAGGAAGTCCGCGTATTGCGACATCTGCGCGTGCGTCATATTCCCGTCCGTTGTCGCGACCGGGATATTTAGTCCGGCTTGCGTTATCGCCTTGAAAACTGTGGCAACAGGTGCCCCGGTTGTCCAGGCAATGAAAGCGTCGGGGGCTGCAGCCTTGATCCGCTCCACCTGCGCGGAAACACTTACATCCGAAGGATTGAAATGGACGTTCTCGACAAGCTTCACATCCTTGTTTTCGGCTCTGGACAGCACCTCCTGAATGCCGCGTTCGGCATCCTGGCCTGACGCATCCGTCGTCGTCATCAGCGCAAGCTTTGTCCAACCCTTCATGCGGAAATAGCGGATCAGCGCCGCCGCAAGGTCGTGCGTCGATACGCTCGATGTGAAGACGAAGGCACCCTCCTTCGGGTGTATGCCGGGCGAGAAGCAGTAGGTGACCGGGCCATTTTGGAGAAGCGGCGCCATCGCATTGCACATGGCCACCTGGGCTGAGCCCATCATGACCGGCGGGTTCGAGGCCACGATCCCGGTGGTAAGTTGCACTGCGATTTGCGGGCTTGATTGGTCATCCTGAAAGATAAAATGCAGCGGCTTGCCGTGAATGCCGCCGGTATTGTTGGTAATCTTTTCGAGGATTTGCAGCGCTTTTTGCTCGGCCTGACCAAGAAAGGAGGTCCGGCCTGTAAGCGGCAGGACGACATTGATGTCGTAGCTGTCGGCGGCGGTGGACGGAAGGGGTGCGGAGATAATGGCCACTAGCGCCAGGAACACCCAAGCAGTCTTCTTTGTGGTACGCACGCTTCCCCCTGTTACAAACATCCGGCGCACGGCTGGCCGCAGGCAATGCGCTCGACTTTAATTTACTCGGCGGCTTTGATGGTTTCGGGTTGTCCCGCTCCTGACGTGCGCCAATCCCATGTCTTGGGAACAACCGCTTCGAAACCCTGCAGCGAGATATGAGGGGCTCGCGGATCAGTTGTTCCGATGGCGGGTTCTCCTCCTTGAACGCGGCGGGCGGCCTCGACCATGATGCGCCTGAATTCCACGATTGCGACGTCGCTCGCGCCCAGCCGGTCGCGGCTTCGATCCACGATCGGACCCATCGTCTCCCACATGGCGATATCCTGGTTCGGTATCCCCCGGATGCCGGTGAAGCTGCCGAGCTTCATTGCATTGCGATCTTGGAGGTAATTGTTTTCGTAAGTCCGAAACTTGCGGAATTGCGCATCGACATCGATGCCCACCTGCCCACCGCAGAATTTACGCCAGGTTTCCTGATCCGGGGTCGTTGCGCCACCAAAAGCGATGAAGTGGAAAGCCGTGTTCGTGTCGTCACTGGGGACGTGAAGGATTGCGATTTTGTAGAGATTGTTCGGTGGAATGACGACTGTATAAGGGGCGATGAATGTCGTCATGCGCACGTAATGATGCGTGGCCGAATTCTGGATCGGCCGGCGGATGGCAGCGTAGCGGAAGCCGAAATTGGTTTCTTCCACCTCCAGGCGCGGAGATTTGTCGGTGGAGGGGCGCAGCCAGTTCTGGTCTGTGGCTTTGGCACCGTCGACACGAGCCGGCACCATGTCCGTGGAGTGTAAAGTCGAGCTGTGTGCCGAGTCGATTGCGCCTTCCAGGATTTGCGCCCAGTTGCAGGGCACGTGGATCTTCACGATGCTGATCTTCGTGTCCGGTGTTGGCATGAAGGCCGGTGGCTGAAACTCCGGCATCTCCGATTGCGGCCCCATATAGGTCCATACGAAGCCCGCCGCTTCGCTGGTTGGATAGGACTTGTGCCGCACCTTATTCACGAAGCCGCTTTCAGCCGGCTCGGACGACATTTCGACCACGTTGCCGTCAACGTCGACTTTCCAGCCGTGATAGAGGCAGCGAAGCCCGCATTCTTCATTCCGGCCCAGCGCCAGCGATGCGCCTCTGTGCGGACAAAACTCTCCCACCAGGCCCACCCGGCCATCGCTATCCCGGAAGGCGACAAGTTTCTCGCCAAGAAGGCTTACGCGAATAGGCGTACCGTCGGCTTCGGGGACTTCTTCGATGAGGCAAGCCGGCAGCCAATGCCGCCGGAAGATTTGGCCCATGGCTACATCGCCCTCGACGAGGCACAACAGATTGTTTTCCTCCGCGGTCAGCATCGGCGTCCCACTCCTGGCTCGGCATTACCGGCCCTGTTCTTGGCTTGACACTAAGAAATAACAATTAGAGTGTCTAGCTCGACGGAAGCTGTAGATGGCCTGCATTGCTACCGGTGATTAATTTTGCCAAAAGGGCACTGCTTGCACCGGGCTGGAAAGCGAATGCGACGGGATCGTTGAAGTTGGAAGAAGAGAAAAGCGGCCTGTTTCCGGTCCTCATCGCGGCCAAAATCGAAATAGCGGCGGGAATTTTCAGCTTCGAGTTCCGTGATCCGAAGGGCGGGGAGCTTCCTTCCTTCACACCGGGTTCTCACCTGACCGTGCAGGTCCCGAACGGGCTTTTGCGCAAATACTCGCTCTGCAATGACGCCTTCGAGCGCGATCGATATGTCATCGCAGCAAAGAGGGACGCGGTTGGACGCGGCGGCTCTGTCAGCCTTGCCGATAAGACGAAAGCCGGCGGCACTATTTCGATCTTGGCGCCACGCAATGATTTCCCTCTCGCCGAAAGCCGCAGCGGCTACATTTTCATTGCCGGCGGCATTGGCATTACTCCCATCATGTCTATGATCCGGCATGCGAACGCCGCAGGGGGACGATTCAAACTCTACTATTGTACGCGGTCACCTGAGGTTACTGCCTTTGCGGCTGAATTGAACGCACCTGAATTTAAGGCTCAGACGATCATCCATCATGATGGCGGCGATCCCGCGCGTTTGCTCGATCTTTGGCCTGTGCTCGAAAAGCCAAAGGGCCAGCACGTCTATTGTTGCGGGCCGCGCCCCCTCATGGATGCGGTAAGAGACATGACAGGGCACTGGTCGGCGTCTGCGATCCATTTCGAATCCTTTGCCGATGGGGCACCTGTCAGGCCTGACGACCGGGAATTCATTGTGCGCGTCGCCGGATCGGATAAGACCATAAGCGTGCCGCCCGGGACAACAATCCTGGAAGCGCTTCGGCGCGAGGGCTTTCAAGTCGCGAGCTCATGCGAAAGCGGCACCTGCGGCACCTGCCGCACCAAGCTGATCGCAGGCCAGCCTGATCACCGGGACTTCGTCTTGGGGGAAGCCGATCGCCACAACTCGATCATGCTCTGCGTCTCGCGGGCGCTCTCTTCAGAACTTGTAATCGCCCTTAGCTGAATGGCAGCCCCGTGACTGACTCAAAAATACGCGTGGGAGCCGTAGGCCTCGGCCGCGCCTTCATGCTGATGCTGCCAACATTTCTGCGCGACGCGCGCGTGGAGTTAGTGGCAGCCGCCGATCCGCGTTCCGAAGCCCGGGCGCGCTTTGCAGACGAATTCGGCGCAAGAGCTTATGCCACTGTCGATGAACTTTGCGAGGATGGAGCGGTGGAAGCCGTCTATATTGCGACCCCGCACCAATTTCACGCGGAACACGCAAAAATCGCGGCTGCCCGCGGCAAGCATATCCTCGTCGAAAAGCCGATGGCACTTACGCTTGAGGAATGTAGCGGCATGATTGAAGCCGCCAAGAACGCGGGCGTGTTCGTGATCGTGGGGCATAGCCACAGTTTCAATGCGCCCATAAGGAAGACGCGAGAGCTTATCGAAAGCGGCGCCTTTGGCCCCGTGCGGGCAATTACAGCGTTGAATTTTACCGATTTTATGTACAGGCCGAGGCGCAGGGAGGAGCTGGACACCAGCGAAGGAGGCGGCGTCATTTTCAGTCAGGCAGCGCATCAGCTGGACATCATCCGCCTGCTGGGGGGTGGACTTCTACGAACGGTGCGCGCGGAGACGGGGGCGTGGGATCGGGCGCGAGGTTCCGAAGGTGCATACAGCGCGCTTATGACTTTTGAGAATGGCGTCTTCGCTTCCGCCACCTATAGCGGTTACGCGCATTTCGACTCCGATGAGTTTTGCGGCTGGGTTGGGGAGCTCGGACAATCAAAGGACCCAAGCTCGTATGGGGCTGCGCGCGGGAACCTTAGGAAAACCCACACCGCAGACGAAGAAGAGGCCTTAAAGGTCAAGCGCACTTATGGGGCTTCCGGCGTGAGTGCGAGTGAGGTCGGGGCCGGGCCATCGCCTGCGCATAATCATTTCGGATTTATTCTCGTGTCCTGCGACCGGGCTGACCTACGGCCCATGCCGCAAGGTGTTTTTATTTACGGGGATACCGATCAGCGCATGGAGTTGCTTCCGGCTCCGCAAGTCCCCCGTTCAGAGGTGATCGACGAACTTCATGCGGCGCTGCGCGATGGCAAAGAGCCTGTTCACAGCGGCGAGTGGGCGCGCGCGACGCTGGAAGCCTGCCTTGCCATCCTGCAGTCTGCTCGCGAAAAGAAAGACGTAAGCCTCATTCACCAGATAGGCTTGCCAAAGCAGAACTAGAGCGCTTTTAGGAAAAGTGTGTGCGGTTTTCCGCCCCGAAAGCGCGACAAAACAAAAAACTAGAGCGCATTTGGCGACTCGAAGATCGCCGAATGCGCTCTGGCCGAGTCCGGACGGGCCGGTTCTTCGGGACAGAAAACCAAATGGGGATAATGGAAGCGTCATGAACAAACTTCACCTCTCCCTCGCGGTTGGAGATTATGACCGGACCCGCCCGCTTGCCGACGGCAGAGTCCAGACCGACGGCGTTGATCCCGTCGTTATGCTGCTTTCGCCCGAAGAGATATTTTTCCGCGCTTTCCGCTTTCAGGATTTCGACGCTTGCGAGCTTTCGCTGTCGAGCTTCACGTTGAAGACGGCGCAAGGCGATAATCCCTATGTAGGCGTACCCGTCTTTCCGTCCCGCGCATTCCGGCACACCTCCATCTATGTCCGCACCGATAGGATTAAGCGGCCAGAGGATCTGAAGGGCCGCAAGGTGGGCATACCCGAATATCAGCTGACCGCGATCGTATGGGCACGCGCCATCCTGGAAGAGGACTATGGGATAAAGCCCTCGGACATCACTTGGGTGCGTGGCGGTATCGACGAACCCGGCCGGGTCGAGAAAATTAAGATCGCGCTTCCAGAAGACGTTCGTCTCGAAGACGCCCCTGAGAATGAAACGATTTCGAACCTCCTCGCCAAAGGCGAGATCGACGGCTTCATTGCGCCCCGGCCTCCTCATGGCGGCCGCGCCATACCGAATGTTGGCTGGTTGTTTCCCGATCCGGCGGCGGTAGCGAAAGACTACTACAGGCGGACGCAGATATTCCCGATCATGCATTTGCTCGGCGTGCGCAAGGCGCTTGCGGCAGAGAACCCCTGGCTTCCCGCAGCGCTGCTCAAAGCTTTCGAAAAGGCGAAGGCGCTGAGCCTTGCCGCGCTCAGCGACACCTCAGCGACAAAAGTGACGCTGCCGTTTGTGGAAGAGAGCCTGAAACAGGCGCGCGATCTGATGGGGCAAGACTTCTGGTCATACGGCGTGGGGCCAAACCGGAAGACGCTCGAAGCGTTTCTCCGGCACCATCACGCGCAGGGGCTGTCGTCGCGGCTCGTCAAAGTCGAAGAATTGTTCCACCCCTCGACTTTGGAAGCGGCGAAGGTATAAAGCACACCCGCTGCCATGGCTAGGGACAGCTGAATCGCTGTCATCGGCGGCGAGGCGCAGCGCATACCGCGTTCCTCCTTGATCGCCCAGTTTATCGCAAGATTAGCCGTTGCAGTCATGGCGCGGGCTCTGTCTTACGGTCTTTACCGTTCGCAGAAGAGACAGAACGAGAAGGAGAGCGCGCGCCACTCCTCCGGTCAGCTCAACGTTCAGCAACGCCTCACAGCTTCCGGTCAAGACCGCGCAGGATCTCGAAGGCTGACGCAAATATGTACGTCGATTGTTCGCCTGCCAGATGCTTGCGCAGGCGCCGATACTTCGGGTTCTACCGCCGTATGCCGAGCCGTTCGATCAAACTGCGATAGCGGGCCTCGTCCTTGCTTTTGACATAGTCAAGCAGACGCCGGCGCGCGCTCACGAGCTTGAGAAGCCCTCGGCGCGAGTGGTTATCTTTCTTGTGGGTCTTGAAGTGGCCCGTCAAGTTAGTGATTCGTTCCGAGAGAACAGCAACCTGAACTTCAGGGGAACCTGTATCGTTTGGCGCGGTCGCATACTCTTTAATGAGCGCGGACTTGCGCTCGGCAGTTATCGACATCGGTCATCTCCGTTTCGCTGGTCACTTATCCGGCTTCAGGCGGGGATATTGAAAACCCTGGTGGGATGCAGCTCGCCGCGTTCAACCTCACCAATTGCGATGAGGACCCCGCGTGCGGTCGCATAAACCGGACCTTTCAAGATTGGTGCATTCCCGCCCCGGATAAGGATGGGCTGCCCCCGCTTCAGCCTGGCTGCGTCGTCCCCGCTAATGGCGAGCGCCGGGATGCCGTCCAGCGCCGTCTCGACAGGAACGATAGCGCTCATGAGAGCGTCTAAGCCGCCCGCACTATTGCTCAAACCTTCAAGTGTTTCCAGGGAAATCGCATGCTCTTCATCAAATGGGCCCGCCGATGTGCGCCTAAGCCCCTCGATATGGCCAAAGCAGCCGAGTACGCGGCCCAGATCGCGTGCGAGCGAGCGCACATAGGTGCCCTTTCCACAAGCGCAATAGAGCCGGGTCAAATCCGGCGAGGCCATATCCAGGATTTCAAGCTCGTAGACCGACGCGAGCCTTGGCGCGAGTTCGAAAGTCTCGCCACCGCGCGCAAGATCGTAGGCGCGTTCCCCTTCGACCTTCACGGCAGAATAGCTCGGCGGGGATTGCATAATGTCGCCGGTGAACTGCGCGAGGGCAGCCTGGACGGCTTCGCGGCTCGGGCGGGCTTCCGATGTACGGACGGCTTGGCCTTCCTTGTCGTCAGTATCGGTTTCGATGCCCCAGCGAATCGTGAAGTCGTAGGTCTTCTCGCAATCTACGACATGGGCAACCGTCTTCGTGGCCTCGCCAAAGGCGACCGGCAACACACCCGTAGCAAGGGGGTCAAGAGTGCCGGCGTGCCCCACCTTCTTGGGGTTGAAAAGCCGCTTCAGCCGGCCAAGCGCCTGGTTCGAGGTCAGCCCTTGCGGCTTGTCCAAGATCAGCCAGCCATGAATGTCATTGCCTTTGCGGCGTGCCATATACTTCGCTTCGGTTACTTCAGATCGCGGGCGACGTCCGGCGATCGCAGCAGTTTTTCAATCCGCTCTGCTTCATCGAGAATGTGATCACCGCGGAACACGAGATCGGGGATGTATTTCAGCTCCACGCGCCGCGCAAGCTCGCCGCGCAGAAAGCGATGGTGCCGGTTCAGGGCGCGGGCGATGTCATCGCTTTTTTTGCCGCTGAGTGCGCTCGCAAAAATTGTGGCGTGCCGCAGGTCTGGGCTCATCCGAACTTCGCCGACGGTAATAGCCTCCCCGGCAAGCTCCTTATCTTCGATATCCTCAGTGCTGAAGATTTCCGACAGAGCGTGCCGCAGAAGCTCGCCCGCGCGGAGTTGCCTTTGTGATGGGCCCTTGGTTTGCTGCCGTTTCATGTTCTTCTTCTTTATTCGCAGCCGCTTAAATTAATCAAGCTTCAAAATGACACAAGACTGCTGCAGCCAGCATCATGACAAAAAGCGATGGTTGCCGGCAGCTTCGCAGGAAACTATTTGAGCGAAACTGAGTTTCAGTGTCCGGCTTTTGGCAGTGCCCCGGCTGCCAAACCTTTATCTGGAAAAATCTCCATGTCCTCGTTCTTGGGCTTAACGCAATGATGGGTGATTTTATCAAACAAGCAGCCTACATGGCCCACGGCTACTGCCTGCTGTGGAAGCCCTGGCTGATTGCCGCGCATGGCGCGTCCGACGTCTTGATATGCGGCTCCTATTTCGCAATCCCAATCGCCATCTGGCTTTTCATCAAGAAACGGAAGGATCTTGAGCTCAAGCCGCTGGCCGTGATGTTCGCAGCATTCATTTTCCTTTGCGGGCTCACCCACGTTGTTCAGGCCGCGACGCTTTGGTGGCCAATCTATGAGACTCAGGCCTACGTCAAGATCGCCACAGCGATCGTCTCGGCTACGACCGCTTTAGCAATCTTTCCTCTGATCCCCAAGGCGCTTGCGATTCCGAGTCCCCGGCAGCTGCAAGCCGTTAACGACGGGCTGGCGAGTGAAGTTTCAGCACATCGCCAGACGCTCGCGCAACTGGAGAAGGCGAGAGACGAACTCGAGATGCGGGTAGCGGAGCGAACGAAAGAGCTTGAGCTTTCGAAGGCTCGCTTCGAAGCGTTGGTGAGTGCGTCGGCGCAGGTCGTCTGGAGCTGCGATGCGAAAGGTGACGTGGCCGAAGACTCTCCGAGCTGGCGATACTTTACCGGACAGAGCGAGCACGAATGGATGGCTAATGGGTGGCTCAACGTCATTCACCCCGACGACCGCGCCCGCACAGAGCAAGCTTGGAAACAAGCGGTGGAGACAGTTCGACCCTATTCGATCGAGTATCGCCTGTTGCACCGGCAGTCGGGATGGCGCTGGACTGCCGTAAAGGGGGTTCCACTGGTGGACTCCAGCGGTCAGGTTCGCGAGTGGGTCGGCATGAACACCGACATTGATGAGAGGCACCGGTACGACGACCATATACAGTTCGTGTTGAAAGAGCTCTCGCACCGCACCAAGAACCTTCTCGCAGTCATTTATTCGATGGCACGGCAAGCAGCCGCCAAGGGGCAGCCGCCGACTTCATTGCGAATTTCGGCGCCCGGATCCAGGGGCTCTCAAGATCGCATGATCTCCTCATAAGTACGAACTGGAAAGGCGCACCTTTGGAGGAGCATCTCAAGGCCCAGCTCGAGCCATTCTGCGCTCTTGATAGCCAACAAATCCACTATTCTGGCCCTAGCCTGACACTGCTACCGGCGGCTACACAGGCGCTCGGACTCGCTTTCCATGAGCTCGCGACCAACGCGGCGAAACATGGAGCTTTGAAGAAGTCTGGCGGGAGGATTTCGGTCACATGGCATGTTCGGCGGAATGCGGACAAGCGCATCTTCAATCTGATGTGGGAAGAAAGATTTGAAAGCAGCGAACCGGTAAGAGCGAATGGGAACGGCTTCGGTTCCACTGTCCTCAATCGTGTCGTCCCGGAAGCGATTTCGGGCAAGGTTACCTATCGGATGAGCAATTCTGGAATCATATGGGAAGTTGAGGCTCCTCTCGATGAGGTGGAAGCCCAGTTGCGGCAGGATGCTCCATCAGTCGATAGGAAGGCTGCACCTAAAGGCGATTCAGCCGGAGCATAAATGCCCCTAGGAAACCGCATCAACAAGGGAACAGCTTGTTGCAATTGAAGATTATTTATTAGATTCGCTTCAATTATAAGTTGCTATTGCTGAAACGTGGCCGATTGGGCCTGTTCCAGAGAAAGTAAACGAAATGGCAAGAACCTCTCCTTCCACACTCGCCTTGGATTCCATTTCACAGTGCCTGACGGCTGCCGCCGAGGCCGCGCGGAAGCTCGACACATCCGCCTCCGAGGACCTTCGCTCCCTTCTTCGCATCGCTGGCAGTGAAACGGACCGCGTTCGCAAGGCAAGCCGGAGGCGGACTACGAAGAAGCCCGCTGCTATTGCTAAATCCGCAAAGAAGCCAGTGAAGCGCGTGCCGGTCGCGGCGATGAAAACGGCGTCCCGCACGAAGGGCCGTCGCCGCGTGACGGTAAACGGCGCAACTCATTGACGAACGGATTGGATGAGCCGGCGAAGGCTTCCTCACGCTGGGCGCCGGCTCCATTCTCTCTGCTTAAGACAGAGTATGAGGGCTATCCCGAAGCCCTAAAGAGGCGATGGCAAGCGAGGCCCACCCTACCAGGAATGCCATTCCGCCGAAAGGCACGATCCCGGAGCTTGAGGTGAAGCCTCTCGCGACCTGGACATAAATGCCGCCCGAGAAGCAGACGATTCCGAGCACGAAGGCGAACGCAGCGATCTGAAGGGAAATGCCGGCGAAGGAGGCGCAACGGTCCTTCCACTGGACCATGACCAGGGCTACCGCCAGAAGTGCGAGTGAATGCAGCGCATGGTAGAGCTGCCCTGTATTATAAATCCGCAACGGTGCCGCCAGCCCCGCACCGTCGGGAAGTGCGTGCGCTCCGATTGCGCCTGCAACAACGGCCAGGCCGCCTAAAACCGCAGCGATGAAGATCCAGAAGCGCGCTCCCATAATTCAGCCTTCCTTCGAGTGCGGCCTTAAGCTCCGATCACTTCCACGCCGCCCATGTAAGGGCGGAGCACTTCCGGGACGTGGATGCTGCCGTCCTTTTGCTGATAGTTTTCGACGACCGCGATGAGCGCTCGGCCCACAGCAAGCCCGGAGCCGTTTAGCGTGTGCACGAAGCGAACGTCCTTGCCCTCTTTGGGCCGGTAGCGCGCCTGCATGCGGCGGGCCTGGAAATCTCCGCAGTTCGAGCAGCTTGAGATTTCGCGATAGGCATTCTGGCCGGGAAGCCAGACCTCGATGTCGTAGGTTTTGCGAGCAGCGAAGCCGGTGTCGCCGGAAGAAAGCACCATAGTGCGGTAGGGCAGTTCGAGCCGCTTCAGGATTTCCTCGGCGCATCTCGTCATGCGCTCATGCTCATCTGCGGATTGCTCAGGCGTCGTGATGGAAATCAGCTCGACCTTGTAGAATTGATGTTGGCGGATCATTCCGCGTGTGTCCCTGCCGGCGGCGCCTGCCTCGGCGCGGAAGCACGGCGTCAGCGCCGTGAAGCGGTAGGGCAAGTCCGTCTCAGTAAGAATGCTCTCGCGCACCAAATTCGTAAGAGGGACTTCTGCAGTGGGAACAAGCCACCGTCGATTTTCAACTACTTCGGAAAACCGCGCGTCAACAGCGGCTAGAAACTCATCGAACATTTTTTCCGCACTCGAACCCATTTTTGCGGCTCGATCCGCAAAATCCACTATGTGTTTGAAGCCCTCGTCATCGATATCGTTTATCGTGAGGGTCCGGAGTTTTTGTAAGATAGCGGCCTGACTTTCATAATGTTCGTGCGCAACGTTAAGGGTGAGTTCCCACTCTTGGATAATAGGTTTCAATTCATGGCGTGCGAGCGGCCTAAGTGATGTCCCATAGTATTGGTCCACTTCAAATTTCGGCAATTGTGCTGTCCCGAACATTGCCTGATCGCGGACCAAGATAGGCGGGCTGACCTCGGTGTAGCCGTGCTCGCCGGTCTGCACATCGAGCATGAACTGGCCCAGCGCGCGTTCAAGCCGCGCAAGTGCCCCTTTCAGCACCGTGAAGCGGGCGCCGGAAATCTTTGCCGCCGCCTCGAAATCCATCTGCCCTAGGGTTTCCCCGATCTCGAAATGCTGCTTTGGCTCGAACCCTTCTTTCTCGAAATCGCGCGGCGTGCCCCATTTGCGGATCTCTACATTGTCATGTTCGTCCTTGCCGTCAGGCACCTCGGGCAGGAGCATATTTGGGATGCCGGCGAGTAGGTTTTTGAGCTGCTCGTCCAATTCGCGTTCACGCTGCTCGCCTGCTGCGATTTTCTCCTTCAGCGCCGCAACCTCGGCCATCAGCGCTTCCGCCTTTGCCGGGTTGCCGCCTTTGCCTTTCGCCTTGCCGATCTCCTTCGAAGCCGCATTGCGGCGCGCCTGCATCTCCTGCAGTGCGGTCGCATTGGCGCGCCGCTCTTCGTCAAGCACGCGAATGACGGCCGAGGCGGACCTTAGCCCACGATAGCGCTCTGGCACATCCTCCGGCTTCAAGCTGAAGCCTCGCCGCGCCAGGCCGGTATCCAATTCCTGCGGATGTTCACGGATCCACTTGAGATCGAGCATGGATCGCCTCCAAAAAAAAGAAATGCTGGCTACCGCCAGCTATAAGAGTCCGTCCCCGGCCCGTCCAGTGACGGACGCTTTCAATATCACTCAGTTGTTGATGGGTTCCCCCTCACCCCAGCCATCTCCCGCGCAAGCTTGACTTGACGAGCTTGCCAACGTGAAGGGCCCGTATCCGCAAGCGGATACGGGAGGGAGAGGGGGTAGGCTCTCCCCGTTGCGAGGGCTAATCCCCGCCGCCATCGGTACTATGGATGGGGGCAAAGCGGCGATCGGCATAGTCGGCGAGAAGCACAATGGAGCCCGTAGTCGCCCGGCTTTCGAGATCGCGATGCGCCTGCGCGGCATCCGCCATTCGGTACGTTTTCGACACTTTGATTTTCACGCGGCCAAGCCGCACCATGTCAATGACATCGTTCGCGTTTTCAAGAAGCATCTGGCGGGTGGCAATATAGGTGCCGAGCGTGGGACGGGTGGCAAAAAGCGAGCCCTTTTGCGCGAGAATGCCCAGCTCGAAAGGCGGCACCGGGCCGGATGAATTGCCGAAAGTGACCCAAAGCCCCAAGGGCTTGATGCAATCGAGCGACTTCGGGAACGTATCCTTCCCGACCGAGTCATAATTCACATCGACGCCCTTGCCGCGGGTAATCTCCTTCGTCCGGACCACGAAATCTTCCGTGCGGTAATTGATGACATGCGTGCAGCCATTTTCCTTGGCGAGCTTTGCCTTGTCCTCAGAGCCAACAGTTCCGATTATGGTGGCACCAATGAAGGAAGCCCATTGGCATGCGATCAGTCCGACGCCGCCTGCCGCGGCGTGCCAGAGGATCACGCTGTCCTTGGTCACATGATAGGTTTGCTTGAGAAGGTAACGAACCGTCATGCCTTGCAGCATCATGCACGCCGCGGTCTCGTACGAGATGTCGTCGGGAATTTTCACAAGCCTGTCGGCTGCGATGATCCTCTCCTCAGCATAACCGCCCAAGGCACCGGCATAAGCGACCCGGTCGCCAACAGCGATATCGGTTACGCCCGGTCCCACGGCGATCACCTTCCCGGCGCCTTCGCTGCCCGGCGTAAACGGCATCGAGGCCTGCGGGTAAAGGCCGGTGCGGTGGTAGACGTCGATATAGTTAACGCCCGCGGCATATTGCTTGATCTTCGCCTGCCCCGGTCCAGGATCACCGACCTGAACTTCCTCCCACTTCATGACTTCAGGTCCGCCAAAGTTGTAAATGCGGATGGCATGCGGCATGGAAAACCTCTTACATTGGGCGCGTAGCTGCGGGGGCGCACTGATCGCCGCAATTTATGCCTGGAATTGGGTTCGTTGTCGATATGTTCGCGACTTGTGGCCTTGTTGCCAGCAAGCTTGCCCGGCAGAACCAACTGCGTTCTCCGGCGCGCTATGGCAAGTAAATCTGCTGCACGGAAATAAGAAAATAGGAATCTGATGCGAAGCGGATTGGAGATGATCTTTCACATTGGTAACTATTGGAGGGAAGCGCTGCTCCCCTCCGCCATCCCTCTAGCCGCCAAAGCTGCTGCCGCGCCAGCGGTGCGCGTAGTGCACAAACTGGCCATCGTCGACATGGCCGCAGTCGGCGAAGCTGCACCCGTCCCGGAATCCGTGGCGCGCAATAATTGCATGCGCGCGGTACATAAAGGGAACCGTCTTGCCCCATCCGCGCTGATCGAAATCACATGCGGCGCCCACATGGTGCCGTGAGTGCGGGACATGTCCCGTTGCCGCGAAGCAACCGACGTGACGCGGCTTATAACCATGCGCTACAAAGTCCGCAATCAGAGCCTGGAACCGTCCGGCAAGATGGCTGGCGACCGTGATTGGGCCTGCTGCTGTCGAAACCGTGACCAAGCCGCCTCTGCCACGCAGCACGCGTGGGCGGCGTTGCCTGTAGGCCAGCCGAGCGCCCTTGCCACGACCTCGCCTCTGCGCCATCCGGGCATGCGAGCTTGACCCATGCCCCCAGTGGTGGGCGAAGTGATGGCGATGACCCGAGTGCATATGCCGATGTGAAGCTTCAGCCGGGAAGCAAACGGCCAAAAAAAGCGCGGCCGCTGTGAAAAGTCGCATACAAGGTACCTCTTTATCTGTTGATGACTTGTCCAAAGGCGCTGTGTGCGCCTAGCTGGCTCGCCGAAGGGCGTGAGGCAGCGTGGACGCCGGGTTGAGGATCCCGCGCAGTTCTATGGCGGGCACCCGGAGAGGCGGTTGGCTAGGGGCTAATTGTGGCGATGACGCGGCCAAGGTGCCGGCAAGTTCAAAATCAGACCGATTGCTAGAGGCATTCCAGAAGCTCGCACTGATTACAGGCATAGCCTCAAATACATAGGCGGGTATATGGCGGGGACAGGGGCGCTGAATGCAGCCGCAACGTGAAAACTATCCGAGACTTGGATTGCATACGTCGGCGTGAAATGATAGAGACACGGCGCCAAAAGTGCCTAACCCGGTGTCTAATTCGATCAGCCTGAACACAGGGTTTTGTCGACTTTACTGAGTTTTTCGCCTTTGGAGCGGTGGCCGAGAGGCTGAAGGCGGTGGTTTGCTAAACCATTATACGTCCAAAAGGCGTATCGAGGGTTCGAATCCCTCCCGCTCCGCCACATTCTGTTTCGTTGAGTTTCACTTTCTTTCGTTAGCTGCTGTTTTCGCTGAAAAAAATAACTGAATCTTGTTCGCTGACTTTCGCCGATATTCGCTTGAAGCCGCTAGCTGAAGGGGGTAGATTTGAGGGTATAGGAAATTGATTCGCTAAATTATACCCCATGCCCTTAACCGACAGAGCAATCGTAAACGCAAAGCCCGGTCTCAGACCTTATAAGCTCTCAGATGAAAAGGGGCTGTTTCTTCTCATTAGCCCTGTCCAGCGCAGCGGACCGGCAAAAGCCTCCAAGCTGTGGCGTTTTAAATACCGCTTTGGCGGCAAGGAGAAGTTACTGGCGCTTGGCTCCTATCCGGAAACGCCGCTTGCCGAAGCCCGCAAACGCCGTGATGCCGCAAGAGAGCTCGTCGCCAAAAGCACCGATCCGAGCGAAGAACGTAAGCGCGAGCGCCGGGAGCTGAGCCAGCGGAATTCCAACGGCTTTGAAGCTATCGCCCGCGACTACGCCGACGCCTATGCCAATCGCTGGTCTCAAGCCTATAAACGCGATGTGTTGCACCGCCTAAGCGCGAATATTTTTCCCTATCTGGGTAACCGGCCCATCGCCGCCATCGATGCGCCCGAGCTTTTGGATGTCTTACGCAAAATGGAAGCGCGCGGCGCCCACGATTTGGCGCGCCGGATGAAGCAGCTTTGCGGCCAGGTTTTCCGTTACGGCGTGGCCACGAGCCGCTGCAGCCGGGATCCATCGGCGGATCTGAATGGAGCGTTGACGCCGCCGAAGCCAAAGCACATGGCAGCCGTGAAGCCGGAGGAACTACCCGAGCTTCTGTTCAAGATCGACAATTATGACGGCGAACCGCAAACGCGGCTTGGCCTTCAGCTCCTCGCTTTGACCTTTGTGCGCACCAAGGAGTTCATCGGCGCGGAGTGGAGTGAATTCCATTTTGAGAAGCGCGTATGGACCATTCCGGCTTCCCGCATGAAGCGCGTCCGCGGCGTGAGCTTGGATCATCTCGTGCCTTTGGCTTCCCAGTCCCTTGAGATCCTCGATGCGCTCAAAGAGCTGAACGGTTCAACGCGCTTTGTGTTCGCGGGCAGGAATCTGCGGACGCATATGTCGAACAATACGCTGCTGTATGCGCTTTACCGGCTTGGCTATCACAGCCGGATGACGGGGCACGGCTTTAGAACGGTGGCGTCAACGATCTTAAACGAGGCGCGCGAACGCGGAGAACACAGCTTTGGTGCAGATGTGATCGAAAAGCAACTCGCGCATGAGGAGCGCGACGACGTGCGGGGCGCCTATAACCGGGCGCAATACCTCGTTCAGAGGATCGAGATGATGGGCTGGTGGGCAGACCATCTCGCCGCGCTTCGCCGTACTTTCGGTTCAAGCACGGAGCGGATTTTGCGGTAAAGCGAGGTATTTGCTGTTCGAATCCCAGTCCGGCGACGAGGGTGTTGTACAGACGCCTATCACGCACAAGGTGGTTCGACGGCAAATTAGCTCGGCCCAAAATCACATTTTAGCCATAATCTGCAAGACTTCGCCATGCGTGAAGTGAGCAACGGGTTGAAAGTAGCCGGAGGCTCCTACCTCAGGGCACCGCTGCTTATCCCTCAGCATCTGCCTTTTGCGATATTATGGGCCGCGCCGGCTCTCCGCCTGCAGAGCCGATCATCTCTTGCGCAGTTCTTACGGCTGAGCCATGAAAGAAAATCTATCACGCCACTTCAGGTGGCGAGAGGGATGTTGGACAATCTCATTTTCGAAGGAATTTGATGATCAGCGGCGCTGCGCAACCTCGTATATGGCTGCTTCTAACGTTCGGCGACGATCGCCAGTATGCTGGAAACGCCGGATATCACGATGATCCCCGCGCATTTTATTCCTTCGACAGTTACGTGGCCAATCATGTCCCGGATCAGCGCTTGTGAGACAAAACAGGGTTAACGCGGAATGGAGGATTTCTGGCTCAATTTGCCCATGAGGGAGCAAAAATGAGACAGAAATCCGGGACCGGGAAGCCGCTAGCGGAGGCG
>JBAUNL010000608.1:0-8137 GCA_049579205.1 Rhodomicrobium sp. | reverse complement strand
CGCCGCCGTTCCACGCCGAGAATCTGAACTCTCGCATTCATAATCTGTCCTTATGGACGTCCACAAGGACACTAAGACACTATACTAAGCCCTTATCCCGCAAGGCAGCCTTCAACCGACGCTTACGTTTAATAAGGCCCACTCTCTCAAAAGGAATTTGGGGACGAAGTGATCGTGTGGCATACCGCACCCTGAGAGCTTGAGCGTCGCGAATTCACAGATGCGCATAATGGCGGTGATTTGCTGCAGGGCGTCAAACCGGTCCACTTAGCTGAAAAATAGCGGGGATAAAGCGGGGTGCGGCCTACACTCCTCGCTCCTTCGGATTGGGCGAGTGCCGGTACCGTCTCCAGAGCCGCTAACGGCGAACGGACCGGTTCTTGTCGATGAAGGCCACAATGATAAGCACAAAGGTCAGCAAACGGCCCAGGTAAAAAAAGGGCTCCTTTTCCGCCGAAATATCAACGCTAGCGAGTATTGCCCGGCTGATTGCATCGACCCCGAATGCGATCGCGAAGAATAGAAATAGCCGGTCCCCTGTCTGTCTCCAAAAACGGATAAAAAAGAGAAAGGCAACAAAGGATGCCATCGATACTGCGCCAAGCACAATCGCTGTCATTGCTGACTCCCGCTAAAAACAAGGCCGAAGATAAGCACCATCATTGCAGCCAGGGCCGTCAGCGCACGTAAAAGCGATAAATCGACGTCCGGTAACACGATCTTGTCGATCACAAGGAGAAGATTATTGAGGGTTAGTCCCAAAAAACAAAGGCCGCTCCAAAGGAGAAGACGATACCTTCCCCGTTTATATGCAGTAAGCAGCAAAAAGGCGCACCCACAGGCAGTTGCAGCGCAAAGACTGTAAATGATCGTTGCGAACATTAATCGTTTTTCCGGAGTTTGAACGCATCCGCGAACTCCTGTATGCGCGGTTGCTTGGCATGAACCAAGTTTGTGACCGGTATAAGTTGTTTCCGGTATGTAGCAGCCAGACGGCCGGCTAGTTGCTCGAGATGCGCCGTTTTGCAACCAAAACGGTATCCGTCGTTGCCACTGACTGCAAGCCCCAGTTTCTCTAACCCCGACAGAACTTCTGATGCTTGCGTCTCTGGAACGTAAAGCCGGACAGCCAAGGATCTTGGCGTCCAGCAGACAGTCGAATTATTTCTTAAAAGTAAGAGTGCTTCGAGTTGAGCGACTGAATCGATCGCATTTAGGATAAAAATTCGAATGTCATCCGGAAGTTCATCTGGCGAACTCGAACCGGTCATCCGATACCAATCTGCATATTTCTATCGATCTGCTGCCTGTACCGGGGCGATCCCTTCCTCTTAGGCTAAATCAATCGTGATCTCAATCGTAACTTCGCCGTTCTAAACGAGCAGCCACCATAGGGTATGACGCGGGCTTTGCCCGGAGAATGGCAGGAGGCATCTATAACTTGCTGTCAATGTTATGCGACCGCTTTGAGCGTCCCCGCGAATGTTGCGTACGCTTCGTTGACGGCTTCCATCGAGCACGGTCTGCGCGCTCCCCCGCTTCCTGCTTAGCGCCGGTCCTCCAATGAAGACACGCGGCCCCTGAAATTTATAGTGACGCTACAATAGTCTGACTGCTAGTTTGTGATATTCATCAGTGTCTGCGTGGGGTATCACATGAGCCAGTATCACATGAGCCCGGCTAAAAGCCCGCGTGAGATCGAAGTCCTGATTGTCGAAGACGAGTTGATCGGGGCTGCTCATATCAAAACGATCATTCATGAACTCGGCTTTAGCGTAATCGGTATAGCGGCGACGGTCGAAACCGCGCTGGAAATTATCGACAGCGGCCGGAAGATCGACTGCGCTACGCTTGACGTTCGCCTAGACAGAGATCTGTCGAGCCCTATCGCAAGTGCCTTGCTAAAGAGAGGCATTCCCTTCGTGGTATGTAGCGCTTACAACATTTTTCTACGGGACTTTCCTAGGGTTCCTATTCTCCAAAAACCCTTTACCGCGCCGGAACTTGCCGATGCGCTCAGCCGGGCGATGGGCATCCCTGCTGGAAAGGCATCACCCTTCCCTTGAACGCCGGAAACTAAGGCATCTTTCAAGTGTTTTAGTAAAATCGGTAACACAAAGGAGAAGTCCATGAAACGTCTAACCGCCGCCCTTTTTGCCGGCGCTTGCGCTCTTGGCCTCGGCGCCACCGCCGCTTCAGCGGATATCGTTTGCAACCACGAGGGCGATTGCTGGCATGTCAAGGTAAGGCCGGAATATCGTTCCGAATGGGGGCTTGAAGTACACCCCGACAATTGGAAGTGGGTTGAGCGCGACGCTCACAAATATAGGTGGCGGGAACACGCAGGTCGTGGCTACTGGCACAATGGCCACTGGACCGAATTTTAACCCCTTCTCGTAACTCGCCTTATCCGCTCCCATGTGTGCTGGACCAATTTTGGCGTCTATTCGCCGCCTGGATTCAAGTTCCAGGCGGTTTTCTTTGACCTGCGCCGCGGAGCAGAGCCTTCCAGCCGCAAATTACGGGCGCAAAGCCATGCGAACCATCGCTAAGCGAACCAGATAGAACCACCGTGCCTTAGCGCCATTACGAAACAACTACATCTAGGTGTAGGCGCAGCCTCAATCATTTTGGACGCACGCTGAACAAATAGCCGGAGTCTGTGTTCAAGCTGAAGCGGTTCGGCTGGTCAGTGCGCGGAGGATGGCATGAGTGGTTTGGGTTTCCGGCCCGGAAGCGAGAGTTGGCGCGTGTTTTTGATCAAGAATATAGGTGCGGCGATCATTGGCGCAGGAGCCATTATTGGGGCACTAGTGGCAGGTTCCTTTCCTGTGTTTTCGCAGACGCCAAACGCGCAGGCTCCAGCGGTCGGGAAAGCAAATGCTGAGGATGATCATTCATACTTACCTCCCTCCTAAGTTAGCCTCAGGGGCCGAGGCTAGTGCGCTGCCGAAAACGGTTTCCTCTAGGAGGAAAACCGCCAAGGTCCGGAAGAGGTACCGAAACAGCGATTTTGCTTGGGCGAGCGGCCGAGGGTGGAGCTTCTTCGACGATGGTAGTGTCGAGAATTATTCGCACTTTCATTGTGGCTTCCCTCTCTTGCTCTCGTGGTTGCGTTTAGCCACCACCACTTGAGCCTGAGTCGGGGCCGCCAGCCCTCAATCAATTGTGCGAAACATTCTGTACGTCATCTCGACGATTGAAGTAGCGACAGAGGTTTCAGCCAGGGCCCCGGCGGAGGCTCAAAATATACGCCGCATGAAAATGAACTGGCCGGCTTACGGCAAACGCGGTCGTGCTATTTGCACCTGAGCTACCTCGCCAAGCAGGGCCCTCTTGCCAGCCGTGCCCTTTAGCGACGACAGTGCTGATCCTTTTGCAGGCACATTGGCCATATGTTTCATGATCGTATCAACGTCGTAAGGCTTTTGGAAACGCGGAATTGATCGAAGATGCGGAGGCAAAATCATTTCATCCTCAAAACCAGTAACAAAAGCCATATTCAAACCACGGCTTAGAATTCTCTCTGCAACTGGTACGCTTAGTTCCTCCCCCAAACGAATATCAAGCAAAGCGAAGTCGAACTCCAGCTCTGGGGCGAGGTCCATGGCTTGCTGAACGCTTGTAGCGAAGGCCACAACCTTGTGCCCTGCAGCTTCAAATTCTGTTTTGGCATGAAGCCCGACGATAAGTTCGTCCTCTACCATAAAAATGCGAAGTTGCCTGTCTGTTGTGTGATTTGTCCCGTTGGTGGGAAGTTCTAACGGCATCACCGGCGCAACTGTCTTGGACTTTGTGATCCTTTCGATTTTTCCCTCGAAGCTGAAGATAACTCCGCCGGGGCAGAAATCGTACGCCACTTCCGAGCCAAGCTCAGCGGCAACGGTGCTGATGACCATGCTGCCGAAACCGCGCCTAGCTGGCTCCTTCGGAGGCGGCCCCCCCTCTTCGCGCCATGTCAGTCTTACGTTACCGGATTCACCGCCCAACTTACTCCAGGCAAGCGTAACTTTACCATCTGGAACAGAGAGAGCACCATACTTTATGGCGTTGGTCGCAAGCTCATGGAAAACCAACGCTAAAGATTGGGCCGCGTTTGGAGAAAGATCTATGCCGTCGCCGTCAAGGATTATGCTTTCGGCCCGGCTCGCGATAAAGGGAGCGAGTAACTCGGAAAGATACCGCTTTAAATCAATGCCACTCCAACTATCGCGCCTGAGCATGCTATGAGCCTTGGCAACCGCTTGAATTCGAGCGTCCAATGCTTCTACGAAATCGCGAACCGAGTTGCTATTTTTGCTGGATAGTTTCACGATAGCTCCAACATTCGCGAGTATGTTTTTCACGCGATGATCGAGCTCGGCCATGAGCAAGAGCTGCCGTTCTTCGACTTGCTTTCTTTCAGTAAGATCGAGAAGGGTGCCCATAACGCGGACGGGAGTCTCAGAATCTCCGGGTCCGAAAAATGACCGGCCACAGCCCAGAAGCCAACGAATACCACCGTCGCTGGAAATCCGGAATTCGACCCGATGCCGGTCGTCATTCGCGTGCTTTGAAAAAAGAAAACGGCGTACCGCGGCGCGGTCGGGTTCATAAACGAGACTCAGGAAAGACTCTACCCCAAGTTCCTCGTCACTCTCCAACCCAAGTAGTTGCTTTGTCTGTGCCGAGCAATGAAAACTACCTGTACGAGGGTTACAGTCGTAAGTTCCAAATTCGGCCGCTTCGCTCGCCAGCCTGAGACGCTCTTCACTCTCTTGCAAACGGTTGTTTGAAGCCTGCAGCTCTGAGGTCCTTTCTACAACGCGGTCCTCAAGTTCACGGTTCATTTGCTCCAAGGCCCTAGTTTTGCGAAAGAGTTCAACAAACACTCTGACTTTGGCACGCAGAATTTCAGGGACTACCGGAACGGGGACGTAATCCACCGCCCCGCTCTCATATCCGCGCAATCTATCAAGATCACTCAGATAAATCGCCGAGATAAAAATGATTGCGGTCTTCTCAAAGCGAGGATGATCGCGGATCATGCTGGCGAGCTGAAAGCCGTCAAGGTCCGGCATGTAGACGTCGACAAGGATTACGGCGACATCGTTATGAAGGAGGAACTGGAACGCTTCCTGCGCCGAGGTTGCCTTGACGAGCGTGGCGTCAAGGTTCTTCAGAATTTCCTCGTAGGTGAGAAGTTTTGCTGGCTGATCATCGACCAGCAAAACATTCACTTTCTCGTTTTCTGTCATGAGCCCCGTCAACGGTGAAGCCACATGCGTAGCGCGGAAAGAAGCTGTTCGGTATTCACAGGCTTCGCAAGATAGTCAGAGGCTCCTGCCTCAAGACATTTCTCGCGGTCCCCCTTCATCGCTTTTGCGGTCAGTGCCACGATCGGCAGCTTGCGCCACTCACTATTTTCTCTTATTGCCTGCATGGTCTGATAGCCGTCCATTTCCGGCATCATGATATCCATAAGGACGATAGCGACCTCGGGATTAGTCGCAAGTAAACTGACTGCTTCACGCCCAGTCGTGGCGGTCAGGACTTTCATTCCGCGCCGCTCCAGGACACTACTGAGAGCGAAGATGTTCCGGGAGTCATCATCGACGAGGAGAACGGTCTTGTTAACGAGGTCCTCATCGGAACTGTGCAGACGATCCAGCATTTTACGTTTCTCAACTGGCAATTCAGCAATAACGCTGTGGAGAAACAGGGCTGTCTCATCGAGGAGGCGTTCGGGAGACTCAACGCCTTTGACGACGACACTACGGGCCATTGCGTGAAGCTGGGCATCCTCTTCAGGGGAGAGTTCCCGGCCGGTAAAGACAATGACGGGGATATCGGACAACTTTTCATTGTCGCGTATGTGATTAAGGATTTCAAAACCTGTCATGTCAGGAAGCTTGAGATCGAGCACCACGCAATCGCATGGGTTTGCCGACATGAACTCCAGAGCATCCTTCCCATTCACGAAGCTCACAATATCGACATTGTTGTGCTCAAGAAGCGCCGCAATGCTCAGTAGTTCGGCCTCGTTGTCTTCAACGATCAGAAGAGTCTTGCGTCTTGGCTGGGCGAAATTCTTGATGCGGTCAAAGGCGGCCTTGAGGTCTGAGTTTTCGACCGGTTTTGTAAGGAAGGAGAAGGCGCCGTGCGCCAACCCCCGCTGCCGATCTTCTTCCAGTGTCAGCATCTGAACAGGTATATGACGGGTTTCCGGGTTCTGCTTGAGCTGGCCAAGAATGCTCCAACCCAGCATATCTGGCAAGAAGACGTCAAGCGAGATCGCGGACGGCTTGTAAGCCATGGCAAGGCTGAGTGCCTCGTCCCCCCGGCTTGCTATCAACACCTTGAAGTCTTGGTCGCGCGCGAGGTCCGCCATCACGCGCGCGTAGTGGGGATCGTCCTCCACAATCAGCAGGGTGAGGTCACCTTCCTGGATAACTTTCCGGTCATCTTGGGGTGCCTCATGCTGTTCCGCCGATTTGAATGAAAGCTGTTGCCGTACCGGCATCTTCTCAAGAGAAGGCGAGGGCACGTTGGCGAAACGTTGGGGCAGATAAAGGGTGAAGGTGCTTCCGCGGCTGGGAGCACTTTTCAGTTGGATTTCTCCACCGAGCAGGTTCGCAAGCTCGCGGCTGATTGCTAGGCCAAGACCTGTGCCGCCATACTTCCGGCTCGTGCTCGCATCCGCTTGCTGGAACGCCTCGAAAATGATTTTCTGCTTTTCGGTAGGGATGCCGATACCCGTGTCTGAGACCTCCAGTGCTATAACGTCCGTTACCTTCGAGAGCACAGGATGATCGGCGGTCCAGCCAGATTCCGCAGAGAAGATCTTGAATTGGACACCTCCTTCCCTTGTGAATTTGAAGGCATTCGAAAGCAGGTTCTTCAGAATCTGTTGGAGCCGCTTGGAATCCGTAAAGATGCTCTTGCCAACGGCCGTATCGAGTTCAAGCTCGAATTTGAGCTGGCGTGTATCGGCCTCGTGCTGGAACGGGCGCGCAACGCTTTGGATAAGGTTCGAGAAATAAATCTCGTCAATATCGACGGAGACCGTGCCAGACTCGATCTTGGAAAGGTCGAGAATATCACTGATCAAGTTCAGTAGATCTGTTCCAGCGCTGTGGATTGTCTTTGCGAATTCAACCTGCCTCGTTGAGAGATTCCCGTCGGCGTTTTCAGAAAGCTGCTGGCCCAGGATAAGAATACTGTTGAGAGGAGTCCGCAACTCATGGCTCATATTGGCCAGGAACTCTGATTTATACTTTGAAGTCAGCGCCAGCTCTGTGGCCTTTTCTTCAAGAGCACGGCGAGCGTGCTCGATCTCTTGGTTCTTGCGCTCCACCTCGACATTACGCTCGGCGAGTTGCTGCGCCTTGAGCTCAAGCTGATCGTTCGTTTGTTGTAGCTCTTTCTGCTGCGTCTGAAGCTCAGTTGCGAGCTGTTGCGACTGCTTCAGAAGGCTTTCCGTCTGCATCGTTGCTTCGATGCTGTTCCAGACAATCCCGATGCTTTCCGTCAACTGTTCAAGGAACGTAAGATGTGCGGGTTCGAACTCGTTTAATGACGCCAGAGCAATGATAGCTTTCACTTCGTCTTCGAAAATGACGGGGAACGTCACAAGGCTTCTCGGCGCAGCCTCGAAAAGCACCGGGTCGATGCGAACGGCGCCTTCAGGAACCTGGGGAATGAGAATCCGGCGGCGATCAAGCGCGCATTGACCTACAAAGCCCTCGCCGGGCGCGAGGCGGCTTGGATAGGGGCTCCTGTGATCGTCCGCATATCTTGCAAGAAGCTTCAGACGATTATCATCCTTGTCCATCTGGTAGATGAGACCTTGATGGGCGCTAACCAGGGGCACGAGTTCGGAGAGCAGTAGGCTGCCGACGGCGGTAAGATCGCGCTGCCCCTGGAGCATGCTGGTGAAGCGGGCAAGGTTCGTCTTGAGCCAATCCTGCTCCGTATTGCGCTCCGTAGTGAGGCGCAAATTGTCGATCATCGTGTTGATGTTGTCTTTGAGCTCGGCAACCTCGCCGCGCGCTTCCACCTGAATGGAGCGGGTCAAGTCGCCTTTCGTCACGGCGGTTGCCACTTCGGCGATCGCACGGACCTGGTTCGTAAGGTTCGCCGCCAGCAAGTTCACATT
>JBAUNL010000607.1:0-7099 GCA_049579205.1 Rhodomicrobium sp. | reverse complement strand
ATCCAGCCCAGCCTCTATGACTCCCTCACACAGCGGATTATTCCTGACTTTTCGTTGCCAGATCTCGATTTCCCTTCGAGAGCCACAAAGGAGCCGGGCCAAGCAGAGTTTGTTCGCACGCCCGACCAATATCTCGATGTCAAATATCTTGCCCGCCTCGCGGAGCAGGGCCGCAGCCTGTACGAAAAGCATAAGGCAGCGCTTGAAGCTATCAAAGATAAGTATGGCCTAGACCCCTATCTTCTTCTCGCGCTTTGGGGACGCGAGACCGCTTTTGGCACATACAACCTGCCGTTTAATGCCTTGAACGTGCTGGCGACTCAAGCCTATGCCGGGCGCCGGAAGGAATTGTTTCAAAAACAGTTCCTTTACGCCCTCCGGATGGTCCAGGACGGAATTATCTCGCCTGGCGATATGAAAAGCTCCTGGGCCGGGGCTATGGGCCTCGCTCAATTCATGCCGGAAGATTATTATAATTACGCTGTGGACCAGGACGGCGATGGCAAGAAAGACATTTGGCATTCGGTGCCGGACGCACTCGCATCGCTGGCCAACAATCTCAGCCACAAGGGATGGGATAAGACCCAGCCCTGGGGTTTTGAGGTGCAGGCGCCCTCAACGGTCGATTGCTCTCTCGGTTATCTCGACATTCGTAAGCCCGTTAGTGAATGGGCTGCGATGGGGATCACGCCCGTAAACGGCGGCTCTTTCCCTGCGCAGACTCTGACATGGGAAGCTTCGCTTCTTCAACCCGCAGGCATATTTGGACCGGCCTTTCTGACTTTCCAGAATTTTCAAGTGATCCGCGAGTACAACAAGTCGGACCTCTACGCCTTGTTTGTTGGCGACCTCGCCGATCGTATCCGCGCTAAGGGCGGCTTCCGGCGCCGTTGGGAAAAGGTGGTGCAGGTCTCAACAGCGGACGTCGAGTTTATGCAGAAACAGCTAACCGCGCTCGGACTGTATAGCGATACGATGGATGGCAAGGCTGGCGGCCGCACCCGCAGCGCGGCAGGCGCCTATCAAAAGCGCGAGGGATTGCCGCAGACATGCTGGCCAACGGCGGCACTTATCGCCCATCTAAAGGCGCATGCGAATGGACGGAGTGCGGCTGCGAAATGATTCCCGGCAGGTCTACTTGCCGTTAGTAAAGCGGGAGCGGAAAATATCGCAGCATCAGTTCCTCGTATCGCCCTGATGCCTTGATATGCGCAAGCGCGTAGTCCAGGACGTCCCTAAGCCTGCTATTGCCTTTCTTCACCGCAATGCCGACGCCATCGCCAAAATAGCGAGGCTCGGTGTATCCTTCGCCCTTGAACTCACAGCATCTGATGCTGTCAGTGCCCTGGATCCAAAACATCAGGGAAATTCCATCGCCGAACAGGAGATCGGCCTCACGGTTCTTTAGCGCGGCGCGCGCCTCAGCCTGGGTTGGATATGCCACGATCTTGGCCCCGGGAAAAAAATCTCGCAGAAATGCCTCATGCGCTGTGCCGCGCTCCACAGCGATCTTCTTGCCGTTGAGTGCTTCGGCCGAAACCTCCTTAATATTGCTGGCGGTCCTGGCAGCGAAGCGCGCTGGCGTTATGTAGTAACGGTTCGTGAAATCGGCCTGCTCAAGCGCCTTCGCCGTGATCGCCACCGAGGCCACGACGGCATCCGCTTCATTAGTCTTCAGAGCCGGCATCAGAGTATCCCATTCCGCGGTATTGATTTCGCAAGTGACGGCAAGTTCGCGGCAAATGGCACGCGATAGATCGACATTGAATCCCGTAAGCTGCCCTTGGTCGTCGTAATAGCTGAAGGGGGGATAGTCGGCCTCGGTAAGAACACGCAATTGAGGCAGCCACGACCAATCTGGCTTCGGCCCCGTCTGAGAAACTCCGGGCCGGACCAAGAAAGTGCATGCAACGAAGGTAGCAAGGGCAAGTATTTTAGAGATGCGCCGTCTCAACTTAAAGGTTTTGCTTCGCACTACACGCTCCGGTTGATTGACACGGAAGCATCTCCGTATTTGTCAAAAGTGATAAAGACATTTTCACATATGGCATAGATGGCTTTGTTCAATGGCGCCTCGCTCGCTTACGCCGGACCATAAACCCGCACGAAATCGCAATGCAAGCCGGGGGCGCTCTCCTGGGCCCGGCTTTCCAGCTGTTGCTCCCGAAGATAGCAGCGCCGGAGTTGACTTTGAGTGTGAATTTCTCCTTTCAATGGGCTGGCCGCCAAGAGTTGTGTATGAGCTCGAAGCAAAGGCGCGGCACGCAAAAGTGGGCGTGATACAAACCGCAATAGCGTCGGGAGTTCTCCAGGCTTCGGAATTTTATCATTGGCTCTCACAGGCTTTCTCATTCGCCGGGAACAACCTCCCCTACCGGGTCCATCTGCCCACCGCGCCGGAAGACGCCTGGCTGCTCATGGATAGACCTGTGCCGCTTACCGCGGCAGGGGCCACAGTTGTGGCGCTTAATGGACAGACTTCGTCGGTCCACACGTTGCTGGCTCTGTCGCGGAAGCTGGGAGCAAAAAGGCGGCACCTCAAGCTCATTACCCGTCAAGAGCTCATAGATTCTGTGACGCGCTCCCATGGGCAAGCGCTGGTTCGCAGGGCCGCCGACGGCTTGCGGTTCGAGTGGCCGAGCTTCAGCGCGAAAATTGGGCTCGCATCCTGGCAAGCCTATTTTGGAGCGGTCATCGCGGGCCTAAGTCTTGGCTCACTCGCGATCGCGCCAGCGGAAGCGCTTACGGTCTTGGGGGCCGCTCTTTCCCTTGTCTTCCTCCTCGCGATAGGGTTGAGATTTGCGGCCGTCGTCAACCTCATGTTCCCACAAAAGGAGATCGAGAAAGCAAAACTGCTGAGCGACGGTGAACTGCCCCACTATACGGTGTTCGTACCTCTCTTCAAAGAAGTGGAGATTTTGCCGTATTTGGCCAAGGCAGCTTGGATAAAGCAGCGGACCCGATGGCTCAAGGGTTGGATGCAGACATTTGGCGTGCACATGCGCGCGCCCTTCTCGACGCTGCGCGAGACGGGGCTTGCGGGCTTTCTCGCCTTCCACGCCTATTTCGCCGGCGTCATTGTCTCCTCGCTGGCACATCCTCTCTTCTATGTCGTCCTCCTTGCTCACCGCTATTCCGGCTCGCTGTTTAAGGAAGGGGATACGCCGTACAATAAGATGCTGTTCGGCCTGGCTGTCGTAAATTTCGTGGGCGGGTATGCCGTGAATGTCCTGCTCGGAGCCGCGAGCGTGCTTAGCGCGCGCCGTAAAGGGCTTTTGCCTTACGTCATCTTCATCCCGGTTTACTGGCTCTATATCTCTGCTGCGGCTTACCGGGCTGTATGGCAACTCATCCGGAACCCCTTTTATTGGGAGAAGACGGAGCATGGCGTGAGCCGCACGCTCCGCGAAGGCACGTAGCACACACTCCGCCTCATCTGCGCCAAGCCCGAAGGCGAGTTCGGTATCGGTTGCCGCTGCTTTGGCTTGAAACGCAGTAGGCTGGGGCCAAGTAATGGCTAAGCCAGCGCATGCGTAATGGGACGAATCATGCCCCGAAATGCCGCCAAACTGCCGTTGGGTTTCAAAAAGCTGCGAATCAGCTAGGTTTTGCTTCGGATTAGGACTTCACGACGCGGGCGCAACACGATGACAACGCCACGGAAAAGTGCATTGCCATTGCCGCAGCCAAGCCTAGCCTGCATCCGGGCATATTCGCCAGAGGATGTTCTGACTTCCTGGATTGCCGCACAGCCGCAAGGCCGCAGTTCAAAAGAGACCGCTGAAAAGACCCTGGCGGAGCTTTTCGACATTCCTTCCACCTTAGCAGCAGCAATCCGCCTCGGCGCGGTTTGCGAGGACGGCTTATTCCTTGTCGCAAAAAACAAGGCAGCGTCCGCTGGGCCGCCCTCGCGATCCGGGACTCCAGCTCAAGATGGTCTGAGGGCCATTGCCGTGAGCGCCTTAAGCGGGCCAGCAGCCGGCCCTAAGCGGAGACGCGACCTCCCCGCATTGGGTTTGAAACAAATCTTCGCCTTGCAGGAATTGCCGGCTTGGCCAACGGCTCAGCATGCGCGCTGTGCGCTTCTGGGCCGTATCGTCTCGTCGTTCGGAGGGGCCTTCGCGGAATGCGCCGCCAGCTCGCTCAAGCCATTTAAGTTCGACGATATGAGCAGACGCATGTATCTCGCTTTTGCTGGATTGCAACGGGGGACGGTTTTGCAGGCAGATGCGGCATTGTTGTCCAAGGCTCTCGGCGGGCCCGCGGACACAGTCCAGGCGCTTACCATCACAATCATTCGGGCCGCAATTTCCGCTCGCGAGCCTTCCGGTATCGAAACCACTGAAGCGTCGGATCTTGAAAGCTTTACCGAGTCCATCAAAAGGCTTGCGAGTCGGCTGGAGACAAAGCCCTATGCCGGCAAAGTCGCCATTGCTCAAGTTTACGATGCGGGTCTTGCAGAAGGCTTAGAACTCGGCGCTCTCGATGAATTCAAAGCCAGATTAGCGGAAGCTGCTCGCGAGGGTCTTCTCGACCTCGAACGCTATGACATTGCCGGGCCACTAGATGCGGGCCTGAGGGAGCGTTCGCGCCTGCGCTTAGGCCGCGACGAGCGGCACTTTATCGTCAATCAGTGGATCTAGCGCTGGCGTCATGGATTTACGCATCAAGGCTTTTGAAAGCCCAGAATTCGAGCGAGTCTTCGGTGCGGTGGCTTCATTGGCGGGCGCGGCAGATGAAGAGCGCGTGGATGTACCCGAGATCGAAGCAGAAGCCGACGACGCTCTGAACGCAATCTGCCACAATGCGCGCACCCAAAACCCCGACCCCGCGTCTAGGGTTTTGCTGATAAAAGGGGCAACCGGCACAGGCAAGACTCATACGCTGCTGACCGCCATAAGGCGCCTGCACCAGCAGGGAGGTGTCTACGCCGCACTTTTCCCGATGGTGGACCTCGTCGCCGAGAGGGACCTCGATGCGTGGCTCCTGCGTGCCCTCATTTCCCGGCTCGCCGAACGCTACCTCGTCCCGTCCGGCGCCCCTTGCCCTCTGGCGCTGCTCGCTGCCGTGGTACTCCAAAAAGGCCAAGGCAAGCTCGCGGCCGCTTTCCGCCGCGAAATTATGGACGAGGGCGGGGACATCAGAGATTTCGATCTCCGGCCCTTGATCGCATCCATTAGGACAGAGCTTCAAAAGCTCTCACACCTTCCTGCACCTCCAGAGGCGTTCATCGCTGCATTACTAGGAGCCGCAGCCGGAGACGACGATTGCTTCTCCTATCTGCGTGGTTACCCGCTGAATGTGAGTATTAGCGGCGTTCGCCTCCAACAAAGCGCCGACAATCACATTGCGAGAGCGCATATCGACTCTCTCGTCACTGTCATAGGGGCCACTGGGGGCGCGCTTTTCCTCGCGTTCGACCAATTGGAGCAAAGCCGCGTGCAGGGCTGGGAGCAGAGGTTGCGCCATCTGTTCAGCCGGGGGGCGCTTTTGGCGGAAACGCTTCCGCCTTTATGCGTCGCATATGGTGTTCTGCCTTCGCTCTATGACACGATTGCGGACGGTATGGACAGTTCAATCCGTGACCGCATCGAGCGTTTCGGGATAATGCCTGTGCGGCTGAAGCCGCTCGCTAGACGCCAGGCGGAAGCCCTGTTGCAGCGCAGGCTTGCCGTACTTTACGAGCGATGCGGCGCGAAGGCGGAGACACGCCAGCCGCTTTATCCGTTTCCTGCCTGGATGATTGAAGAGCTGGGCGGACAAACTTCTCGCTATGTCTTTGAGCTCATTCAGCAGTTCCGGCGCGTCTATCTAGAAACAGGCAAGCTGCCAGCGCAGGAAGATATGCCGCCGCCGCCATCCGTCAACTCCGAGGCGCCGGTTGTAAGTTCGGGCCGGGCTCCGGCTTCGATAAACCTCGATGACAAATGGAACGGAGAGCTTGCATCCCGCACGGTGCAGCCCGCCATTGGAAATGGGATCCAACAGGCTGAGATTCTGGAGTGGGCTTTACAGGCAGCCGCCGCCGAGATCGAGGGCATTACGGCAATCAAAACCCGGCGTACCGTGCGTCCGGGGCGCGCGGCCACCGTCATCATCGAAGCTGACTTCCAGAGGGACGGACAAAGCCTGGAAAGACGCGACATCGCGCTTTGCAATGAGGGCAGGGGGGCCCCGCTGGCAGAGGAACTCAAGGCGTTTCTCAGAAGCGTAAACGGCGCCAGGCCGGTCATCGTAAGGCCGCGCGGGGGAAGGCTTCCCAGGACGGGCCGCTTCATTGCCTCAGTCATAAGGGACGCCGAAGATAGGAACTCTATTATCGTTCCTCAGTTCGATATGCTGTCCTGGGAGCGGCTCGATGCCGCCCGCCATTTCTTCCGCAATTTTCAGGACATGGCAGGTTTTCACGATTGGCAAAGCAAAGCGCGCCCGCTCACAAAAACTGCTTCGCTGTCAGACATAGTGCAATACCCCTATACCGTACCCGAGCGGGAGGAGGCGCGGGAGATTGAGAAAGCCCCAGCCCCAAAACCTGTGGCGCTGCGCAGGCAGCCTACCGATCCTGCGGTGATGCTGGGATTGGATGAGGATGGGGCGCAGGTGCATTGGGCGCCGTTCGAGACAGAGGCAAGGCTTCTGAACTTCGGCATCCTTGTCACAGGAGACCCGGGTTCTGGCAAGACGCAAACGCTGAATGTGCTCATCGACGGCGTCGCCGGTATGGGGTTCCCCGTCTGCATCTTCGATTTCAAAAACGATTACTCGGAGCGCAGCTTCGTTCAGTCTATTGGGCTCAAGGTTCACGACGTCCGCCGCTATGGCATCCCCTTCAATCCCCTGATGCCGAGTGCTAACGAAGACGGACAAGCACAGCCGATCGAGCATATTTTCACGATTACAGGCGTCCTGAAACGCGTATTTGGGCTGGGCGACCGGCAGACCGCCACCTTGCGCGATGCCGTGAAGCAAGCCTTCGAACAAAAGGGCTATAGCCCACAGAAATGGATCAGTGCGGATAGAATCGACCCGCCGAATTTCGATGATGTTGTTGCAATTCTTGAGGAGCAGAAGGAAGCAAGAAATCCGCAGGCCATAAGCC
>JBAUNL010000606.1:0-10149 GCA_049579205.1 Rhodomicrobium sp. | reverse complement strand
GTGCTATCGACATTCCTCTCGCCGACCCTCATTTCTGGACTATGCTAGGCTCGGTACGAGTGGCCCAGCTCTGCGCGGAGTGGGGACTCACCTGGGGATCGCATTCCAATAACCACTTCGATATCTCGCTGGCGATGTTCACCCACGTTGCTGCAGCGGCTCCAGGCAGGATTACTGCTATCGACACACACTGGATCTGGCAGGAAGGCCAGCGCCTGACCAAAGAGCCGTTCAAGATCGCCGGCGGTATGATCAAGGTTCCAGACCGGCCCGGTCTTGGTGTGGAATTGGATATGGAGCAGATTGAGCACGCGCACCGGCTCTATCAGAAGCACGGATTGGGCGCGCGCGACGACGCCATGGCGATGCAGTTCCTGATTCCCGGATGGATATTCGACAATAAGAGACCTTGTCTCGTCCGATGATAGCCAAGGCGCGATGACCAGGCCCGAACCCACGCAAGCTTGCGGGAACAGGAGTTAGGCGGCAGCCATGAGACTTCCTCAGAATACTTTCAAGCACGCCATCCAGGCCGGCAAGCTGCAGATCGGGCTATGGTCTATTCTTTCGAGCCATGTCACGGTCGAGATCATCGCTGGAGCCGGCTTCGATTGGCTGGTTCTCGATACAGAGCACGCGCCGAACGAACTGCCGATGGTCTATAGCCAACTGCAGGCGACGGCTGGCGGGACGGCGCATCCTGTAGTCCGCGTTCCCTGGAATGACATGGTAACAATCAAGCGTTACCTGGACATAGGGGCCCAGACTTTGCTGATCCCGTGCATCGAGACGGAAGAGGAGGCGCGCAATGCCGTGGCCTTCACCCGCTATCCGCCGAAAGGTCTGCGCGGTTATTCTGCTGCACCGCGGGCCAGTGGATTTGGCCGGATCAAAGATTACGCCACGGCCTGCGAAGAAGAACTTTGCGTGCTGGTCCAGGTCGAAACGCGCGAGGGCATCGAGAACCTCGAAGCCATCGCGCATGTCGTGGGTATCGATGGTGTCTTCATTGGCCCCGGCGATCTTTCGGCCGCTTTGGGCCATGCCGGCAATCCGAAGCATCCCGAAGTCCAGACAACTATTGAAGACGCAATCGGCAGGATAAAAGCCTGCGGGAAGCCCGCCGGCATTCTGAGCGCAGATGAAAAGTTGGCCCAGCACTACATTGATCTCGGATGCCTCTTCACGGCAGTTGGCTCCGATCTCGGAATCTTGGCGCGAACATCGGAACAACTAGCCGCGAGGTTCAAGGGGGGCTTACCTGACGGGAAGAAGCCGGAGGGAAGCCGGTGAACAGCGCTCCCCGCTATATCAAGGTTCATCCGGACGATAACGTCGCCATCGTGGTGAACGCCGGAGGCCTGAGGCCGGGGGCCGAATTTCCGTGCCGCCTCGTCCTTAAGGATTTCGTCCCGCAGGGGCACAAAGTTGCGCTGGCTGATATTGCCGAGGGCGCATCCATTGTCCGCTATGGTGAAGTGATCGGTACGGCGGCGCGCGCGATCGCCAGAGGGAGTTGGATCAGTGAATTTATGATCCGGTTGCCCCAGCCGCCGGAGCTTCACAACCTGCCGATCGCCACGAAGGTACCGCCGGCACAGCCGCCTCTGATGGGCTACACATTTGAGGGCTTCCGCAACGCGGATGGTTCGGTGGGCACAAAGAACGTGCTCGGGATCAGCATGAGCGTGCAGTGCGTGGCCGGGGTCCTGGACGCGGCCACCAAGCGCATCGAGAAGGAGTTGCTGCCCAGGTATCCCAATGTCGACGGCGCGATCGCCATCGAGCACGCGTATGGCTGCGGGGTGGCTATAAGCGCGCCGGGGGCAACTGTTCCCATTCGGACGCTACAAAACCTCGCACGCCACCCCAATCTAGGCGGCGCGGTCATGGTCGTCGGCTTGGGATGCGAGAAATTACGGCCAGAACGCCTCTTGCCCGAGGGCTCTCCTGCCACGGACAGTATCGTTAGTCTTCAAGACGAAAGTCTCACCGGTTTCGGCGCTATGATCTCTGCGATCATGGAAATGGCGGAAGGACGGCTGACCGACCTTAATCAGCGGAGCCGCGAGGTCTGTCCCGCGTCTGATCTTGTGGTTGGTCTGCAATGCGGCGGCAGCGATGCATTCTCAGGCGTCACGGCTAATCCGGCCGTGGGATATGCGGCCGACTTGCTGGTGCGCGCGGGGGCGACTGTCATGTTCTCGGAAGTCACGGAGGTCCGCGACGCCATACACCTTCTAACCCCGCGTGCCATCGATGCGGAGGTTGGCCGCGCGCTGATCCGTGAGATGGATTGGTACGATCGCTACCTTTCGGCGGGCGAAAGTGACCGCAGCGCGAACCCCACCCCCGGCAACAAACAGGGGGGCCTTGCCAATGTGGTCGAGAAAGCCCTCGGCTCTATCGCGAAGTCTGGCAGCAGCGCCATCTCCGGCGTGCTTTCACCGGGCGAACGGGCAAATCGGAAGGGCCTCCTCTTCGCGGCGACCCCCGCAAGCGACTTCGTCTGCGGGACGTTGCAGCTCGCGGCAGGCTGCAATGTCGAGGTCTTCACCACAGGTCGCGGCACGCCATATGGCCTCGCCATAGCGCCAGTGATCAAGGTATCGACCCGCACAGAGTTAGCAGAACGTTGGCACGACCTCATCGACTTGGATGCCGGACCCATCGCCACCGGCCTGGTAACGATCAAGGATATTGGGTGGGAGCTGTTCCGGCTCATTCTTGGGGTAGCGAGCGGCCGAAAGAAAACGTGGGCCGACCACTGGGGGCTACGAAACTCAATGACGCTGTTCAACCCAGGCCCGATCACGTAAGCGGGCCCGGAGTTTGGTGAGGCGATATACATTCAAAGCTGTCTAAGAAAATAGTGGAGGGAACAATGGTCATCAGCCGCCGGAATTTGCTCACGGCCGCAGGAGCAACAGCAATCGTAAGCGCCACACGGCGATCCTCGGCGCAATCTTTCGACTTCAAACCGAGCCAGCGCTACCCGGATTCTGCGGTGCAAATTCTTGATCCGAGCTTCACCAAATATCGCATATTCAGCAGCACGGTCGAGCAATTGGCCACCGGTATGCGCTGGGCAGAAGGCCCGGTCTGGTTTGGCGATGGCCGCTATCTTCTCGTCAGCGACATTCCCAACAATCGCATCATGCGGTATGACGAGGCGACCGGATACTGGGGCGTGTTCCGTAGCCCATCCAACTTCTCGAACGGGATGGCTCGCGACCGGCAAGGCCGCCTCCTTACTTGCGAGCACCTGACACGCCGCGTAACCCGCACCGAATATGACGGAAAGATCACCATTCTGGCCGATAGCTTCAACGGCAAAAGATTAAACTCGCCCAATGACATCGTCTGCAAATCAGATGGCTCGGTCTGGTTCAGCGATCCACCCTTCGGCATTGGCGGCGATTGGGAAGGCGATAAAGCTGCGCCCGAATTGCCGCATTCCGTCTATCGGATCTCGCCCGAAGGTAAAGTTAGCCTCGTGACCCCGGAGCTAGCGGGCCCCAATGGATTGGCGTTCTCGCCGGACGAGAAAAAGCTCTACATTGTGGAGTCGCGAGCACGACCCAACCGCCTGATCTGGAGCTACGATGTTGGTCCGGACGGGAGCGTTTCGAATAAGACGAAACTGGTCGATGCCGATGGCCCGGGCGCACTCGACGGCTTCAGGGTTGATGTGGATGGAAACCTTTGGTGCGGTTGGGGAAGCAACGGTTCGTCCGGAGCAAAGCCGGAAGAGTTGGATGGCGTAAAGGTCTTCAATTCTCAAGGTAAGCCCATCGGGTTCATTCGGCTTCCCGAACGCTGTGCAAATTTGACTTTTGGCGGGGCCAAGAACAACCGCTTGTTCATGGCCAGCAGCCATTCGCTTTATTCCTTGTATGTGGAGGCTCATGGCGCGGTTTGACGGCCTATTGCCCCCAGCCGCCATGGAGTCACTTGTTACAAACAAATTCAAGATGAAACAAATGTTGCAAACAGGAGAATGAACGCATAGGCTTCAGCAGTGGATCAGAGCCCGCTTAAAGAGAAGATTATCGAAGCGTTCCAAACGATGCCGGCGCAGCTTAAAGCAGCGGCGCGCTATGTGCTCGAGCATCCACAGGACGTTGCACTGCTGACCATGAGGGAACAAGCGCGCCAAGCTAAGCTGCAACCTGCAACTATGACCCGCTTTGCAAAGCATCTCGGCCTTGAGGGCTATGATGCCCTTCGCACAGTTCATGCCGACGCCTTGCGAAGCGGCGCTCTCGGCTTTTCGAGCAAAGCAAGCAGTCAGGTTACCCGACAAAGACTTAAGGGCGGGAAAGCCCTCGCCGCAGAGATGATCGCATCTGTAGGCCGTGAGGTAGCAGCCCTTTCCGCCCCGGATATGGTCTCTCGGTTCGACGCGATGGCTAAATGGCTTGTGGGTGCCCGGCGAGTTTATTGCCTTGGGTTGAGATCGAGCCACGCGGTCGCTTGGCACTTGCATTACATCATGTGTCTGTGCGGCGTCCGTAGCACCTATCTCGAAAGTGCTGGCGGAACTGGAGCGGACGCTCTCGCAGGCGCAACCCCGAAAGACGTGCTATTTGCGGTCAGCGTACTCCCCTATACACGGGCTACGGTCGAATTGGCGGAGTACGCAGCCGGGCAAAGCATCCCGGTACTAGCCATCACTGATAGTGAGGTTGCTCCTCTTGCACGGATCGCGGAAAATGCGATCATCGTCTCAACCCAAAGCCCGTCGTTCCTTCACACGATGTCCCCGGCCTTTGTTGCTGCGGAGATGCTGGGCGCGCTTGTTGCGGGCCGTCGCGGCGAGGGCGCGTTAAATGCGCTCAGACATGTCGAGCACCACCTTTCCGCGCTCAAGACGCACCTCAATCCAAGAAATTCGAAGAGACCGACGTGACCCATATTCTTCATCGCAGTGCCATTGCCACAATGCCCGTCGCCATTGGCGGCAAGGGCATCGAACTCTTCGGGGCGGACGGCAAGCGCTATATCGACGCCTCGGGGGGCGCCGCGGTCTCATGCCTTGGCCACAGCCACCCGGATGTGCTGGCAGCTTTGCATAGGCAGCTTGATAAGCTCACCTATGCGCATACAAGCTTCTTCACGACCGAAGTGGCGGAGCAACTGGCAGACCGGCTCGTAGCAGACGCACCAGAGGATCTCGATCACGTTTATCTCGTTAGTGGCGGATCGGAAGCTATCGAGGCCGCACTCAAAATGGCGCGCCAGTATTTTGTCGAGATCGGAGAACCGCAGCGCCGCCATATCGTTGGGCGCCGCCAAAGTTATCACGGTAATACGCTGGGAGCCCTTGCCGCGGGCGGCAACGAATGGCGGCGCTCTCAATTCGCTCCACTACTCATCGAAACCCACCACATCAACCCGTGTTACGCCTACCGGCATCAGCACGCGGATGAAAGCGATAATGACTACGCGGCGCGCGCGGCTCGCGAGCTTGAAGATAAGATTCTTGAGCTTGGTCCCCGCACCGTCATGGCCTTCATCGCCGAAACTGTCGTCGGTGCGACGGCTGGAGCGGTGCCGCCGGTCACCGATTACTTCAAGCGGATCCGCTCAATCTGCGATCGTTACGGCGTCCTCCTTATACTCGACGAGGTCATGTGCGGAATGGGCCGGACAGGAACGCTTCATGCCTGCGAACAAGAGCGGATCGCCCCCGATCTCTTGATTATCGCGAAGGGATTGGGCGCCGGTTATCAGCCTATTGGCGCCGTGCTTTTGGCCAGACGTATCTTCGAAGCCTTCTCTAAAGGCTCCGGATTTTTCCAGCATGGCCACACCTATATGGGCCATCCGATGGCGGCTGCTGCAGCTCTCGCAGTGCAGGAAATCATTTCTCGCGATAGCCTTCTCGAAAATGTCCAGGAGATGGGGAGCCGCCTGGGCCGGCGCCTCAAGGAACGCTTTGGCGATCACCGCCAAGTGGGCGACATAAGGGGCCGGGGTTTATTCTGGGCTGTCGAACTCGTCGAGGATAGAGGCAGCAAGAAACCTTTCGCTCCAGAGACAAAGCTGAACGCGCTTGTCAAGCGCGAAGCTTTCTCCCGCGGACTTCTCGTTTACCCGATGGGAGGCACGATCGACGGCAGGAATGGGGACCACGTTCTGATCGCTCCTCCATTCATCGCGAGCGCAGAACATATTGATGTCATTGTGGAGCGGCTAGGCGATGCCGTCGGTGCAGCAATTGCAAGTGCAAACAGCCGTTCCCGCATTTGAGAAATCACCAGGAGGAAAAATCCATGCCGTGCGCCGCCAGAGTGTTTGCAGCGTTATGCTTTGTCCTATGCTTCGGACTTGTGGCGCCGGTGGCAGCGGAGGAACTTGGGCCCACCCTGCAAAAGATCAAGGAAGTGGGTGTGTTTACTATTGGGCATCGGGAGACGTCTGTTCCTCTTTCGTATCTCGATGGTGAGCAAAAGCCAGTGGGCTTCTCAGTTGAGCTGTGCCAGATCGTCGCTGAAAAAATTAAGAACAGACTGGGACTGCCGGCATTACAGATCTCTTATGTGCCCGTTACCTCCTCGACTCGGATTCCGCTTGTTGCCAATGGCACCGTCGACATTGAATGCGGCTCAACCGCAAATATGATCCCGAGACAGCAACAGGTCGCTTTTTCCGTAACCACTTTTGCGCCGCAATTCCGCTGGATTGCTTTAAAGGAGAGCGGGCTGAAGTCGGCAGAGGATCTTAAAGGCAAGCAGGTGATTCTCACCGCCGGGTCGAATACCAACGCATTCGTTCTAAAGCTGAATGCGGAGAAGGCGCTGGGGATGACGATTCTGCATGGCAAAGATCATGCCGAGTCATTTCTCTATGTCGAAACGGGCCGGGCGGCAGCTTTCATGGAAGATGATATTCTGCTTGCGGGGCTCAAGGCCGGCAGCAAAAATCCGGACCGCTTCATGTTTTTGCAGGATGAGTATGTGAGTGATCCCTATGCGCTCATGTTCCGGAAGGATGATATGGCTTTCAAACAGCTCGTCGATGAAGCACTTACCGAGGCGATGAAATCTGGACTATATGCCAAGCTTTATAAGAAATGGTTCGAAAGCTCGGTACCGCCGAAAGGCATTAACCTGGCGTTTCCGATGTCTGAGAAACTCAAGGCCCTTGTGGCAAGTCCAAACGATAAGGCGATTGGTCAATAGCTTTTACGCGCGGGTAAACCTACCGGATTTATTAAGCTTCCCGAGCGCGGTGCAAGCATCTGGAAGAGGTTGAATAAAGACCGAGCCCATTTTTTCGCTGAGAGACGAAAATGATCTATCTGCGACTGCTGCTGTCACTGACGCTGTTTCTGCTGCCAACAGCACACGTGGCAGCGCAATCATCGCCTGAGCGGACCATCGAGGAAATTCGCGACGAGTCCATTGCTCGTTCGGAGCGTGGCGGCTATCCGCTGATTGGGCTTGCCCCGGATGATGTGCGTGACGCCTTCTCGCGGATCAAGACGCGCGACGGCGACGAGTGGGCTGCTGGCTGGATAAGCGCCGGCGATAAATACGCTGCAAGAGCTAAGGATCTTGCTGCAACTGATAGCGGCCAGGCTCGTGCCAACTGGCTTAAAGCTTGGCGTCTGTACAGCTTCGGTGCCTGGCCTGTCCCCTCCTCGGAAGGCAAGCGCAGAGCCTATCAAACCGCGCTCGCGGCATTCCTATCTGCTGCCCAAACGCTTGATCCTCCGCTTGAGATCGTCAGTATCCCCTTCGAGGGGAAGGAAATCACCGGCTATCTCCGAGTTCCAAAAGGCGCAGTAGGGCCCGTGCCGCTTGTGTTCGCCATTTCCGGTCTGGATAGCCGCAAAGAGAACTTGATTGATCAGTTCGCTCCGATCCTTGAAGAGGGGATCGCCATCTTCGCGCTCGATGGTCCAGGCACCGGCCAATCCCCTATCAAGGCCGGGCCAATGGCAGATCGTGTCTTTTCGAAAGCGATCGATTACCTCACGACCCGCAAAGAGATCGACGCTGGCAGGATCGTCTTGCATGGTGTGAGTTTCGGCGGCTATTGGGCAGCCAAGCTCGCGATCGTCGAAAAGGGCCGCCTGAAGGCGGTCAGCGCACAATCTCCTGCCGTTCAGGATAGCTTTGATCCGGAGTTCCTAAAGAAGAAGGTGTTCGGCAATCGCGAATATTTGTTCGATTATGCACCGGCCTTGATGGCGGTGTTCGAGGGGGTATCTTCCTTCGACGATCTCGTTGCCATCTACCCAAAAATGTCGCTCGCCGATCAGAAGTTGCTCGGGAAACCTACCGCGCCAATGCTTATCATCGCGGGTGCACTCGACACGCAGGTGCCGATCAGCGATGCCTATCGCCTGCTGTCGGCTGGTGATGTTCCGAAGGAGGCATGGATCAATCCTGCCGGCGGCCACCTCGGACGCCAAGCCAAGGTGTGGCCAGATCCGGTTATCTTTGAGAAGATCATCATGCCGTTCTTGGTCCGTTATGCGAAAGGCTGACCCGCTAAGCGTCAGCCCCCAGGTCCCAATAAAGGCCGGCCATAATCGCTAGTGCTTCTCTGATCAGAGAGGCCGGGACGTTCTCGTTCGGCGCGTGCTGCGAGCACCCGCGATTTGAGTGCGGAACCCAGATCGTTGGCAGCCCAAGGATTTCGGAGAAGATGTCATTGGGAAGTGCCCCTCCTAAATTGGGAAGGACTGCCGGCCGCTTACCGGTTGTCTTTTCAATTGAGGCTGCTGCCCAACTGACCCAGGGGTTTGCCGGATCCAAGCGCGTTGCCTTGAATACCTCATCGCGAGCTTTCTCGACTTGCACGTAGCCAAAGCCTTGCCGCTGGAGATGGCGCCGGATCGCGGGGATCACGTTATCCGGCTCGACGCCCACTACGTAGCGAAGCTGGCATAGTGCCCAGGCCCGCGGCGGTATCGCATTGACAGGTGTTGCGGGCGTGCCGGTTTCGAAGGCCAAGACTTCGAAATTACTCCAGCCGAAGACCTTTTCCGATGCGCTTAGCCCAGGCTCTCCCCACCACGGGTCGATAGCAGGCGCCCCTGGTTCGGCCTCTATCGCGCAGTCTGCCAATATTTCACGTATCGCCAGCGGGATCTCATTTGGCGCGAGGTCTGGCACTCTGATTTGGCCTGTGGGCCCAACCAGGGACGCGATGGCATGGGCGAGCTGGAGACCAGGGTTGGAGAGGAGACCGCCCCAGTTTCCCGAATGATGCCCTCCCTCTCTGGCTTCGATGGTCAGGTCCAATGGGAAAGCGCCTCGCGCCCCGAGGAAAATAGTCGGACGCGACGCGACGAGGCGAGGCCCATCGGAGGCCAGGAATAGATCCGCGGCAAACAGCTCGCTATTTTTCGAGCAGATCTCACGCAAACCTGGGGACCCCGTTTCTTCCCCCATTTCGATCAAGAACTTTGCGTTGAAGCCGAGATAGCCTCTTGTTTCAAGCACCGCGCGCATGGCCGCAAAGTTGATCGAGTGTTGGCCCTTATTGTCCGCCACGCCCCGGCCGAACCAGTGGCCATCCACTTCAGTCAGGCTCCAGGGCGAAAGCCCCTCCTTCCACCCCGCGTCAAGGCCTGGAATAACATCGCCATGTCCATAGCCTAGAACAGTTTTTGCGCCTGGATCTTCGATCCGCTGTGCGAAGAGAAAGGGTCCGCGCGCTTTTTCGTGACGCAACACCCGGGTCTCAAATCCCATCGCTTGGAATTCGGGAATGAGCTCGTGATCGAGATATCGCGCGAGATTTCCACATCTCTCGTCATTTTGGCTATCGGTCTGAATGGCGATGCGGCGTCCGAGAGTTTCCCTGAAGGCTCCGCTATCGAATTGCTCTTCGGCATGAGCTATCGCTTGATCACGTGTCATGGGCTTTCCATCTTGTCCTTCTCGCCGACGCCACCGCCCCTCCTAGCCGCGTAAGTGGCAGGCGACCCAATGCCCGTCCGTGCTCTGCCTAAGTACCGGAGCCTCGGTGCTGCACAGCGGCAGTTTTCGGATTGGGCACCTTGTATGGAAATGGCATCCGGATGGCGGATTGATCGGATTGGGTACGTCGCCTTCCAATTTGATCCGCGCACGCTTGACCTTTGGGTCCGGCACCGGCACCGCAGACAAGAGCGCCTCGGTATAGGGA
>JBAUNL010000605.1:0-3873 GCA_049579205.1 Rhodomicrobium sp. | reverse complement strand
GGTATGTGTCGTCCCACAGAAGACATTCGCCGTCCGCCAGCCGATGCTCGGCGTCGTCGATTTTTAGCACCACCGCGGGCTTTCCGTCGCTGCCCGTTGGCATGCTCAATATGAGATGGAAACGGAGAATCCCCTTGAAGGGACCGTAGTGGGGCGGAATGTGCTTGCGTGGCGCGAGAAACGACAGCGCCGCAGATATAACCTCTGGAGTCTGCCGAATTAGGCCAGCAAGAGCTGGGCAGGCCGCCATGTTTTGGGATACCTCGATCCCGTATGCTTTCAGAATGAACATCCGCCAATCGCGGCCGTCATTGGCGGAAATTTCAGTCTGCTCCGGCATTAGTTCCTGAAATCTGGGCACGGTCTCTATATGGCCGGCGATCGCAAGAGCCTCGGAGCGAATCGCCGCCCAGGCGTCAATAAAAACGCAACAGCTCGGAAACCACGCTTGCGGTGGATCGAAAACGGGAGATCCCGAAATTCGCGCCCGATATATACATCGAAGCGCTGCGGTTCCAAATTCATAGAAGCTCGGCACCAGTCTCCCCCTTACGATCGCTGCATGAAGCAAGACGATCGTGACCGGTGCGCGCGATAACCGCTACGCATCTGTCCGATATGCTCGGATTGTAGGGTAGCTGCCAAGCGACCCAGGAGTTAAATCATGGACAGACCGCGATATTTGCCCATCATGAGCCCTAAAGACCACAATGCCTTCTGGAGACTCATCAACCCGGACTTTCCCGACACCTATGTTGAATGGCTTAAGCTCCATTTGAAGGAGAGAGCGGAGTTCGAGCGCTCGGGCGCAACCGTCATTGACGTTCAGGTCTACCCTAACGAGTTCGTCAGGTTCTGTGAGGTGAGAGGGTGCGCTTGCACACTTAAAAGCTTGGAGGACTTCGCCATCGAAAAGGCCCCTCGCAACAACTAGGTGGATGACCCCAGCCTTCATGTTTGAGGCCTGTCCTGGAAGGGTTCTGAGGCGCTCCATATTTGGAGCCGCAGGCAATCGATTCGCCTGCAGATCGAAGGCGGCAAACCACCCTCGATATTTCTTAGACGAGATGCTGAGGCGTTGCCGCGAGGGGCCGCCAGGCCGCGGCGGTCAGGGAGGTGGCGGCATCGCGCATCCGGGCTTCGCTCTCTTGCCCACGGCATGACTGCGCCTGCCCTGGCACAAAAGTGCTGAATTCGCATCTCAAAGCTGACTACGCGCTCCTCCGCATTGCGGCGATGCTTCCGATTGTCTACTATGTATGAGCGGCCGTCATGATGACCACGCGGCACTCAAGGAGAGGTCCGTGTGCAGATGTTTTCCATTTCGTCGCTTGCTTGCTGCCCTTTTTCTTTTCCTTTCCGCGCCGGACGGTGCGCTGGGGCAAGAAAGTAGCAGCGCAAAGCCCCGGCCCGTCGCTCTGCTGGCTGAGATCACCGGTGTGATCGGCCCGGCTACAGCGCTTTATGTTCAAAAAGCGATCGAGAAAGCACGCGCGCAGCAGGCTGAAGTGCTGATCCTCCGGCTCGACACGCCCGGCGGGCTCCTTACCAGCACGCGTGAGATCATCGAAGCGATTCTCGCGTCGCCCGTAGCTGTGACCGGCTATGTTGCCCCTTCCGGCGCCCACGCGGCTAGCGCCGGAACCTACATTCTTTACGCGACCTCCATTGCCGCGATGGCGCCGGGGACAAATATCGGCGCGGCGACGCCGGTGCAGCTCGGCGGACTGCCTGGGCTGCCCTCACCAGATGAGAAGCCCCAGGACCAGCAACCAAAGGCTCCTGGCGATAAGGGTAAGGATGGGCAGGCGGATAAGAAGTCCCAAGAGCCGGCGCCCACCCTGGAACACAAGGCGACGAACGATGCTGTCGCGTTGATAAAAGGCCTTGCTGAGCTTCGCGGGCGCAATGCCGCCTGGGCCGAAAAGGCTGTAAGCGAGGCCGCGACGCTCCATGCAAGCCAAGCGCTGGACGAGCACGTTATCGATTTGATTGCCGTAGACATTCCCGATTTGCTCCGGGCCATTAACGGGCGGAAGGTAGTCATCGGCCAGCAAGAGCGCACCCTCGCAACGCTAGGCATCGAGGTTGAGCGCATCGAACCGGATTTTATGACAAAGGCGCTTGGCGCTTTGGCCAGCCCCAATGTCGCACTGATATTGATGTTGATCGGCATCTACGGCCTGATCTTTGAACTGATGAGCCCCGGCGCCATTCTACCGGGCGTCATTGGCGCCATTTCGCTGGTTCTTGGGCTTTACGCCTTGAGCGAGCTTCCGCTCGATTATGCAGGGCTTACGCTCGTGGTGCTTGGCATTGCCTTCATGGTCGCCGAAGCGTTTATGCCTACTTTCGGCATCCTCGGCTTCGGAGGAATTGCTGCCTTCGTTATCGGGGCGGCGATGCTCGTCAATACCGACATCCCCGCCTATCGCGTGTCCTATGGCGTTATTGCGGCCATGGCCGCAGTCAGTGCCTCATTTCTGATCGTCCTCATGGGATATCTTTGGCGCATACAAAGACGCAAGGCTGTCAGTGGCGCGGAGCAATTAATCGGCAGCGAGGCGGTTGTCTTGGATTGGCAGGATGGCGATGGCTATGTTTGGGCGCAGGGCGAGCGCTGGCACGCGCGCGGCGACAGAAAATTTGCCACCGGAGAGAAGCTGATAATTCAGAGGTTGGAGGGTCTAACCCTGATTGTTACTGCTGCAAAGTGTAACAGCACGCTGGCAAAAACCTAAGGGATTGAGGACGGCCATGAACCCTTACGCCTTAGTTTTTATTATCCTGGCGTTAGTCGCGCTTTTGCTGCTCGCTACCGCGATCCGCATCTTGCGCGAGTATGAGCGCGGGGTCGTGTTCACACTCGGCCGGTTCAGCAGGGTTGCCGGTCCCGGCCTTGTCATTATCATCCCGGTGGTCCAGCAAATGGTGCGCACCGACTTGCGCACCGTTGTCGATGTCGTGCCGCGCCAGGACGTGATCACGCGGGACAACGTCTCGGTGAAGGTGAACGCAGTCATTTATTTCCGGATCGTGGACCCGCAGCGCGCGATCATCAATGTCGCCAATTACGTGGCGGCGACGAGCCAGCTCGCCCAAACGACCCTGCGCTCGGTGCTGGGCAAGCACGAACTCGATGAGCTGCTTGCAGAACGGGACAAGCTCAATTTCGACATCCAGTCGATCCTCGACAGACACACCGATCCATGGGGCATCAAGGTGTCAAATGTTGAGATCAAGGACGTCGATCTCAATGAAAGCATGATCCGCGCGATCGCGCAGCAAGCCGAGGCCGAGCGTCTTCGCCGCGCGAAGATCATTAATGCCGAAGGCGAACAGCAGGCCGCCGAGAAGCTGGTCGAGGCTGGGAGGATGCTTGCACCTGTGCCGAGTGCTATGCAGCTGCGCTATTTCGCGGCGCTTCACGATATCGCTGGCGAACGGGCTTCCACGATTGTGTTTCCCATTCCAATAGACCTATTCGACAAAATAAAAAGCTGAAGAAAAAGCTTCAATTGACCCACTTCCTTGTAATCTCTACTCGGATGGGTCTGCGCAGCCGCGGCCTTGGCAAAAAGCGATCGCTTGCCATTCGCGAATTCATGCTTGGCCAGAGAGCTGGTTTGTCTCTCGGGCTCTTGCGTCTTTTACCGCCAAGGATTGTTCTGTCTTATGCGGCACACGGTCACCTTGGCATTGTCTACCGGGCGGCGAATTTTTATTACGGGGGGTGGACCAGCATGGAAAGAAAGACGGCACGATTAGACTATGTAGTTCCTGGTGCGCATAGCAGGGACGCTTTTCGCAAAGGCGAACGAAGGTTTACTGAAATAATACGTCGGCGGCCTAAAGTGCGATATTGGACTGTTG
>JBAUNL010000604.1:0-10199 GCA_049579205.1 Rhodomicrobium sp. | reverse complement strand
CGCTGTATTGCCGCTCGGACGGCGTGCGTTGTCGTGGCGCTGCCGTGAAGTATCTGTCCCATAACCGCTCCCGAAGTTTGGGGTCAGTTAGACTGATTCCATCACACAGCGGGACTAAACAACTAGGTCACCACAACGTTACAATTTCCGAGCTTATATCTAAGGGCGCGTCTGACTAGGTATTATGCTTTCCGGCTTGCGATCTTCAACGCTGCCCGTGAGTACTTAGCCTCATGCCGCAATCGAGATCCTCGAACCGAGACCCACGCGTCGATGTCATGCGAGGCCTGGCGCTTCTCATGATCTTCATCGACCATATTCCAAATAACTTTCTCGACAATATTACGATGCGTAATTTCGGCTTCTCGGATGCCGCCGAGGTCTTCGTGCTGCTGGCCGGCTTCTCGTCGGTGATGGCCTATGGCAGGGTTTTCGAACGCGATGGCACGCGAAGCGGGCTCCGGCGCATCCTGCTTCGCCTGGGCCGGCTCTACCTGTTCCAGATCGGCCTTCTGCTCATCACGCTGGTGGTCGTGCTCGCCTGGACGACACATTACAATCTGCAGCCAACGATTGTTGCCCCAATTTTGAATAAGCCGGTTACTGGCCTGGCTCATGCTTTGGCGCTGCATGCCATTTCCGAGCTATCTTGACATACTTCCCCTGTACATTCTGCTCTTCGCCGCCTTCCCGCTGGTCTATTTTGGGCTGCGAAAACACTACTGGCTAACGCTGGCGGTTTCGGCAGCCATCTGGCTTGTCGTGAACCTGGACCCCGCCATCAACTTGCCGAATTGGATTGGAGGCGGGCCTTGGTACTTCGATCCCTTCGCTTGGCAGTTCCTTTTTACAATTGGGGCGGTACTCGCGATGGTGAGCAGCACTCATGGCGGGGGGCTTCCGCGGGTCAGCTGGCTTATTTGGGCGTCCGCCATCTATCTAGTCTTCGCATTCTTCCAGTCAGTGCCCTGGTCAGACTGGGGACTGCCAAACTTACAACTCTTCGACATGACGCCGCCGGACAAGAGCACTCTCAATATTCCGCGCCTCCTCGATATGCTGGCCTTGGCTTATCTTGTTCTAAGTTCCGGAAAGCTGCGCGAGTTCGCCCTTTATCGCTTTTGGAGACCGATCGAAGCGTGCGGGCGCCACTCGCTCGAAGTGTTCTCAGCCGGCTGTGTATTTGCTTTGCTCGGCCGCCTCGTATTCCGAACCTATGGCGCGGGTCTCGGGACCCAGATCGCGGTCAACATGCTGGGGCTGTGCGGGATGTGCCTGCTCGGTCTTTATCTTGAACGGCGACGGCAAGCGCAGCCCAGAAGGGCTCCCGCGTCCAAAGAGTTAGTCGGGGAAGGGCCATCCCATTCGTGACCGAACGCAGATTTTCGAGGCGTCTTGATCCAGGAACACATCCTGTCGCAATTTTAGGCTGTAATAATCGTAAGCTAAGCTATAGATTGTTTTGCGCGGCCCGGGACTTGTGCAGTGGGACCACTGGCTGGCTGCCCTACCAGCGGTCCAAATTCCTTTGGCGGCATCCGATGAGTAAGGGGGAATGCGCGAGAAGTTTGCCTCGCAAGGTGTACAAGCCCCTTCCGAAAGATGAGCTAAGAACCCGAACCTTCCAGCGCCACCCACAGCAGACATGGTGTTGTAAGGGTCAAGATCCGCTTTGCTCATTCGGCTTCGGCTTCTTTCATGCCGAGATCCTTCGTAAGCCTGGAGATCTGCTCCGCGAGCGATTTTTTCTCCTGCCCCTTCCTGGCCATCTGCACTTGAATTGATCCGATCTCAAGGCTCAAATTCCGCCGGGAATCGGCATCATTCGCAGGCCCGTTGCGGTTATAAGCATCAAAAATGCGTTGCTGATCTTGGCGCAATGCCTCCTCAAGCTGACGGACACGCTCCTTGAGCTGCGAGAGCTTCACCAAGTCAAGCGTCTGCCGACGGTCGGTCTTTGACCTGATCTGCTCTTCAATCGCGCGCAGCCGTGCCTGCATGGCTTCCTGCTCCGCCGCAGAAAGAGAAGAAGAGCCGGCGCTTTCAGAGGCAGCCGCCTGAAAATAAAAGTCACTAGTGAGTGCGGAATGATCCCACGGGACCTGCCGCCCACCCGTCGCTTTCAGCACGTCTTTCCGAACCTCGATCATAACAGCGGTCAAGTTCCGGCCCTGCTCTTGAACGCGAGTTTGAAGCGAAGCGGTGAAGGGTGAATTGCGGCCGTCGCCATCAAGGGCAACGTTCCCGGGCTGGGTGGAATAGGCGATGAAGGTTCCGACGCCCGTCTGCACTTCTGCAAGCCCTACTCCTAGGCTAGCAGATCGCGTTCCCATGGAACGAGCAAGATTCCTGGCAAGGGGATTATCGCGGCAAGCGTCCATAAAGACGATATTCGTCTTTCCTTCACGCCCCGTCTCCATCTGCCGAAGGACAAAGTCCAGCGGCACCGTCTCAAAATCGAGGTCTCGCTCGCTCTTGAGGCTCGCATCGACCGGAAGCAAATAATTACGCCCCGCAACTTGAAGACCGTGGCCGGCATAGAACAGCACTGCCGTGTCCGCGTCTTCCAAGGCACGTGAAAACGCTCTCAATTTTTCGTCGAAACTCCGGCGGTCAAGATCGAGGCCTAAGATCACGTCAAAGCCGGTGCCGGTGAGGGCTCTCGCCATGTCCGCTGCATCGTTTACCGGGTTCGCAAGCGTCCCAGCCTGCGTGTACGCAGAATTCCCGATGACAAGCGCGACCCGCTTTCCAGCTTCAACCGGAAGAACAGCAAGCGCCAGCAATACGAACCAAGCGGCAATAATTCGGAAAAGCAACATCTTACCCGGCCCCGAAACACTGAAGTATCTGCATGAACCAGAAGATTTGGACGGTTCCGTGATGGCGAGGTTTATAGCCGAACCTAAGGAGCGCGAAATGCGCGCGTGCTTCATGTCGAAATTGCCCTACCCGAAATTCGGAAAGCCAGTCCAGCCTCAACCTTCGCTGCGCAATGTTACTTTTTAGCAAAGCGCGACAGCTCTTTCGGAGCCGCCGAATTTGGCACTCCCATTCTTGCCGGCGTCACCCTAGCCACTCACACAAAACAAGGACTGACACCTGCTGCGGAAGCAAACGGCATGTTCGTTGAATGGATCCCGATTGCGGGATAGCGATACGGCCAGACGCGTGATTTCCTCGCTGTAACATTTCCCAATGATAACAGCCCAAGAACAAAAATGAACCAGATGGAAAGGCTGCTGTCAGGGAGGAGCTTAGACACTTAACGAAAACCTGTACCGTGGACTTGGCATCGAGATCAGGGATGCACATTTTTAGAAAAAAGTAGAAATATTAGGAGGAGTCTATGCGTGTACGGCTGTTTAAAGCGGCAATTTTCTGCGTTCTCATTTCCACCAACCTTATTCTATTCACCGAAGCGAGCAGGAGCGAGGACGGCCTGCTGTCTGGTTTCTGGAACGGCGGGGGCACAGTTGTCTATGCCTCGGGCGATCGCGAGCGGGCGAGATGCCGTGCTCACTACAGCCCCAGCAGTGGAAACCACGTCAATGTCGTAGCAACCTGCGCGACACCATCAGGGAGTGTGACCCAGACGGCTCACTTGAGAAGATCTGGAGGAGGCCACTATACGGGAACCTTCTTCAATGAGCAGTTCAGCGTGTCCGGCACGATCCAGGTGATCGTCAACGGAAGCAGTCAACTTGTCCGCTTAATCAGCAAGAGCGGTTCTGCGGTGCTCACCCTCAACCGTTGAGCGCCCGGCTCTTCTTGGTGCTCTGGCATATCCGGCACATCCATCACACTTGTGCGGCCGAGAAGCCAATCAATTGACACGTCGAGTGTGCCTGCGATCTGCGCCAGCTCAAAAATGCCTAGTGCTTTGACGCCAAAAACGGGCAGTATACCAGCATTATCGCTCCCGAGCCCAGTGCTGTGGCAAAGTGCATCGAGCGGGAGGTCGCGAGCGCGGCAGGCCTTTTCAAGGCGCTCTGGGAATAAGCCAAAATCCATTTGCATTTTAGAAAAACACCGAACATGACCACTGGTTGCCAAGCGGCATAGGAACCAAGCTTAGTTAAGCTATACTCAAGCTTATCTGTACAAATCGCACGATGATTCTCTAAGTGTAATAAGCATCCTAAAATATAATTCTCAGCTAACGCCACTAATTTATGCGCCATTTTATGAAACTTAATGGGATATTTTCTGTTCTCCTCATTGAGGCCGGGTAAGTTCGTGCATCACGAAAGGTACGTCTATGAGAAAGATCGTAGTTTCACTTTTTGCACTTGGCGTAATGGCCGCACTTCCTGCCCACGCCAAAGAACCTCCAGCCGCCCCCGCGAACGCAATCGTCAAAGCGGACTGGGATGATTGGCACGGTGGCTGGCGCGACCACTATTGGGGACGCCATTATTGGCGCCGGCACGTCTATCGGGATCATGACGATTGGCGCTGGCGCCGTTATCACCGCTGGTGGCGCTAACGCAGCCTGGGCGGCCATCAAGGCCGCCCTTCTCTTACGCGGAACTAAGGGAAGTCCGTTATGGATCAACCTCAATCCGCCAGTGTCCATACGGCCGAAAGTCAGATCGCTCGTGTAAGCGCCGTCATAGCCATTCAGGGGAACTGACTAAAATTTGAGGGGTTGCCATTAACAGGGAAGGTGCAGGAGCCCAGCTTCGTTTATCGCTCGGTAGCAGCAATCGGCATTGTGACCATGATTGTTGTTTGGGTGGCCTTCGGCAGAAAAACGCATATCGGTTACCTTCTAGTTATTGTCACGCTCGTACTGTCGATTTCTTTGGGTTTACCGGCGCTTCTTACGCGCGTCGGCAAGAGCCAAACGCAACCACAGCAATTGAGGAATTTCTTTCGTCACCAATAGATACCGCCACGGAAAGGCTTACGGGCGCCCAGACTTGGATTCAAATACTTATTCTCCCTTTGTCGTTGGCCTTGGCCGCGATATTGATCGGGGCCGTGTACGTAGCCGTAACCTAATGGCCGGGCGCCGCGGTCAAAGCGTAGGCCTGTCATGGCGTCATAAGAAAACGCTGCACGTTGCCGGCCAGGAATGCGCAATCCTTTGAAGTAGCGCCATTGCCCGGTTTGGGCTTCAATGCTTTCCTGCCATTTACAGATCTTCTCGCCGCCCCTTAAACTGAACCAGAAGCGCGCAGCAGCGCGCCGTTGGAGACGCGCGAAATGGACGGCAGCCCCTTCTTTGATGAATTGGAAACACGCGACCCACATCGGCGGGAAACGGAGCTTTTCTCTAAGCTGCCGGCATTTCTGGCTCGATTGCAGCGCGACTATCCAGGCTGGCGGACGAGGCTTTCCGGCATAGACGCGGCCAGCATCTTATCGAGAGGAGCATTGGCCACTCTCCCGCTCCTTCGAAAATCCGAGCTCGCTGAGCTTCAGGCGGCCTACCCGCCATTCGGAGGCTTGGACGCGGCCGGAGCGGTGCGCGTGTTCATGTCCCCAGGATCCATCTTCGATCCGCAATCGCCCCTGCCGGATTCGTGGGGCTTCGCTCGCGCGCTTTATGCGGCGGGGTTCCGCGCGGGCGAGATCCTTCATAACTGCTTCTCCTACCACCTGTCGCCTGGCGGCTTCCTGCTCGACGATGGGGCGCGGGCGCTTGGGCTTACCGTATTTCCGGCGGGACCGGGTAACACCGAGATGCAGGTGCAAGCCATTGCCCATCTGAGGCCGGCGGGGTATAGCGGCACGCCTGACTACCTGAAGACGATCCTCGACAAGGCCACCGAGCTTGGCCGCGACGTCTCTTCTATCAAGAAGGCGCTCGTCTCCGGGGGCGCCCTATTTCCAAGCTTGCGTGAGGAATACCGTGCGAGTGGGGTCGCCGTCCTGCAAGCTTACGGAACTGCCGATCTCGGCTGCATCGCCTATGAGAGCCCTGCCTTGGAGGGCATGATCGTCAATGAGAACATGATCGTCGAAATCGTCCGGACCGGCACCAGCGAGCTTGCGCCAGAAGGCGAGGTCGGTGAAGTGGTTGTGACAACTTTCAACGAAACCTATCCGCTGATCCGCTTCGCGACCGGCGACTTGTCGGCCATTATGCCCGGGCGAAGCGCCTGCGGCCGCACAAATATGCGAATTCGCGGCTGGATGGGACGTGCGGACCAGACGGCCAAGGTGAAAGGCATGTTCGTCCATCCTTCACAAATCGCTGAAATTGGACGGCGTCACCCTGGGCTCGGACGCTTGCGGCTTTCGATCAGCCGGGAGCAGGAGCAAGACGTCATGACACTCAAGGCGGAAAGTGCGGTGCAGGACGAGAACTTTCGGCTAAAAGTCGCTGAGACGCTCCTAGCGGTCACGAAGCTTAAGGGTTCTGTCGAATTTGCCGCACCCAACTCGCTCCCGAACGATGGCAAAATTATCGTGGATGAGCGGCCCTATGACCGCTAGCGGCAGCCCGAGACAAAGTGGCGCATCATAAAAAAATCGCATGTGTACTAAGAAACGAACCTGTTATCCCATATCGATTCCCAAGCGACGGATTTTATTCCTGAAATAGGGTAAATTCCGAAATAATATTGCTATCGAACCGGGCTTAGTTGAAATTTTTGAGGTTAATATTCTATATAGCATGACTTTACTGAGAGCGTATGGAGGATGACATGGCATTACAGCTAGGCGATACGGCCCCGGATTTCGAGGCCGAAACCACGGCGGGACGCATCCATTTTCATGAGTGGCTTGGCAATTCTTGGGGCATCCTCTTCTCGCATCCTAAGAACTTCACTCCCGTATGCACCACGGAGCTCGGCACCATGGCTGGGCTCAAAAGCGAGTTTGACAGGCGCAATGTCAAGATCCTGGGCCTGAGCGTCGACCCGGTTACGGATCACGCGAAATGGGTCCAAGACATTCAGGATGTCACCGGGCACGCCTTGAATTATCCGCTTGTTGGCGACAGCGATCTCAAGGTGGCGAAGCTTTATGGCATGCTTCCAGCGGACGCGGGAAATAGCTCGCAGGGGCGCACCGCCGCCACGAATCAGACTGTTCGAAGCGTATTTGTCGTTGACCCGAACAAGAAGATACGCCTGATCCTCACTTACCCCATGGCGACCGGCCGCAATTTCGCAGAGATCTTGCGCGTGGTGGATTCCCTGCAACTCACCGACCGGCACAGGGTCGCGACCCCTGCGGACTGGAAGCAGGGGCAAGACGTCATCATTGCCGGCGGCGTCACTGACGACGAGGCCAAGCAAAAATTTCCCGCAGGCTGGAAAACTTTGAAGCCGTATGTACGCGTGGTGCCACAGCCACGGGATTGAAGCCGGGATAGCATGTTTCAAGGCGCCGGCGAGCGCGCCGGTGCCTTGAGTTGTATCCGCGCACCGCTCTGTTGCTGAGAAGCTGCGGTCGCAAAGCTTCGGCGAAAGAATTAGGCGGGGCCGCGAAGAATTTATCCCAATTCAACCCAGCACGTGTAATATTACATAAATTTCTCGTAATCGCGTGCGTGGGGTGTGTGGTGCGAGTCCCTCTTGTAGCTATTTTATCCGCAGCCATATCGAGCGCGTCTTTTGCGGTCGAGAACCCCGCCCCCGGCTCACACTCTTTTCTCGTGCGCGTAGAAGATGATGGCCGCGAATGGCAGTCACAGGTCGCATTCCCGTCCGGTGAGTTCGAAGCCAGTTCAAGGACTTGCAAACATTTCAGCATCAAAAATGCACCTCCGGAGTGCGCGCCCTTTGTGCGCAGAGCACTTGGAGACAAGGAGAAATCGCGTCAACACGCTGAGAAAACTAAAGCAAGCGCAACACCAAGCGCTGCCTCGCGAGTGCCCGCGAAAAAAAGCGCGAGCCGGGGATTAAGCGAGCAGGAGCGCAATGCTCAGGCGGCAAAGCCGCTTTTTCCGCTTCTCAACTTGGCGGCAATTCCGCCCAAGACGGCGCCAGCCCAGAACCAGTCCGAACGCCTCCACAAGATTGTGGGCCAACTTCTGCTTATTGGATTTAACGGAAAGCAGCCCGGCGATGCGGGCGTCAGGGCATCCCAAAATGCTTTGCGCAGTGGGAGAATATCAGGCGTCATCGTCCAGAATTCGAACATTGCGAATGAAACCCAGCTCCGCCAGCTTGTCTCTTCGATTTTGTTGAGCAGCGGCGATACCCCACCCATCATCGCGGTCGATCAACCGGGGGGGCTGGAAACGGCATTACCCGAGGATAAGGGCTTTGTATTTTATGCGTCTGCAAGCGCGGTAGGAAGCGGCAGCAGTCCTTCCGAAGCGCAGCTCCTTTACCGTGAGATGGCGACAGGGCTCGCTGCCCTTGGTGTCAACCTCAACATTGGCCCAAGCGAGGACGCTTGCCGCGAGGAAGGAGTCAACCTCTCAGGCACTTGCTTCGGGATTGCCCCATCCCGCATTGCAGATTTCGCCAGAGCCTTCAATTTCGGTCACCACGATGCAGGCATACTGGCGGCCTTGCGGCACGTCCCCTTCCGGGCAGGGTTGCGCACCTCCTCCATCAACGAAAGTGCCAGCGCAGCAATCCTGCACAATGTCGTCCGGGCAGAGACAAGCGACGCACTCGTCATTCATGTGAAGGCGGTCGAGCCATTGCGTCTCCAGGAGGCTGCCCTTCATGGGAAACTCCAAAAGAAGGAGCGTCGCAGCTTCGGCTTCGACGGCGCCATGATCTTTGATCTGGACATGGGCTCTGGCGGCGCTCCCCTTCGCTTCGACGAAGCAATCCTGCGATCGCTTCAATCTGGAGCCGACATGATATTGATCCGTGACCCGTCCGCCCTACCGCCCGATCTTCCGGCGCGGATGTTCGAGGCAGTTCAAAAAGGCTTGAAATCGGAGCGCTTGACTATGGCACGCATCGAAGATGCCTACCGCCACGTGCAGCGGCTGAAAGAGCGGCTACGCGTTGTTCGGCCCAGTGCCAAGATTGCTGGTCTCAGCCGGTAACAAGCGATCTCCCGCCGCGCTCTACGGCGGTCTATGCGGCCGTGCCTCCTTAGACAGAAGCCACCCGACATTGCATGGCTCGGCTATGCAAGCGATATTCGGCCGAACCTATTCTAAGGGGCAACTCGAACTTTCATGGCGACTTCATTCCACAGTTACGAGCCACGGCTCGGACATCGGCTCGCTCACGATCCCTTCAACATGATTGTGGCTCCCCGCCCGATTGGCTGGGTTTCAACCCGCGGCAGTAGCGGCGGATTAAATCTCGCCCCCTATAGTTTCTTCAACGCCTTCAACTATAAGCCGCCCATTATCGGGTTCTCCAGCATCGGCTATAAAGATACGGTGCGCAATGTTGAGGAAACAGGGGAGTTCGTCTGGAACCTCGTCACCCAACCCCTTGCCGAGGCTATGAATCAGACCTCGGCCTCGCTTCCCCCTGAAGCGAGCGAATTTACGTTTGCGTCACTGACGGCCTTGAATTCTACGCTGGTTTCAGCCCCGCGCGTGGCCGAGAGCCCCGTCGCATTCGAGTGTAAGTGCACTCAGATTGTGCAGCTCGAAACTGCGGCGCATGAGAAGGTGCCAAGCTGGCTCGTGCTCGGCGAAGTGGTCATGGTCCACATTGCGGAGTTTCTTCTGCAGGATGGGATTTACAATACCGCAACCGCCAGGCCGGTCCTGCGTGGCGGCGGCCCAAGTGACTATTTCACGATTGGACCAGAGCAATTGTTCCGCATGCAGCGTCCGGCGTAGGTCCGGAGGCGGCGAAAGGCCGCCAGGGGAAAGTCGCCACGACCGCTGGCTTACGTCTTCGTCAATTGCCAGTCGCGAAGCGCGCGGTCCTTGTGAAGAGTCCGCTTATATAGCTCACCACCCGGGTTCCGACCCTCTTTGCCGCTCCGGCCGGATCTATCAGGTTCGGCTTACTAGCCCTGGTAGCCACTGTCTCTACTTTTGCAGGCTGCAACTGATTTCCAGCGGCTTCGTCAGGTTTGGTGGTGGTATTCCCATCTTGAATCATCCAGGGCGGGAGATATGAATGGTCTTCAACATACCCGGCACTCGCCGGCTGGAGATAGAGAAAGCTTGCCGGAATAATAACAAACGTTAGCAGGTGGCGCCCTAAGCGGTGCCCGAGCTTCGCGGACATCGTTTCCCCTTTTGCTTTCCTTGCCGCACGGATCGATTGCGCATAATTGAACATAGGAAGCTTTTGCCGGGCCAT